>CAKQAD010000015.1 GCA_934215545.1 uncultured Prevotella sp.
GCGCATCCAATATCTTGTCAGCAAGCCACAATGTTAGCATTTCCTTTTCATCCACATGAAAGTATTCTGCCAACATTGTCACCTGACTACGCTTTGCTCGTCTGTCCCCACGCTCAATCTTACTGAACATGGGAGTATCTATTTCTAAGTATGCAGCTAACTGGCGCTGCAATACACCTTGTTCGTCTCTAAGGGCCCTTATCTTGTTTCCGAATAACATGTTCTACTATTTTAGTCGTTGTCCATATTTACGATTTCCCAATAGCCACCCTTGTCTGCGCCATTGCGTTTGATGATACCAGCCTCACGAAGTTTTTTGATTTGCTTTTCAACCCCTCGCGAGCTAATGCCAATTTCCATGGCGATTCCTGCTGCTGATATTTTGGGGTTCTGTTTAATTAGTTCGAGTATTTTCTCCGAACTATTTGAAGTTTTCTCCGAACTATTTGATGTTTTCTCCGAACCAAAACCAACCGTTTCTATACTTTCCTCCGAACTACTCAGAGATGTTCCCGAACTTTCCGACTTTGTTTCCGAACTATCTGAACACCCTTCATGTATTGGAATAGTAACCAAGAAAGTCAAGCGATCATCTGTCGTTTCAAAGATGGCGCGTGGTGACCCATTCTCTGCCTGTTTCGCTTGAATTGTTGGAACACCGGTTGAGCGACCTTCTGTAAGGTCGAGTTCTTTCAAGAAGTCGCCTAACCTTCGATTTCTGTAGCGACGGCTTTTCAGCATATCGCCTTTTGCAATATCTTCTTTGGAGATACTTCTATCTGGACCAGGACAATTAAGTATAGATATTCCGCTCGGCTCAATGGTTATCTCTATTGGTTCATGCTGTAAGAAATCTCTATGGTATACGGAGTTTACAACAGCTTCCTCAATAGCATCGTATGGATAATTCCAAAAACGTTCTGCTTCCTGTCTGCCCGATACCTTACGCACATGCTCTTTGAGAACATTGCTCTTGATGTAATCCATTGTCTGCTTTATCATCTGCGGAACACTGCCCTTGAATGTTACTTCGGTAAAATTGTTGGGGTCTTTCATCTTTCCGTTAGGGAATGTCACCACATCAATCTGGGTGTATGGGAAGAACTTGTTTGGGTTCTCGCAGAACATCATGGCTGCCACGTTACGAAGCAAACGATTCTCTTTCGGGCCAGTGTATAGTTCCATTTGGTCAAGAATCGTAGCAAGCGGTGTTGTTATCACTTCATCAGCCAACTTGCTACCCACTTTGACAAGATAATCACGAAGAAGTACCAATGAGATGTCTTCCAACTGTATGTCGCTATTTCCTCGTTCGTCAAAAGGCATACGGTTAGCCAACTCTCGCAGTTCAACGAGCACTTCACCTCTTGCCTCTATGCTACTTGTTCCGCTACGAATGTAGAAATACTCCTTTGATCCTTTTGCTGTAACATTAACTGGAACGGAATAAGGACGATAGCTACCAGCTGGACACCAAATTACAATCACCTGTTTGCCGTCCACTTCTTCCACGGAGGTACGAGGCAAATAGTATGGAGACATCTTGTTATTGTACGCAACCATCTCCTGCAATATGCCATCAATCTTTTCAATTGGCACACCTTCTACAGGACGAATTGCCATACCCGTCTTGTCGTTGGTATCTACACCAACGATGATATATCCACCACCAAGGTCGTCGAAATCATTAGCGAAAGCACATATACTATGATATATGCTCCCTGGATTCCAACCTTTCTTAAACTCAATGCGGTTGGATTCAATCTTCTGCTTGTTAAGCAGATCATTTATGTTTATTGCGAGTGCCATAACTTACGCTTGTAGTATTTTAAATGAGTTTTTCGGATTCTTGGATTCCTTACATTCGCAGCGAGCATTCTCTTGTGGGTACTTGAGACGGAGATATTGTTGTAGTTTGAATCCGACCATGAATTTACATTTATGATAATATAGTTATTGAATAATCATCGTAAGCCAACAATCCTTCTTTAATTAGCTTTCTACAATGTCGAATAAAATTAACCCTGTTGCTCAAAGAGTTTTGTAACTTATAAATAACTCTATCTTCGAAATTAATGTTTCCTAAAGATAGAGCAGTTTGGATATAGTTGGAGTTCTTTGATTGAGCAGCTATTGCAGTTGCTAATTCTTTCTCAAACATTTTACTGTTTGCTACTTGGTACATCATTATAATATAATGTCCTAAAGCATCAGTGGTTGCAAATACGATTGAATTCTCATCGGTTATAAAGGTTCCATGTTTAAATCCTTCTTTGTGTGGTTCATCTTTGCAATTGATGAGATATGGTGGATTATTGAAATCTGCTAAAGAACTAAATGAATGCTCTAACTTTTTAGTTTTTTTATTGTAATGGAAAGTTACACTATCACCATATGAAATCCAATGGTATTCTTCGTTTGAAATTCTCCATACTACAGCTAATGTAGCAAAGGATCCTTCATCATAGAATTTATTAAGCAGGAATCCTCCTTCTTGCCGAGCTTTTTCTTCACATTCATTGTAAAATGGTTCCCAGATATCCTCGAGCCAGATATTAAACGAATCAAAGTCAATAAAAGGTTCGTTAGGAATATGATCTATCAGGTACTGAGACCATAAGTCTGCAAATACGCCACCGCCGCCAGCACCATCGGAAACAGCTATCCACTTTTCTGTAGATTTTGCTGCGTCTTCATTTATGGTATCTTCTTCTATTTTGGAAATTGACAAACACTTCATTGATTCTTACTTATATTTGTGGGAGTTCCTATATCCATTAGTTTGATGAGTGTTGTTGCATCAGCATTAACACCCATTGCAACATGACGTCCGTCACGTGTATCATTAAGACAGCGTGCTATATCTGCATTATATCGTTCAGGCAAAAGGCTTGACATGTCAAATAAAGCCTTTGAATAATCATCATCCAACTCCTGTTTGCTGATAGGACATGCTATTGAAGTTGAATCCTTCTCTGCTGTAAAATGTATATTGAAGAGGATGACATTTCCGTCATTGGTAAACATAGCCTTCAGTTCATTTGCTTTTTGAATTACCGTATCAAGAGAAGCATGATTGAACCAGCCATCAGTTATATGTATGATAGTTGGAGGATAGCAATCCTTCTCATGATGTTCTATCATCCATTTGTCAAGTAGATTTTTTGCATAATCAAAAGCTTCGTGATAATGAGTCCAACTACCATCGTGACGGGCACTAATCCATTGTAGCAGTTCAACTTCTTTTACTTGTACCCCTTTCCTTGTGCGTATCTCTTTTCTTGTGACTATCTTAGTATATGGATGATTTTTCAACTCTTCAGGTGAAACGAAGTCT
The DNA here is from genome assembly GCA_934215545.1 of uncultured Prevotella sp. Taxonomy (GTDB): domain Bacteria; phylum Bacteroidota; class Bacteroidia; order Bacteroidales; family Bacteroidaceae; genus Prevotella. The sequence goes on from CAKQAD010000015.1 coordinate 3,338, forward strand.
CTACCTTCAAGTTCTCCTTGCCAACCGCTGTATGCTTTTTCTCCATATCCAATGACTGCTATATCGTAATAGTGGCGAGTATCTCCCATTTTGATGCATCTAAGCACTAATTCATTAATTTGAGCATTGACAATACGTGCAGCAGCCTCTGCCTTTGTCATTTCTTCTCCATAAAGAGTAGTTATATTCTGCATACTGACCGAATGGTCAATAAGGAAGATGAATGCTGTTGGGGTATTTCTAGTAATCTGGGCTGTATATGGCAATTTAATCTGTATTTGTTGGGACTTAGTCGGAATAGGTATACCGAAGTTGTTTATATTGGTAATATATTCTAATGGTATAAAATTCTTTACCAACACCTCTGCCTGATAGAATTTCTGCTCTTCATCATCAAGATCAAAGTGTTTATTCGCCTTAACGGCCGAAAAATGAATCGCCCTGAAATCTTCTATATTGTCACCCACACGAGCACCATTTTTTGTTGCATTTCTGTCGGCATATTGGCTGTACCTCCAATAGATGACTTGAGGGTCTATTTCCAGTAATACTGGATTGGAAATCCTGTCTTCGTTCATAGCTATATACATCATGGGGTGCTGAGTGACAAAACTTACACGAACATAGTGCTGCAAGCCATCACGTGCATCGAGCGAACGCGAACTGTCGCTCCCTCCAGGCTTTGCAATGGTGATACCTTTTTCTTCGCAGTCCGCCCAAGAATAAAGGCCACCATTTTGAATTATGGAGTGCAGGTTGTCACGATCTGTAAAATGGTACAATTTCTTAATACCTTGTTGTTCTATGATGGCTTTATATGCTTGCCAATTGTGCTTCTTTTCCATAATAATAATCTTTATTCAAACAACGAAAGCTGTTTGTGTGAATACTTTTTGTTGTCTGTTGCCATTGAAGGTCTGAGATCATCAAACGGATAAAGACCTTCTGCGTAAGCTTTGACAAGGTAGGCATGAGATAAAGGCTTTGTATAACTATCTACATCGCAGCAAGTGTTGTAATCCAGCAAGACTATTGTTTTCATCAAGCTTGCTTTGCGAAGTCTTTCTATTATATCTGTTACTTTATGTTCGAGCATCCAACGATATGTCGGTATATAAATCAATCGTTTAGCTTCGACATAACCTAATATCTCCGCTCCATTCACACCTTTTCGATGGCCAAGAACTTTGCCGTGTTTCCTTACTGTTCTTTTAATACCTTTCATTGTACCATTTAGAAACATACTTTTGTCTACATCTTCGTTCTCAAAAATTTTTAAACCTTGCCATACAGCCTCTACACAAGTAGCCGTATAGTCAGGGCTAAAAGGTACAGGAATTCCGCCATGTGGAAAGAAAGGACTTAATTTTACAAGTCCATCTGTCGCCTGACTTGTTATATCACAAATGATGGCATTAGGATATTTCTTCAATATATTCTCCCGCTTTTTGCGCTTTGATTCTATTATTATCATAGTTTATACCTATGTTATCGGATGACTTATTATATTTCCTGTATTAGGTCTTGTAAATAGGTTGGTAGCAGACTTCTATATTGTAGCATAGTGCCTTTAGAAATTTGAATGCTATGTAAGTTAAAACATCTATAAAAGGCTGTTTCGTGAACAATTTTAATTTGAGAATTTGTTAAATCTATAATCTCTATATTGGATTGAAAAAAAGCGTTTTTACCAATCCCCTTAGTCCATTTTTCAACCTGAACTATTTTATCATGTCCCCAGTATGCTATAATTATTTTACCTTTTAAATCATACAATGTATTGTTGATAATTTTATAATTTTCGGATTCACATGTGATTTTAAATGGCATATTATCCTCTATTTTCCAAGAGTAATAGAATTGATAATTAATGCCAGCAAATGGGTTATCTCCGATATATTTTACTGATTTAGGTATATTTATTTGCTTTGCATGTTTTTCACTAAATGCACCGCCTTTAATAAAAATAACTGTAGGAGGTATATTCACAACCTCATCGGCTCCAAAATATCTATATAAAGTTTTCTCATCATCGGAAAGCAGAAAGCCATTCTCAACGACAAAATTAAGTGATTTGCACTCAATATCTGTTATACTAGCACAAAAAACATTGTTTCCAATTCTCACTAATGATTCTGGGAGAATTAGTTTTTTTAAATAATGCCCATCACACTCATAATACAAGTCATTAAAACTATCATCGCATAGAACTTCTGTTCCCTCTGCCACAGAATACTCTTCTCCGTATGTACCCCAATAACATAAAAAACGATGACCATCGGAACTGTATGTACCTGTACCACATTTGCCTATTTCTGCGATTTCAGATTGTTCTACAAATGTTTCATCCTTTATATCATGTTGCTTGCACAATAGTTCCAAACGTATTTCAGCCAAAGTGTATCCTCCCCATGAATGTACGGATTTTAAGTAATAATTATAAGCCGCTTGGTAGTCTTTACTTGTACCTATAGCATTTTCATAGCAGCATCCCAACAGATAAAGTATCACAGAGTCTGAAGTATCATAATAATAGTCAATTAAGGAGAATGCTTTATCATAGTTTTTTTCGACTCCAGTTCCGTTTAAATAGCAGAAGAACAATTGACGTATAGCCTTTAAATTACCTTGCTGGGCAGATTTTTCAAACCAATATATAGCATCAATCCAACTGACAGGATACTCAACCATGCCTTTACTATAAACTTCTCCTATTATTGTTTGTGCTTCACTATTTCCTAATTCTGCAGCACGCTGATAGTATTTAATACTTTCCTTAAGGTTCTGCTGAACGTGTTTTCCCTTTCTGTAATAATCAGCAAGATCTTTATTTGCATTGGCATATCCTAAATTAGCAGCTTGTTCCAATTTCTTTATACTAAAGGTATCTTTTCGTATTGCAATCCAGTTAATAGCAGGCGCAAATTCTAATGATGCAGCCTTCTGGAAATATTCATTAGCATGATATTGGTCTTTGAGCGTGTCTTCTTCAGCTTCTCTACATAATGAGAAGTCTATGTTGTGGTTGCACATTGCTTTATGAATAGGATTCTGACGAAAGTTTTTAATATTGTAATAGTCATTTTGAAAATGATAAAAATGTTTACATATTCCACATGAAGCATTCGTATTTCCCATTGATTTTGCGGTTAAATAAAATTCCAATGCCTTATAACTATTTTTGGGAGTAAACTCACCTCTAGAATAAGTGTCACCTAATTGTATCATTGCTTGAGTATCCCCCCTTAAGGCATTTGATAAAAGATTTAGTTCTAATTTTCGTTTTCTTTTCCGCTCATTATAAAAGACATTATACAACATTTCATGTTCTATAAATCCCATGCTATTAACCAAGAGAAATGCAGATAGAAGCTTGGAAATATAGATGTTGTTTATGTGTTTACTTGCATATGAGACTAAAGCCTCCTTATTCATAGATAAGAAGAACTCCAAGGGTTTGTGGTCAATAGATATTAACTTTATTATCAGCGCAAGATAAATGCCTGCATAATCATCTATATATTCATTAAAATAAGAAATCGTTCGACCTTGATATTGGAACTGAGGAGTGCCATGCTCGCGTGAATATTGGCCTTGCATAGATGGAACAAACATTCCATCATAATCAATGAGAACAATATTACTATCGACAGTTACAATTATATTGTCAGGCTTTAAATCTCCATGGGCTAGATGCGATGGTAATAGCCACTCTATCATATCCTGAAGATTGTTATATAGATTAGCCATTTTCTCGCTATTGTCATAATTACGAGAAATATACTCACTTAATCCTAAGCCGTCAACCCAATCCATTAATAGCACAGGAAATTCATTCTCTTCAGTTTGAGTGGTATCAACAAACAATTCTTTTTCATAATAACTTGTTGAAACGAAATGTTTTGTATGGATACTACTTATATGATCACAGATTTGATTATATGCCTCTTTTCTTCCTTTTTGTTCCTTCAAGAAACATTTGATCGCATAATTTTTCTCGCCATCAGTCATTTTGAAAACTACGGCAAAGTTGCCACTTGACATGATGGGATTGCCATATTCATCAAGAATAGGCCTGAGATTACTCAATTTGTCCAAATTATCTTCGGAAGAGAGAATTGCTTCAATATATTCTGAAATTAGCGGATACTGCATATTACATGTATGTTAATTTAAATATTCTACCAATTAATAGGAGCATTTATTTTGGAGCAATCAATACCTATTCACAATAGTTTACGAATAAAAACTTTGTCTTCTCCTTTACTATGGAAATATATCGTCCAATCAATGTCTGCGGCATTTTTATTTGCTTCAATTATGGCTTTAATATAAGGCATATCTATTTCATTAAAAGAAAACCCCATTATTACTATATGTCTAATTGGGGAGTATACATCGAAAAATCGGTCTTTGTGATTCTCAATTATCATTTTTACATTTTTGGAACCTTGTGCAATTTTACGATTAACTCTATCTACAAAATCAGAACTGACAATATAGTTTGTTTTATTGCTTAAATAAGTAGAAAATAGTTTTCTTTCGTCGCTATCATGCCCGATAATAATATTGTCGGGATTATCGATAGAGTTATGTATATGCCATACTTTTTTTTCGTCAACATGATAAGTTCTTTCTAAAACAAGGGTATAATTGAAAGAAAAGAAAAGTGCATCTGCATCAATATTGAGATCTTTGTCTATTTGGGGATCTCCTCCAATTTGTTTAATCCATTTACCAAAGAGTGGAGGTAGCATACCTTTAAACAAATTTTGAACTTTTTGCTCCCCTATAGCAAATCCATTGTTTGATAGTGCTAAATTATCATAATTTACGCATCCTAGCATATTTTCAAAATCACTCCACCACATATCGTTATTTATCACATCTCCATATATTTCTGATAAAAATCTCCATAATGATGGGAGTAAACTAGCACAGTAATTTCGAAAATTCAAATATGAAGTATTTAATCCATGGTGGAGATCGAAACCATTTCCTATTATATATAATGTATTTTCCATAAATAAATTTAAATTAAAGATGTTTCATCGCTTCCTTCGGCACATACGCCGTAGCCACCAAGCATCCATCAAACAACTCAACTACTACGCGCTGCTGACCTGCAATTCTTGCCACTTTGCCATGAATGCCCTTGAATTCGCCTATCGTCACAACAACATTATCACCCAACTTGAGCTGGGTGTTATCAGAAGTGACGGGAATGATGTGCGGATTCTTGATAGAGGTGAGGCGGATGAAGTTGTTCATGGCTTCATTATGTATAGTTAGTGGTGGATTGCGGTCAGGATAGTCTTGACGATAAACAGTATGGTCAAAGTAGTAGCTGAGTAAGGCTCTGCTTTTATTTGTCACAACCTTGTTGTCGTGAAGCAAAGTTTCAACTTGTTCTGCTGATGCATGGACGAATATTAAGGAGGGGAGGAGTGGTTTGGTGATGATTCGCTTCTTACCTTGCTTCCTTACCTCTTTATATCGCAAAGGAACATAACATTCTAGTCCTTTTGCCTCTACAAAGGTCTTTGCTTTGTCAATGCGTCCATACGAAACCCTTAGAACGAACCATTGCTTGTTTCCGGCAGGCACATTCTCTACCGACACCCCATTCCTGACATCATCAGAAGTGGAGGGCGTGCGGGAGGTAAGTCCAGCACTTGGACACGATGAGCCAGTGTCGGTTGGCTGCCCATTATACAATGAAGCGTCTGTCTTTGGAGACAGGTTGGTAGTATCTTCCAATGTTAGTGTTCAGAGGTTAGATTAAAACCAATAGACTTATTCTTGATAGAATTGTCATAAATTTACTACAAAGATAGGAAAACTAAACAATATTAAATAATGAAAATAAAGAAAATATTTGTTTAAGGAGCTGCTTTTTATGATGTATTTATTTATTTTGGCATTAAAAAATGTAGAAGTTATGTGCAATACAGAAAAATTAAGTAACTTTGTCATTGGTGATTATTACGACTGTTGTTTCTAAACTATTGATATTAAGTAGATTAAGCCTATAATAGTTTTCGCTAAGTACGAAATTATCAGTCACTTATGTTTCATCTAATTCACGTTATTACTAGTATTAAACAAGCAATTAAATAATGGCACATCACAATTTGGATTTACTCGACAAGAAGATTTTGCGTCTTATTGCCAACGATGCACGAATTCCGTTTCTTGAGGTGGCTCGCTCGTGCAATGTCAGCGGTGCCGCCATACACCAGCGCATTCAGAAACTCACTAACTTGGGCATTCTGAAGGGATCGCAATTTGTTATTGACCCTGAGAGTGTGGGATATGAAACGTGTGCATATGTGGGATTGTATTTACAGAATCCTGCCAGCTTCGATGATGTGGTAGAGGAACTCCGCAAGATTCCAGAAGTGGTGGAGTGTCACTACACCACTGGTGGCTTCGATATGTTCATAAAGCTGTATGCTCGCAACAATCACGACTTGCTGAATGTTATTCACGACAAATTGCAGCCACTGGGGCTTTCACGCTCTGAGACAATTATTTCTTTCAATGCCGCCATAAACAGGCAGGTGTCTATCGACAATCTTCCAATAGACGATGATGACGACGACGACCTTGATGAAGCCGAAGTGGTGGACGATGTGCAGATGTAGAACACCAGACGTTTTATACTTACATTTTTACAACGCAAGAAAGCCAGAGTTAGATTGCTAACCCTGGCTTTCTTGCTGTTTCTTGGTTTCTTTATTGTTTCATAATGCCATTTTCAGGTTGAGCTTATTCCTTGTTGGCTTATCGCTTCTCATAGTCGACGAAAGCATATTTTTGCTGATGACGCTCATCGGTGTCGTGTTCTTCGCGCCATGTCTCTGTCCAGTCGTTGTAGGGTGGGAAGAAGGCGTCGGCATGTGCAGGCGTGTCGTGTATCTCTGTAAGGCACAGGCGGTGTGCCAGTGGCAGTGCCTGCTCGTAGATGCTTGCTCCACCTATTATATATACGTCTTCGTTGGGCTGACAGTGGTTAAGTGCCTCTTCGAGTGAGGTGTAGGTGTCGCAGCCTTCGTGGTGCTGCTCTTGTCGGCTTAGCACTATGTTGCGGCGGTTGGGCAGTGCGCCTTTAGGCAGCGATTCGAAGGTGCGGCGCCCCATGATGATGGTGTGACCAGTGGTGAGCGCTTTGAAGCGTTTCAAGTCGTTAGGCAGCCAGTAGAGCAGTTTGTTTTCGAAGCCTATGGCACGATTTTCTGCTACGGCGGCTATGATGCTTATGTTCATGATGTGTAGATTTGTTAGTTGTTATTTTGAATGGAGGCAATGCCAATGGGATTGTGTTGTTACACGCTCACCTGGGCACTGATGTGTGGCCAAGGGTCGTAGCCTTCGAGTTCGAAGTCTTCAAAGCGGAAGTCGAAGAGGCTCTTCACATCGGGGTTGATCTTCATTGTTGGCAGTGGTCGTGGCTGTCGTGTCAGTTGCAGCTTTGCCTGCTCTATGTGGTTAAGATAAAGGTGAGTGTCGCCTGTGGTGTGCACAAAGTCGCCTGGCTCAAGTCCGGTTACCTGTGCCATCATCTGCAGCAGCAGTGCATACGATGCAATGTTGAATGGCACGCCGAGGAATGTGTCGGCAGAACGCTGGTAGAGTTGCAGCGACAATCGGCCATCGGCCACATAGAACTGAAACAGGCAGTGGCATGGTGGCAGCGCCATCTTCTCCACTTCTGCAGGGTTCCATGCCGACACCATCATGCGTCGTGAGTCGGGGTGGTGCTTTATCTGGTCGATAACGTTCTGTATTTGGTCGATAGTGCCCCCATTGTAGTCGGGCCATGAGCGCCACTGATGTCCGTACACCGGACCGAGGTCGCCGTTTTCGTCGGCCCATTCGTTCCATATTCTCACGCCATGTTCCTGCAGATAGTGCACATTGGTGTCGCCGCGCAGAAACCATAGCAGTTCGTAGATTATCGACTTCAGATGTAGCTTTTTAGTGGTGAGCAGCGGAAAGCCGTCGGCCATGTTGAATCGCATCTGATTTCCAAACACGCTTTTAGTGCCGGTGCCGGTGCGGTCGGTCTTAGTGGCGCCCTCTGTAAGGATGCGGTTGAGTAGGGAGAGATATTGTTGCATTTTATGTGTGTTATTATTCTATAATATTATCGTGCTCGGCTTCGGTAGGCACATGTGTGCTCTTGATGCGCCACTCCTGCGGATACAGGTTGTTGGCGCGGTTGCCGATGTTCTTTTCGAAACCTAATGGCGAACCCTTGTAGGTGAGCAGCACAAAGCCACGCGGCGTGTCGGCAGGCAGCGTAACTGCCTCTTTGCGCAGATAACTGATGGCATCGACATAGTCCACCTCTACGCATGGAAACGATGTGGTGTCGAGCTGGCGTGCCAAGGCGAGCGACTGGCTTGGTATCAGATCCTTGCCTTTTTCCTTGCCAATGGCTATGCCGGCATGCATAATCTTCAGTTTGCTCTCTGCCATGTCGTAGATGTCGGCCCAGCGCGATGGTATGGCGAGCATGGTGTCGGCAAGCTGTCGCAGCGAGTATTGTTCAGCGTTGCGCAATGGAATTCTGATGGCAGGCATCTTTTTCTGATTTTTGCTGCCCTTGGCTGCCTTGCCTTTTGTGCGTGTGTCGGCGTTAGATGCCGTAGGGGTAGTGCCGTGCTTACGCAGGATGGCAAGAAACAGTCCTTCGCTCTTGCTCACTCCTGGCAGAAAACGATAGGCAGTGGCATTGCCGCATAATGCAGGTGTGATGTTCCAATGCTGCTCTACTGGTAGAGTGATGATGTCGGCATCCAGCTCCTGTGCTATCCACGCCACATTATCTTCGTCTTCGTGGGCGTTGAAGGTGCAGGTGGAGTAGATGAGCAGACCGCCTGGCTTCAGGCATTGCCATATATCGCTGATAATGTTGCGCTGCAGTTGCCAGCACCCTGCCACATTCTGCTTGCTCCATTCGGCTCTTGCTCCATCGTCCTTGCGAAACATTCCCTCGCCAGAGCAGGGTACATCAGCAAGGATGGCATCGAAAAGCAGTGACGACTTGCGGAAGTCTTTAGGATAGTTGTTGGTTACTATCACATCCTCGTGGCCAAACTTCTGCATGTTCTCGCTAAGGATTTGGGCACGCGGACGCATTGGCTCGTTGCTCACCAACAGCGAACCTTCGGGTAGGGCAGCACGCAGCGCCGTAGATTTGCCGCCAGGGGCAGCGCAAAGGTCGAGCATGCACACAGGCTGTGATATTAGCGAGTGCACCACATAGTCTACAAACATCGATGCAGCCTCTTGCACATAATATACACCTGCATGCAGCAGTGGGTCGAAGGTGAAGTTAGGACGGGTGTTAAGATAGCGCCCCGTATGCTCGCACCAAGGCACGGTGGCCTCTGCCAGGCTGCCATGAACATCGCGACCTTTTGCCTTGAACGGGTTCAGACGCACGCTTGTGGGACTGGGCTCGTTGTCAAGACCATTGGCAACGATGTCAAACAAGTCGTCGCCCATAAACTGGCGGGTGTAGCTTACGAAATCTTCGGGAAGGTTCATCGTGTTTACTATTGTGAGATTTTTTGTGTCTACAAAATTAGGTAAAAATCTTGAGAAACACCATTTTCTACCTTTTATAATACTTTTTTTTGTAGCTTTGCAACTTTAAAGCCACATGGCTCGTCAAACAATCAGATTTGCAAAACAAAACAACGAAAAAACAATAAAGCAACAATGAAAAATGTAATATTGTCAGTAGCCATGCTACTCATCCTTGGCTCTAACACCACTGCCACAGCACAGCGCCATCGTCACACACCACGCACAGAGACGGTAGCCACGACCCCAGGCAATGCCAATCAGCAACAACCTGCTGCCAAAACACAGTCACAAGCCGATGCCGACGACGAAGGCATAGAGGCATTCTCCGACACCACCACCGTGTGCGATGCCGACTCGCTGGCAGCTGCTGGCAACAAAGGCACTAATGCCTCAGGCAAATACAACCCCAGCAACTATGACGACCCATTCTCTTGGCTCGCCGCTATTGGCACAACAAGTTTCTTTGGTATAATGATGGCGATATTTATTGTTATACTCGTGCTGCTATTCTGCTTCTCGCCACTCATAATAGTGATATTGGTGATTAGATATCTTGTGCGTCGACATAACGACAATGTGCGCTTGATGGAGATGGCAATGGAAAAGTCGAAGGAAGACGGCACACCGCTGCCCGATGAACAGATGCCGTTGAGCCGCAAATCGCCAGCATATATGTGGCGTCGTGGCGTGCGCAATGTGTCGACAGGTTTAGGACTGATGCTGTTCTTCTGGTTCCTTGGTGCCGAACCATTGGTTGGCATCGGCGGATTGGTGGCATGCATCGGTGTCGGACAGATGTTTATGGTGCGCCATAACTACGACAACAAACACAATTTTGACCGTAAACGTGGCGATGACTTAGAAAAATGGTAAGCACAACAGATGAACTCTCGTTGATAAAACGGGCAGCATCATCGCACGACAGGAAAGCCTTCGGGTGCCTGGTGGTGAAATATCAGTCGGCAATACGCCGCTTCTTTTTACATCAGACGTTGGGCGACACTCAACTCAGCGACGACCTGGCACAAGACACTTTCGTTAAGGCATTCCTGAACATCGACAAGTTTCGTGGCGCATCGGCATTCTCCACATGGCTCTATCGAATAGCCTACAATGTGCTCTACGACTACATGCGGCGCCAACATCCCACATCATCAACCGATGATGCTCCATTGGTGCGGTTGAGCACGGGCAACGTCGATGCCAACCTGAGGCTTGATGTGTATGATGCCTTGGCACGCCTTGGCGATACCGAGCGCACCTGCGTGACGCTGCAACTTATCGACGGCTATCCTATAGAGCAGATAGCAGAGATAATGGGAATGCCTGCAGGCACGGTGAAGTCGCACCTGTTCAGAGGCAAAGAGAAACTAACAATGTTTTTAAAGAAAAACGGATATGACGGGAAACGATGATAAAAAGCTCACTGCCAGCAATGCCAACGCCATCGACGACGACTTGCTGAGCCAGCTGTTCGAGCCGAGCGTAGCAATGAACATTGCCGACGATGGCTTTTCGGAGCAGGTGATGGAACGCATCACTGGCGATGTGTCGACACGTCAATGGATTATATACAATGTATGGTCGGCAGTGCTCATGGTGGCAGGCATAGCCCTTTTCTTTATATTGAATGGGGTAGAATTGCTACGCAACAGCTTGCAGGCTATGTGTGGCGACATGGCTGTCTCGCTGCGCGACACCATGGCACGACTGATGCCTGCAGAGTGGCTTCATCTGGGCAGCTTCAGCTACACCACGCCATTGCTGGTGGGACTGGCTGCATTGGTGCTTAGCAGTGTTTTTGCCTATGATGCCATAGAGTCGGAGAATTGATGCTATACTGTTGTGTAGCAGACCTTATTCTATGATAAAGCAGACCTTATTCTATGATAAAGTCGAAATCTTCCTTACCATTGCTATTGCCATCGTCTTCATTAGGCGATGGCTTTTTTGTTTGATGCTTCAGATTACCATTCTCGTCGAACATGCCATAGGTGGTGCGTAGCACAATAAATTCGGTGCGGCGGTTGAGCTGGTTGCACACCTCTTGCTTGTCGGCATCGAGTTGCTGTATGAATTCGGGTGTCAGCACATCGCCTTCTTTGAGCCAAGTGTATTTCTCGGTGAGCTTCTTGCGTATGGTCTTTGGCTTTTCCTTGCCATAACCCACAGGCGAGAGGCGCTCGCGGGCTATGCCCTTAGCAGTGAGATAGTCTACCACCGATTCGGCTCTTCGTTGCGACAACAGCTTGTTGTAAGCATCAGAACCCTTATAGTCGCAGTGTGCCGATAGCTCTATTGTGACGTTAGGATTCTCGTTGAGCAGTTTCACAAGTTCGTCGAGGGCCTTGGTTGATTCGGGGCGTAATGTAGCCTTGTCGAAGTCGTAGAATATGTTGTCGATAAGCACTGGTGCTGTGATGGATGCCAGAGGGAATTGCAGCACATATTCGTGCGAGTCGGCAGCTTGTGCCACACGTAATTCTTCCTTATGGTTTAGAAATCCTTTACAGGTGGCAAGGAATATATAGTCGACATCGGGTGTCAAGGTGCGTTCAAACGAACCATCGCCTTTGACGCTCAGCTTCTGGTTGGTGCCATCGGAGCCAACCATATATACCTGTGCGGCTGGCAGCTCGTAGCCGTCTTGCTCATATACCCAACCCTTGACGCTCTGTATTATCTCTGGTTTTTCGAAGCTATATATATGATCCCAGCCGCGTGCATCGCCACGGTTAGAGGCGAAGAAGCCACGATTGTGCACCCCTTCAAAGGTCATGCCGAAGTCGTCGCCTTGTGAGTTGAGTGGATATCCAGGATGTTCTATGTGGTAATGTCCATCGGCACCTACACGTGCAATGAATATATCGAGACCGCCCATGCCAGGGTGTCCGTCGCTCGAGAAGTATAGATCGCCATTAGGGCGGAATGTTGGAAACGCCTCATCGCCAGGAGTGTTAATAGGAGCCCCCAGATTTTCCACTCCACCAAGCCCTGCAGGAGTGATGCGTGCGCGCCAGATGTCGAGTCCACCCATGCCACCAGGCATGTCGGATGTGAAGTAGAGCCACTCGCCATCGGGCGACACTGCAGGGTGAGCATAGCTCGACAGTGTGTCGGCAGTGATTTTGAGTTCCTCGCCCTTGCCCCAAGAGGCATCGGCACGATTTGCCACTACAATCTGTGCATAGCGTGGATATGAAGGGTCGGTCTGGCATTGTGTAAGATACATAGTGCGCTGGTCGGGGGCAAGGCAGCATGCTCCCTCGTCGAATCCAGTGTTTACGCCACCCGTCACCACTTCGGGTTTCTGCCAGCGTCCCTTCTCGTCTTTCTCCGAAACGAAGATGTCGGCAGGTTTAGCACCCGTTATGCCACTCAGTTCGTCGCTTGTTGCCTCGTTGCGTGTAGATGAGAAGTAGAGCATGTCGTACTGGTCGCCACTAAGCACAGGTGAGTAGTCGGCACGTCGGGAGTTGAATATATCCATGCGTTTCACCTTATAGCGCGAGCCCTGCTGCTTCCATTTCGTTGCGTTCTGTGCCGAAATGAGTCCGTTTTTGGCAAGTTCGTTGTCGGGCATGGAGTCGAGCACCATGCCCAACTGCTCTTCTGCCTGCTTGTAGGCACCAGTCTTGAGCAACTGTCGGGCATAGGCAAGACGGTCGGTGGTAGATGCCTGTCCGTAGCGTATGGCATTGCCATAGGCAGCCACCGCCTTTTGTGTGGCATTGATGCGCTCGTTGCTATGTGCAATCTTAAGAGCTATCTGTCCGCGCTTGTCTTTGTCCTTAGGTGCTGTCTTTGAGTAGGCTTGCTTGAATTGCGATGCGGCATCGTAGTATTCGCCTAAGGCAAGATACTTCTCGCCCTTTTTAAGATTTTTCTCAGAGCCGCAGCTTGCCATAAGCAGTGCCACGAAAGCCATGACAATAATGAATATATGTGTGTGATTTCTTCCCTTCACGTTGTTATGTTTTTTATTATAATGCCATTATTGGCTACTTATATAAAACGTAGTAACATCGTTTTTATTACATTGTCATACAGCAGACATGCAAAACAAGAGCGAAATACTACTGTTGTAGGGGTGTTGTATTATTTCTATGCAGGATATATCATCCTGCCATAATATATCAAAAGCCAGTGTGCTAATCCATCTAACGCCTATATACTTATATGAAAAGTCAATATACAATTTTCCCGTGGCAGGGTAGATACCTCAGCCACGGGAAGATGTGGTGTTTCTATTTGAAATCTATTCGGTAGTTGCAACCGTTTTTCCAATTGCTGCATCCGTAGGCGGTGCGTCCTTTTATGATGATGCCCTTGCCGCATAGCGGACAGGTGGTGCCAATAATGCTGTCGTTGGCAGGCGTCTGTGTAGCTGGTTGGTCATTGGTGGTGGCAGCGTTTGTTGCTGCAGGAGTGCTGGCGGTTTTGGCATTGGCAGCAGCTTTCTTCTGTGTGCTCGGCTGCTGGCTTTTTGTAGCACTCTTTTTGCGTGTAGTCTTCTTTTTAAGTTCCTCGTCGCTTGTAATGCTCACATGCCGGTTGCTATTGTCGCGCAGCACATCATTGACAATCTCCGATACCTGTTGTTTCAGTCCGTTGATGAATTCGGCTGCATCGTATTTGCGATGCTCTATGTCGCGCAGTTTTTTCTCCCATATACCCGTTAGCTCGCAACTCTTCAGCAACTCCTCGTGTATGGTGTCGATTAGTTCGATGCCGGTGGCAGTAGCTATCAGGTTTTTGCGCTCGCGTCTGATGTAGCGGCGCTTGAACAGCGTTTCTATGATGCCTGCTCTTGATGAAGGGCGTCCGATGCCATTCTCTTTGAGTGCGGCACGCAATGTCTCATCGTCGACAAATTTGCCCGCTGTTTCCATGGCTCTCAGCAGCGATGCCTCAGTGTAGTATTTTGGTGGGGTAGTGCTCTTCTCTGAAAGTGTGGGCGTGTGTGGCCCGCTCTCGCCTTTGGTGAATGTGGGCAGGGTTCGCTCCTCGTCGCCTTTGCGCTCCTCGTCGTCGGCAGTATTGCCACCATCAGGCTGTGCATACACCATGCGCCAACCCGGTTGCAATATCTCTTTGCCAGTGGCTTTAAACTCCACATCCTCTACTTTACCCATCACTGTTGTTGTAGAGAATTTACAGTCGGGATAGAATGCTGCGATAAAGCGGCGTGCTATCAGGTCGTAGACGTTGCGTTCCATGTCGCTGAGGCTTGTCGCTGGCACGCCAGTGGGGATGATAGCATGGTGGTCGGTAACCTTCGATGTGTCGAACACACGCTTCGACTTGAGCAGCTTTTTGCCCATAAGTGGTTGTAGCAATGCAGCATAGTGCTTGCTGATGCCCTGTAATATCGACGGACATTTAGGGTAAATATCGTCGCTGAGGTATTGAGTGTCTACACGCGGATAGGTGGTGAGCTTGCGCTCGTAGAGTCCTTGTATAAGCTTTAGTGTGGTGTCGGCACTATATGAGAATTTGCGGTTGCACTCTACCTGCAGCGATGTCAGATCGAAGAGTTTTGGTGGTGCTTCGGTGCCATTCTTCTTTTGTATGGCAGTGACGCTAAATGGTTTGCCTTCAATAGTGCTGAATGCCTTCTCGCCTTCCTCCTTAGAGGCAAATCGGCCACTGGTGGCAGTGAAGGTGGTGTCGCGATAGATGGTGGCAAGCACCCAATAAGGCTCTGGCTTGAAATTGTCGATTTCTTTTTGACGGTTTACTATCAGCGCCAGTGTTGGTGTCTGTACACGTCCGATAGACAGCACCTGCCTGTTCTGGCCATATTTAAGGGTGTAAAGGCGTGTAGCGTTCATGCCTAGCAGCCAGTCGCCGATGGCGCGTGATAGTCCGGCGATGTAAAGTGGCTGATATTCGTCTTGGTCTTTCAGCGTGTTGAATCCTTCGCGTATGGCTTCGTCGGTCATCGACGATATCCACAGGCGCTTAACGGGGCATTTGGCGCCCGCCTTCTGCATCACCCATCGCTGTATGAGTTCACCCTCCTGGCCGGCGTCGCCACAGTTTATGATGCCATCGGCAGCCTGCATCAGTCGCTCGATAACGGCAAACTGACGGCGTATGCCATCGTCGTCGATAAGCTTAATGCCAAATCGTGGTGGTATCATAGGCAGAGCCGACAGGCTCCAGTGCTTCCATAAATCGGTGTAGTCGTTGGGCTCTTTCAGTGTACACAGATGACCAAAGGTCCATGTCACCTGATAGCCATTACCCTCCATATATCCATTGTGCGCAGTGTTGGCGCCCAATATGCGTGCAATGTCTTTGGCTACACTTGGTTTCTCGGCTATGCAGACTATCATATACTATTGTAAAAATGCTTTTTTCTTATGTTATAATACGTTGCGTGAGGTGCAAAGTTAGGCATAATTTTAATATAATCGAAGCATTGCCAAAGGTATTTTTGCCACTGTCTGCGGTTTGTGAGCAGATAGTCGATGCACTATTGTTGCTACAAATAGTATTATGGTTATGTTGCGTCCATAATCCTTTTTATCAAGCCACGGAGCAAAAAGACATGCCGATATTTGTATGGTTAAAATAAAAATGTTAGTTTTGCATACATAAAAATAACGAAGCAACGCCTTTGGCGTAATGTATTTTTTTTATGAAGAAGATATTGTTGTTAGGTTCTGGTGAGCTCGGCAAGGAATTTGTCATAGCCGCCAAGCGTGCAGGACAGTATGTCGTTGCATGCGATAGGTATGAGGGTGCTCCTGCAATGCAAGTTGCCGATGAGTGCGAAGTGTTTAATATGCTCGATGGCGATGCTCTTGCAGCAGTTGTTGAGCGCCATAATCCTGACATTATCGTACCGGAGATAGAAGCCATACGCACCGAGCGCCTTTTCGACTTTGAACGCAAGGGCATACAGGTGGTGCCAAGCGCACGCGCCGTAAACTTCACTATGAATCGTAAGGCCATCCGCGACCTTGCTGCACGCGAGTTAGGGTTGCGCACTGCTCGTTATTTTTATGCCACAACGCTTGAACAGCTCAAGGAGCATGCAGCAGAGATAGGTTTCCCATGCGTCATCAAACCACTGATGTCGTCGTCGGGTCACGGACAGAGCATTGTGCGTGATGCCTCGCAGCTGGAGCAGGCATTCAACGAAGCCATGGCAGGCAGCCGTGGCGATGTGAAAGAGATAATAATTGAAGAGTTTATACATTTCGACTCAGAGTTTACGCTGCTCACCGTCACACAGAAAGACGGTCCAACGCTCTTCTGTCCGCCAATAGGACATGTGCAGAAGGGTGGCGACTATCGTGAGAGCTGGCAGCCGTTTGTACTGCCAGAGGATGAGTTGCGAAAGGCTGAGGATATGGCTGAGAAGGTGACACGTGCCCTTACTGGTGCAGGCCTGTGGGGCGTGGAGTTCTTCCTCACCAAGCAAGGTGAGGTGATATTCTCAGAGCTGTCGCCACGCCCACACGACACTGGCATGGTGACACTTGGACACACCACCAATCTGTCGGAGTTCGAACTTCACTTCCGCGCTGTTATGGGTCTGCCTATTGCTGGCATACATTTGGAGCATGCTGGTGCCAGTGCCGTGGTGCTCTCGCCAAAGGAAAGCAACGACCCGCTGCCCTACAATATGGTCGATGCACTGCGCGAAGACCACACACGCATACGCATCTTCGGCAAGAGAGAGGCTCATGTAGGCCGACGTATGGGAGTGGTGCTGTGCTATGGAGAACCCAATGCCGACACTACAGCGTTGCGCGACAAGGCAAAGCGTCTTGCAACCACAGTGCTTGGCACCGACCCGTACATGGAAAAGTAATAACTGCATGTCCTGAACACGGACATACAATTTATTGTTTTTATGCTGGAACAAGATAATACAGGCAAGATACGCACTCTCCAGGGAGCGCGTTTCTTGTTTGCAGTGTTTATATTCATAAGCCATTGTGCAACGCCAACCATAGAGCAGGGCTTCAATTTTGGTGGCGAGTCGGGTGTGGCTTTCTTCTTTGTGCTGAGCGGATTTGCCTTATCGTGGGGCTATGGGCCACGCATCAGTCGTGGCGAGTTCTCTGCGAAGCAATTCTTTTGGCGTCATTTTTGGCGGTTGTATCCGCTGCATTTGTTGCTATGGACGATCACACTGCTTGCCGACATGCGCATAGGCCTCACCTACGATTGGCTACAAATAGCATCGTCGCTGCTGTTGCTGCAGTCGTGGATACCCAGCATGCACACCCTCTTCACAGTTAATGGTTTGTCGTGGTTTCTGTGCAACATAATCTTCTTTTATGTTGTGTTCGGGTGGCTCTATAAGTGGCTGATGCATGTAAGGCTGAAGCCGCTATTCATAGGTATGGCGGCATATTGCGCCCTATATCTTATTGTAGCAGCGCAGGTGCCCGACGACATGTTCAACTGTACGCTGTATGCCAATCCGCTGTTGCGATTATTCGACTTCGGCCTTGGCATCCTGACATATAGAATCTATAAGACAAAGGCATGTAAGGAGCCTTCGCCCACTGCCGTTGCAGGCAATAGTTGTGGCAGCAGCTTGCGCTATGTGCTGCTTCGTGATGCACTGCTGCTTGTTGTGCTGTATGTGCTCTATCAGAAACTTCCCCAAGGAGTGCGCTGTGCAGCTCCGTTCTGGCCCGTCATGCCGCTGCTTGTCTACGACATGGTGCGTGCACAACATTCACGCGAACTGCTGGTGCGCTTTTTCTCGTCGAAGGCAATGATGTGGCTTGGAGGAATAAGCTTCGAGTTCTATTTGTCGCATGCCTTTATGCTGCGTATATCGCAACATGTAGTAGGGCTTGACGGCACATTGCACCGCGACATGCTGATGTTTTTTGTGGCATTCTGCCTGGCGATAATTGTCGGCTGCGTGTTGCACTATGGCTTTGTGCGCCCGGTGAGCAATGTAATAAATCGGCACTTTCTGCATTAATGTAGCAAGTACATTATAATTAATAAAAAATCAAAAGATAGTGGACAATAGTCAACGTAAGATAATAAATCTGCCAAAGATACTCGACCCACGTGGCAATCTCACCGTGGCTGAGAGCATGAAGCAAGTGCCTTTCGATGTGAAGCGTGTGTATTGGACATACGATGTGCCATCGGGCGAGAGCCGCGGAGGCCATGCCCACAAGCAGTGCCGTGAACTGATAATAGCCATTAGCGGCTCGTTCACCGTTAACATCAACGATGGCACAACCAGCGAGAACTTTCATCTTAACCATCCCTGGCAGGGGCTGCTCATTGAGAAGGATGTATGGCGCACACTCGACGACTTCTCGTCGGGAGCAGTATGCCTTGTCCTGGCATCGGAACTTTTCGATGAGGCCGACTATATCAGAGACTATGATGAATTCGTAGACTATTTGAACCATAGAAGATAAAAAACCATAAATCATCCTAAGATTACCAATGATACAACTCGTCGACATAGGAAAGATTACTGCGCTACACGCTGCCGAGATACACAAGGCTGTGGCAGACGTGGTGGATAGCGGTTGGTATCTTAAGGGACATGCCACGGCGCAGTTCGAGCACGACTATGCCCAATATGTAGGTACACAGCATTGTGTGGCATGTGGCAACGGGCTCGATGCCCTGACGCTAATTATGCGTGCATACATGGAGCTCGGAGTGCTGCACGAAGGCGACGAGGTGATAGTGCCTGCCAATGCCTATATTGCCTGCATGATATCCATTACGCGTTGCAAGCTGACGCCAGTGCTCGTGGAACCGCGCATCGACACGCTGCAAATCGACGATAGCGCAATAGAGCACGCCATCACTCCACGCACACGCGCCATAATGATAGTGCACATGTATGGACGATGCGCATACACCTCGCGCATTGCTGAAATCTGTCGTAAGCACAACCTGAAGCTGATAGAGGATGTGGCGCAGGCTCATGGCTGTCGCTTTGCTGCCGCAACTAAGGCAGGATCACTTGGCGATGCTGCTGCCCATAGCTTCTATCCAACAAAAAATCTCGGTGCTCTTGGCGATGCTGGTGCCGTAACCACCAACGATGCGCCATTGGCAGATATGGTGAGGGCACTTGGCAACTACGGGTCGGAGCGTAAATATGTGTTTTCTTACATAGGCGTCAACTCACGAATGGACGAAATCCAGGCTGCCGTGCTTTCTGTAAAGCTGAAATATCTGGATGCAGAGAATGAACGCCGACGCAACAATGCACATTATTATATAGAACATATAAAGCATAAGGATATATTGCTGCCCACCGAGGAGTATTGGCGCAATAGCGTGTTCCATATATTCCCAGTGCTCACTCCTCATCGCGAAGAGTTGCGGCAGTATTTGGCAGACAATGGTGTGCAGACCGATGTGCACTATCCTTTGCCCCCACATCAGCAACGTGCCTATAAGGAATGGGCAGGCAAGAGCCTGCCAGTGACAGAGCGCATACACCGCGAAGAACTCAGTCTGCCGGTGTCGCAGGTAGTAAGCGATGCCGAGCGCGAGCACATCGCTCAACTCATTAACGAATTCTGTTTGTAGCCAAAGGCACAACCAGCTTCTATTGTTTAATTAAAAATTAAGGTAATGACAATCAACGAGGTGTCGGCAAGCGAATATGTGGCTGCAATTAGCAGTCATCCACACATATTCAACACTCCGGCTTTTGCTTCGCTCAACGCTCACAAGGTCGATGCAGTGCACCATTTGCTTTTCGAATCGGGAGGTAAGGCGCGCTTCGGACTCATTGTAGGTGAGCGCAACGGCATGCTCCTAACACCTTTTTCTGCTCCTTTTGGCGGGTTCTCCGTAAACCATGCACAGCGCATGGAGTATGTTGATGAGGCGGTGCAGTTGCTTTGTCAATATGCAAAGCAGCAGCAAAAAGACGTAAGAGTGGTGTTGCCACCAGAATTCTACGACCGTCAGCTCATCACGTCGAGCATCAGCGCATTGTCGCGTTTTGCCACTTTGCAATACATAGATGTTAACTACCATTTCAGGTTGGAGCATTTCGTGTATTATGAGGCACGCATCGACAGGGCTGCACGCAAGAATCTGCATCGTGCAATAGATGCCGACTTTGAATTTAAAGCCATTTGCCGCGATGATATTCAGGGCATACACACTGCCTATGATGTGATAAGACGCAACCGTCAGGAACATGGCTATCCGCTAAGAATGTCTTTAGACGATGTGATGCAGACAATTGGCATCATCCCTGCCGACTTCTTTGTGATGACATATAAGGGCGAAGAAGTGGCGGCAGCGCAGGTGTTTCATGTGGCCAAGGGCATTGCACAGGTGATATACTGGGGCGATTTGCGAGCCTACTCGCACCTGCGGCCGATGAACTATTTCACCTATCGCTTGTTTGAACACTATAGCAAGCAGGGTATTGAGGTGCTCGACATTGGCCCGTCGACAGAAGAAGGCAAGCCCAACTATGGTCTGTGCGACTTCAAGACAGCCATTGGTTGCGAGATGTCGCCTAAATTTGTGTTTGTTGTAAGCGCCAACGGGTAGGCGAGATGCCCTCATGGGCAGAAAACACCTTAGAGAAATAAGAAGGCGATGAGAAGCCAACGCTGTAGGCAATGTCTTCGAGCTTGGCATTGGGTTGCGAGATGATGAGGGTCTTAGCCTCATTAAGGCGCAGCGTAGAAATCCAAGCACTGAAATTAGTGCCATATGTGGTGTTGATATAATACGACAGATAACTCTTGTTGGTGCCAAGCGTAGCAGCGAGTTCGTCGATGTTGAGTTGCTGGTTGATGTAGCTCTTTGCATCTATCCACTCCTTGAGTCGGCTTTCCAAAGCATTCTGTTCAGAAGGTGCAGGCTCAGCAACGGGTGCTGTCGAAGCAGTGTCGTCGTTGTCTTCGCCAGCTATAGCAACATCGTTGGTGGCTTTGGCAATGGTGCCATACTGCTTTTCGAAGTTAATGAAGCTCGTAGCAATATACAGGTTTACGCTTATTACATAAAACTGATACAACCAGTTGAAGTAGATGTTTAGGAACATCGTCATTATGGCAAGTATCCACGATACAAACAGCAGCATTATGCCATTGCTTGTCCACTTTACAAACTGTAGCTGGTCGTCGGAGAAATAGTTGACGATGGCATGCTCGCTGAAGCTATATTGCATTCTGAACTCATAGATGAAGCGCACAATGTAGGCAAGCAGCATAACCAGCGCCACCACCATAAGCATCTCGCGCCAAGGAGCCATTGCATCGAGCATGGCAATGAGGGCAGTGGCAGAGGTGGCAAGCCATAGCGACATGTCGCGGACAATGCGTTTGCGAGTGATGTATTGATTGTTGAGCAGATTGCAAAGTGCATAGCATAGCAGCATATATTCAAGATAGAACAGGATGATGTCGGCACACTCAATATGGTAGTTGAATTCTTTCCAGCTGCCTTTGGTGAAGAAACACCATGCAAAAAGGTTTACCGACATGGTGCAGAATGCCGCCGACATGAAGCGTTTGGAGCGTATGTAAGTACGGAACACAATGTCTTTAGGAGCTTTTATCAGCATCAGCATGATGCCCACGAAAAGATAACCAGCAGCCACGCATTGTATAAGTTCTTGAAAATAAGTTTCTAATAGAGTCATTTCTGTAATGTTATAAGACACTGCAAAAGTAGACATATTTAAGCTAAATTATCAAACAAGCTATGTTTAATTAAATATTAATAACATATAATAAGTTATAAAACAATTAATTCCAATAGTATGATAAAACGACTTTTTACAATGGCCGTGGCTTTTGTCCTGGCATTGTCTGTGCAGGCTGTGCCTGCACGTCGTCAGGTGCGACAGGTTAAGCAGACTGATGGCACGCTACTTACTGTAACAGTACGTGGCGACGAGAATTTCCACTTCACATCTACAACAGACGGTTTGCCTTTGGCACAGCGTGCCGATGGCACATGGTGCTATGCTCTTATTGGTGCTGATGGCCGCCTTACGGCTTCGGCACAAGCAGCCCATGATGAGAATATGCGACAGGCAGACGAACTCCAGTTTCTCACAACTTATGGTGCAGATGCACAGCGTGTGCGTTCACTCGGCAAGGCACGCGCCGAACAGCGCAACAAGACGCGTGTGGCTCGTCTTGCAAAGCGCAATGCAGGCGTAATGCCCGGCTCTACATTGCGTGCTCCTATGGTAGGTGCTGGTGGTGGCGAGGGAATTGGCGTCACTGGCAAGCGCAAGGGACTTGTAATTCTTGTGAACTTTAAGGATGTGAAGATGAAGGCGGCTCACTCGCAGACAGAGTGGAACAACTTCTTCAACCAAAAGGGATATAGCAATTTTGGCAACTCTGGTTCTGTGCACGACTATTTCTACAATCAGTCTTACGGACAGTTCGACCTGTCGTTTGATGTCGTAGGTCCCGTTACCCTTTCGAAGAATATGGTAGAGTATGGTGGCAACGACAGCGATGGCAACGATGTTGACCCAGCAGGAATGGCATACGAGGCTTGTAAGCTTGTAGCAAGCAAGGTGAATTTTGCCGACTACGACTGGGATGGCGATGGCGAGGTAGACCAGGTGTTCATAATCTATGCCGGTTATGGCGAGGCTGCCGACCCTGATGAATTGCCTAATACTATATGGCCACACGAATGGGTGCTTTCAGAGTCGGGCTATAAGCTTACGCTCAATGGCGTGAAGATAGAGACCTATGGCTGCTCGGCAGAGCTTAGCGGAAGCACTGGCTCAGATATGGATGGCATCGGCACCGCCTGCCATGAGTTCAGCCACTGCCTCGGATTGCCCGACCTCTACGACACCGACTATTCTGGCGGTTTCGGTATGGATGAATGGGATTTGATGGATGCTGGTTCGTATGCCGGCGATGGCTATCGCCCCGTAGGCTACAACTCTTACGAGAAGTGGGTGAGCGGTTGGCTGCAGCCCACAGTGCTTAAATCGGCATGCTATGTCAACGACCTAAAGCCGCTCAGCGAAGAGCCACAGGCATACATTATATATAATGACGCATGCCCTACAGAGTATTATATGCTCGAAAACCGTCAGCAGATTGGCACCGATGAAGAGGTGCCTGCACATGGTATGCTGGTGCTTCATGTCGACTACGACAAGAAAGCTTGGGACAATAACCAGGTGAACGATGTGAAGAGCCATCAGCGACTCACCATTATTCCTGCCGACAACAAGCTCACTTCGGCCACACTCGGTGGCGATACATATCCTGGCACTAAGTCGAACCGCACACTTGACGACAGTTCAACACCTGCGGCAAAGCTGTGGAATACCAACAGCAATGGTCGCAAATTTATGGAAAAGCCTATAACAGAAATCAGCGAGGCTGCCGATGGCACCATCTCGTTCACATTCATGGGTGGTGAGGTGATAGATGCTCCTGCCAACACCTGGATTACTGCCATGAACACCACTTCGTTTGCGGCTGCATGGACACCAGTAGAGGGTGCCGAAAGCTATTCTGTGCAACTGCGCGAGAAGGGCAATGAGCCCGATGCCGAGCAGTCTCTTATGCTTGCCGAAGATTTCACCAAGTGGACCACTGCCAATAACAAGGAAGGAACTACCGACATTTCGGCGTCATTGGATAAATACATGACTAATAATGGTTGGACAGGTGCTAAGGTCTATCAGTGTCCTGGCTACGCCAAGTTGGGCAGCTCTAAGAATAAGGGCAATTTGATGTCGCCAGTTATCAAGAATCCTCAAACAGGCAATGTCACCGTGCGCATCTGCTCAAGCGCTTATGGCTCTGATGTGGCTGTGTCGGCAGTGACACTCCACGATGCCAGCGGCAATCAGATAGCATCGCAGTCGATAGTGCCAGCAGGTGGCAACCTTTGTGTGAACTTCGCCAATCCAGACTGCAGAGACTTCAGAGTGAAGGTGCAGCCAGAGAAGCGCGGTATGATCTATAGCATCGCCATCTACGACGGCGAGTTTAGCGAGGACGACTTTGCTGACGCCATGTCGGCTCCTGCCAAGATGGCTAAGGCTCCTACCAAGCAGTTCGACCAAGTTAAGACCACTACTTATGCTTTCAACGAACTCACCGAAAATGGCATTTACCAGTGGCGTGTACGCACTGTTAAGGGTAAGCTGGTGTCTGCATGGACAGAGTGGATGCTCATTGACTTGAGCACACCAAACTCAATTCAGTCGATCACTGCCCCGGCAGAGTTTGGCACCGACGATATCGTTGAGGTGTACACTGTCGACGGAGCATATGTGGGCAGCATGACAGTGGGCTCTGTAACAACAATGCCTTTAGCACCAGGACTCTATGTGGCAAAGAAGGGCAATAAGTCGATGAAGATAATGAAGTAATTACGGGTGCAACAACTGTTGCAAATACTATAAATCGCCCCCAATCGGTAAGCATACTGGTTGGGGGCGATTGCTTTTTGTATGTTATAATTTGAGTTTATCGGTGTTATATATCACTTTTTGTGAAATAAACACAACACATCATAACATTTTGTTAATATGTCAGCATCGTTTGTGATATTACTTTTTTTTATCGTATTTTTGCAAAGTAGTTAAACATAAAAAGATATGAAGAAAACATTTTTAATGATGCTGATGGTGCTCGTTTCGATAGCCGCTTCAGCTAAAGACATGAAAACAATAGTGTCTGTCAATGACTCTCAATGCCAGACACAGGTAACAAAATGCAATGGCACTGCTCAGTGCACTGGCAAACCTCAGTGCAAAGATGCAAGCAAGTGCAAGGCCGCTGCTCAGTGCAAAGATGCTGGCAAGTGCAAGGCTGCTGCTCAGTGCAAAGATGCTGGCAAGTGCAAGGCTGCTGCTCAGTGCAAAGGCACTTGTGAAGGCAAGTGTGCAGGAGCTTGTGCTAACAACTGCAAGAATGCTTGTGCAAGCAAGTGTAAGAGTGCAGCTCAGTGCAATGGCGCTGGTAAGTGTGCAAACAAGGCCAGCAATAACGCTTCTGCTTGCAAGAAGAGTGCAGCATGTTGCAAGACACAAGGCACTGCAAAGCCTTCTTGTGGTGGCTGCAAATAATGTATATGCTCAGCTAATGGCTATGTAATTCAATTTTTCGAGTCCGAAAAATTGAATTACATGAACCGAAAAACAAACTTACAAAGGCCAGAAAACAAGCTTACCTGGCCCGAAAAAGTTTGCTGAAAATAGTAATACGTAACTTGTATAAGTAGAATGTAATATACAACACAATAGTTGAACCCTACAAAAAACAACAGCGGCATCATTCACTCTTGAATGATGCCGCTGTCTTATGTTTAACCTTAATTTTTCTGAGTAAATGAAAATCCTCACGGACTCTCATTGCTACCTGTTAAACAATCATTAATTTACCTTAAACCTAATAACTAAAAACCTAAATCTATTACTACTAACCTAAACAATCTATTAACCTTTTGATGAT
>CAKQAD010000016.1 GCA_934215545.1 uncultured Prevotella sp.
CTACATAAGCCTCCAAATCCTGATAGTTGGCTATCATATCAAATGAGGTTTTCTCCTTATCTATATAGATAACGTGGTTGTCCTTATTCCCAGCGATGTGATCTAAAATTCGACGCATCACGCAGCTCTTGCCGACACGCCTCTGGCCCGTCAACGCAATCATCATTCCACGTCCAAACATGCGCTCAATACGTTCGGAATACCCTATTCTTTCTAATATTCTTTGTTTCATACGAGTAAAACTTTTCACAAAGATACTCTTTTTGTTTCGTATAAGTAATAAAAACGGAAAATCTTTTGTTTTTATTACTTATAATTAACATGTTGGAAACTCACCGCACTTCACGAGAAACGACAAGGGTCTATATGCCACGATGATAGGTGGGCGTATAAACCATTCATCGTGCCCAAATAGCTAATAAGTGGATGAAACGAAGGTATGGTAGGTTCGTACATAAATAAACCTACGAAATGTTACATGGACCGAAAAATGAAATTACATGGGCTAAAAAACAGAATTACACAGTCCGAAAAACAGGATTACATGAGCTGCAAAAGAACATTTGTTATAAAAGGTGCTTACAAAGAAAGACATGCAACGTAGGCTAACATAGAATAATAAGTAAACTAGCGCATATATAAGGATAAGCAAAACCATCTCGTATATAAAATATGTATAAACAAACACAAAGCGGATAGAAATAAACAAAAAAAAATAGACAAACGCAATTTATAACTCTATTTTTATTGACAAAAGTTACTGTTTTAAAAATAAAAATTATACTTTTGCAATCAAGAGTTATAATAAGTTAGCATTATAGCTGACAATGATTCGTTTCACACAGCTAATAATTAATAAAGACACCTTATATGAAGAATTTTACACTTGCAATGGCTTCAGCAGCATTATTGCTTGGAGCATCCACACCAGTAAACGCCGAAAACAACAGATTAGAGATGCAGAAAGTGGTGCAGACACTATGTAAGAGGTTTGCCCATGGCGCAAAGCCTGTGCGCCTGATATCTGCCGACAACGACCCTGAGGGATTGCTCCGTCAAAGTGCTCGCCGAACAGAAACGGGAGCTATCTGGTGTCCGGCTCATGATGTGATATACGACTACAAGAACAATGTGTGGGTGGACACTGCCGAAGACTATTTCACTTACGATAAGCGAGGCAACATTCTTACAGACATACAGACCGACAACAGTTCGCAGTGGCTGAAGATTGTATATACCTACAATGCCAAGAACCAACTTGTGGAGCGCCACTACTACTCGTCGGAAGACGGCACTAACTATAGCGACTATGTGCGCAACACCTATACTTATGATGATGTGACGGGCATGCAGCTATCGAATGTGATGGACAGATACGATGCTTCATCGAATTCATGGAAGCCTTATACGGGGACTAAGGTGGAGATAACACGCAATGCCAATGGATATATAGAACAGGTGTCTGACTTCTCGCGCAGCTATACAAGCACCACCTGGACGGAAACCAACCGTGTGACATTTGCCTATGTGGCTGGTTCGGCAGCCCCTGTGAGTGCAGAAGCTTTCGAGGCAAACTATAGCGGCACTTTGGAATCGGCAGGAAAATTCAGCGACATGGTGTGGACACGATGCAATGGCCAGCTGACAGATGGTTTCGGTCCGTCGTGGGCTACCGACGACAATGCTTTGAAATCTGCCACTGCCACATATACCGATGGCACAAACAAGCAAGTGGTGAAGATCAGTGGCACAGTGAAGGGTGCAGACGACTATCAGTTTGTGCTTACTGACGAAACCGACAAGAGCTTTATCAGCGTGTATAGCAGTGAGACTATCGACGAGAATGGCAGTGTGAAATATGGTGCCTATGCCTACTATAA
The DNA here is from genome assembly GCA_934215545.1 of uncultured Prevotella sp. GTDB lineage: Bacteria > Bacteroidota > Bacteroidia > Bacteroidales > Bacteroidaceae > Prevotella. The sequence continues at coordinate 1,881 of CAKQAD010000016.1, forward strand.
TCAAAACAATGGCGACGCCGAGGTTACACCAAGCCAGCTATACTACTCGCAATATCAGCAGGACGACTACAACAGTCATGGCGACATGACACAGACCGCCTCATGGCAGTCGCCCAACTATGGTGAGGACGCAGTGTTGTATTCGGGAACAAAATACGACTACGAGTATAATGGTGCTCATGGTGAAATGACGCAGATGATACAAAACACCTTCGACACAACCACCAATGCCTTCCAGCCTATCGTGAAATATACCTACGACACATTTGTAGATGTGACCACCAATGCCATTAAGCGCATCGGCCAAGATGATGCCAATGACAAAACGGAAGTATACGACATACGAGGAATGAAAGTGGCTGACAATACAGACGGGCTGCATGGTGTTTATATAATTAAGGAGAACGGACGAACAGTAAAAAGATCGTTATAATGTAAATAAAGAAAAGAAGGCATCTACTAAAAAGTGGATGCCTTCTTTTCTTTATTTACATTGTGTTAGATATGTAGAGCAATAATGCTACAGACTATCAAGGAGATGCTGGCAAGCATCTTCTACAAGGTCGAGGGCATAGTCGAAGTCGGCAGTGGAGTCATAGTAAGGGTCGGGCACCACATCGGCTTCGGGATGATTGACAAGATGATCGGTGAGCATGTGCACCTTGCTGCGTGCCTCGTCGTTGGGAGCTTTTTCGCACACTATACGGTAGTTGTCGTGATCCATTACAAGGAGCATGTCGAAGCGGTCGAAGTCGGCGGCACACAGTTGGCGTGCATGGCTATTGAAATTGTAACCGCGCAAGGCGCCACGGCTGCACATACGGGCATCGGGCAACTGCCCCACATGCCAATTGCCGATGCCTGCCGAGTCGATAAAGAATTCGTCGTCGCGCCCTGCATCGTGCACCATGCTACGCATCACTCCCTCGGCTGCTGGCGAGCGGCAGATATTGCCAAGACAGATGAACAGTAGAGAGTGGTGGCGGGGTGAATCGATAGTGTTCTTTGTAGTCATAATAAAAATGTTTTGCATGCAAATTTACGCATTTTATTTTAACCTCCAAAACATCTGTCATAAGTTGGTGGTTGGTGTTATAAAGCGTTAAAGAGGTGTGATATGCAAAGGATGCATTTTGCAGTTAGCAAAAAATAGAGTAGCTTTGTAGATTACATGGATTGACGCCCCCAACAATGGTGGCATACCTGAACCACAAATTATTGCAATAAGACATGCGAAACCTATTATTGAAAATAGCCTTTATGTTGCTTTGCGCCCTACCCTATAGCCTCAGCAGCATGGCACAATACGACTTTCTGCGCCCCGTGAAAGGCGAGGTGCCAGGGAGCTACGACTTCTGGGTGTACACGCCTACCGACTACTATTATACGTTGGAGCATACTCCCGTTATATTCTTCTTGCATGGCGCAAGCCTGTGCAGTAGAGACATGAACCGCTCGCGCCGTTATGGTCCGCTTGATGCCATAGTGCGCGGCAGGCAGATTGATGCGCTGGTGATAGTGCCTCAAAATCCTGGTGGTGCATGGAACCCCGACAAGCTCAACGCCATATTGGAATGGACCAAGCACAACTATGCTATGGACTCTACCCGAGTGTATGCCATTGGCATGTCGCTGGGTGGCTACGGCACAATGGACTTTGCCGCTGCTTATCCCGACAAGATTGCTGCTGCGATGGCTTTGTGCGGCGGATGCTCTGCCAAAGACAAGAGCGGCCTGGGACGTCTGCCGCTATGGATAATACATGGCACGGGCGACAGGGCCGTGCCCGTGAAGCAGTCGAAGGTGGTGGTGGATGAGTTGCAGCGCACTGGTGCCGACACCCGTCTGCGCTACGACTGGCTGCCAGGAGCATCGCATGGTGCCTTGGCAAGAATAATGTATATGCGCAAGACCTACGAATGGCTGTTCTCGCATACCTTGACCGACCCTGACCGCCCCGTGAGACGCGACATAGACATAAGCAATGCCGACTTGAAACGAGCTTACGCCGACATGCAACGCGGAACACCAAATCCGGAAATTATCTACGACAAGTCGATACAGGAAGGCGATGAATACTAATGGCTTGGCTTGAGTAGAAGATTAAGAAGACACATTAAAACCAAATCGGTCATTAAACCGAATTTAGAAGATTATTAGGATGCTATGTATTCTTTTCAAAAATCTAACGACCGATTTGGATAAAAAAAACAACAGAACAATATGGAATACATGTCACAAGAGGGCTACGACGAGCTCGTAGCGGAGATAAAACACATGGAAAGTGTGGAGCTGCCACAGGTGCGCGATGCCATTGCCGAGGCACGCGACAAGGGCGACCTTAGCGAAAACTTTGAATATCATGCTGCAAAACGCGAGCAGGGCCGACTGCTGGGCAGAATACGCTATAAATACAGAGTGCTGGAAAACGCACGCGTGATAGACAAGACCTTGCTGAAGGCCGACTGCGTGGGATTGCTTAGCAAGGTGACGATAACAAACATTGCCAACAACAGAAGCATGAGCTACACCATTGTAAGTGCATCGGAGGCGAGCCTTGCCGAAGGAAAGATATCTATAAAATCGCCTATTGCCCAGGCGTTGCTAAACAAGAAAGCTGGCGACATAGTGGAAGTGCGTGTGCCTGCTGGTTTGCTAAAGTTGCGCATTGACAGCGTGGAGCTATAGCCCGCTATGCCTTTGTGGCGCGCATGTTGCTTAGCTCGTCGAGGAGTGGAATTTTATAAGGCTCTATCTTGCCAAGCTTTATGCATTTACGATTATATTTCCACCAATTAAGCAGAGCACGATTTTCCACCTTCCGCTTGTTAGGAAGGTGATGATGCTCGGTGATGTATTCCTTCAGCGCATTGTAATTTGCCATCCATGTGGCTTCGCGTTTTTCTGGCATTTTCTTTGTTTTTATTAAACCCCAATCGGTCGTTAGACAGAATAGGATAAACAGAATTGGATAACATGTAAAAAAACAAGCTGACAAGCTACTCGATAACAGATTGAGCTACGAGTTGCTTGTCAGCTGCTAACCCGATTCGGTCTAATGGCCGATTAGGGTTTTATTTTGTATGTACACAATCCTACTTCTTGAGCACTGGCTCGCAAGTAAGATTGACCCCAAGTTTTTTAAATATCTTCTGGTCGACATCGCTCAGCATCACGGTGCAGTGCACCTGGCATCCGCGCAGCTTTGGCAGTTGCTCCAAGGCACGGCGGCAGTTGTCGTCGTTCTCGGAAAGCACAGAGAGAGCCACGAGCACTTCGTCGGTGTGCAAACGTGGGTTGCGTCCGCCGAGATAATTGATTTTGGTGTGCTGTATAGGTTCTATCATCGACTGTGGAATGAGCTTCACCTCATGGTCGATGCCTGCAAGATGCTTGGTGACATTGAGCAGCAAGGCTGCGCTACAACCCAGCAACTCGCTCGACTTGGCAGTGATGATGGTGCCATCTGCAAGCTCTAATGCCGATGATGTGTGCCCCGTCTCTTTGCGATAGTTCTTGGCAGCAACAGTGGTGCGACGGAAGTCGGTGGTTATTTTAGCCTGATTGAACAGCATCTGTATCTTGCTAATCTCTGCCTCGTTGCATGCACCACGCGCAAGCTTGTTGGTGGCGTCGTAGTAGCGGCGCACAATTTCGTTTTTAGAAGCCTCGCAGCAAGCCTCATCGTCGCTAATGCAGAATCCCACCATGTTGACACCCATATCTGTTGGCGACTTGTAGGGGTTGGAGCCATATATGCCCTCAAACAATGCATTTAGCACTGGGAATATCTCAATGTCGCGATTGTAGTTGACCGCAATCTTGTTGTATGCCTCCAAGTGGAAGGGGTCAATCATGTTCACATCGTTGAGGTCGGCAGTAGCGGCCTCGTAGGCGATGTTAACGGGATGCTTCAGAGGCAGGTTCCACACGGGGAATGTCTCGAACTTGGCATAGCCTGCTCGCACACCACGCTTGTTTTCATTATATAGCTGGCTGAGGCACACTGCCATTTTGCCGCTACCAGGACCCGGTGCGGTAACGATGACCAGCGGGCGCTCAGTAATGACATAGTCGTTCTTGCCAAAACCATCGTCGGATGCAATGTGGCTTACGTTGTGAGGATAGCCCTCAATGAGATAATGATAATAGGTCTTTATGCCGTCGCGCTCCAAGCGCTGGCGGAAAGCAGTGGCAGCAGGCTGGTTGTTGTAGTGTGTGATGACAACGGAGCCAACCATGAAACCTCGGTTTTGAAACTCGCTGCGTAGGCGGAGCACATCCTCGTCGTAGGTGATGCCGAGGTCGGCACGCTTCTTGTTCTTCTCGATGTCGGTGGCACTGATAACAATCACAATCTCTATGCTGTCGCTAATCTTCTGAAACATGCGCAACTTGCTGTCGGGCATGAAGCCTGGCAACACACGGCTGGCATGATGGTCGTCGAAGAGTTTGCCACCAAGCTCAAGATATAGCTTGCCATCGAATTGTGAGATACGTTCTTTAATGTGTTCTGACTGTATTTTCTGATACTTTTCGTTGTCAAATCCTATTTTCATAATAGCCAATTCTGATAATTCAGTGTGCAAAATTACAAAAATTATAAAGATACGCCATCTAAATGTCTACATTTTTTCACATCTATTTGGCAGGCGCCGACAATCAATAGCACACCCAACTATAATTGAGCCCAAATGGGTAATTAGATTTGAGTTGAAACTTGCCGGACTGAAAAACGCCTAATATTTTTTTGTTATGTCTTTGATTTATACTAACTTTGTAGACATATTTTCACCCCTCATATTTTTTATCCTAACTAATAGGGTCGTCAAGAGCATTGGCGGTCTGACAAATTACTTTTACTACAATGACAGATATTGAAATCGCACGGAGCACAAAGTTGGAAGAAATCGAAACAGTGGCAGCCAAATATGGCATACCCACTAAGGAGCTTGAACACTACGGCCACTACATGGCAAAGGTGCCAACAAGACTCATCGATGAGGAGAAGGCCAAGAAGAGCAACCTGATACTCGTCACTGCCATTACACCAACTAAGGCTGGCATTGGCAAGACAACAGTAACCATCGGTTTGGCACTGGGACTCACCAACATCGGCAAGAAAGCCATCTGTGCTCTGCGCGAACCATCGCTCGGACCAGTGTTCGGACTTAAAGGCGGTGCCTGTGGAGGCGGACACACCCAGGTGTTGCCAATGGACAAGATTAACCTGCACTTTACCGGCGACTTCCATGCCATCACCTCGGCACACAACACCATAACAGCACTGCTCGACAACTATATGTATCAGAACCGCGACAACGGATTTGCACTGCGCGAAGTGCTGTGGAACAGAGTGCTCGATGTGAACGACCGCGGACTGCGCGACATAGTAACAGGTATGGGTGGCAAGGCCAACGGCATTGTAAGAGAGTCGGGATTTGACATTACACCAGCATCGGAGATAATGGCAATTCTGTGCCTGGCAAAAGACGAGGACGACCTGCGCCGCCGCATAGAGAACATCCTGCTCGGATATACCATGGAGGGAAAGCCATTCACCGTGAAAGACCTTGGTGTGGCAGGTGCCATAACCGTGCTGCTGCGCGATGCTCTCGCACCAAACCTGGTGCAGACAACAGAGAATACAGCTGCCATTGTGCACGGCGGACCATTTGCAAACATTGCACACGGATGCAACTCTATACTGGCAACAAAGATGGCAATGACTTTTGGCGACTATGTGATTACAGAAGCAGGATTCGGAGCCGACCTCGGTGCAGAGAAATTCTACAACATAAAGTGCCGCAAGAGCGGACTGCAGCCTAAACTCACCATTATCGTGGCAACAGCTCAAGGACTGAAAATGCATGGCGGCGTGGCAGTGGAAGACATCAAGAAGCCTAACAGCGAAGGACTCACCAAAGGCCTTGCCAACCTCGACAAGCACATAAAGAACCTGCAGTCGTTTGGACAAACCGTGATAGTGGCATTCAACAGATATGCCGGCGATGTGGTGGAAGAGATAAACATTGTGAAGGACTACTGTAAAAACATCGGAATAGGATTTGCCGAGAACGATGCCTATGCCATGGGCGGCGAGGGTGCTGAAGACTTGGCACGCCTTGTGGTGGACACCATCGACAACAAGCCATCAAAGCCACTGCAGCTGACATACAACGACAACGACCCTATCGAAGAGAAGATAGAAAAGGTGGCTAAGAACATCTATGGTGCCGCATCGGTGTCGTTTGCATCTGCAGCAAAGAAGAAACTGCAGATGATACACGAACTGGGCATGGACCACTTCCCTATCTGCATAGCAAAGACACAATACTCTTTCTCTACCGATCCAAAACTCTATTGCGTGGCGTCTGGCTTCGATGTGAACGTGCGCGATATAGTGATAAACGCTGGCGCAGAAATGATTGTGGTTGTGGCAGGCAACATAATGCGCATGCCTGGATTGCCAAAGGTGCCTGCAGCCATGAATATTGACATCGTAGACGGAGAAATAGAAGGACTCTCTTAACTACAAATTGTAAAGAACTCTCTAACCCCCCAATGAGAAAATACAGAATTAGAAAAGAATATCGCAACAAGGTGAGGCTCTCCGGACTGGGGTGCTTCACCTTTATAGTACTTATCATATTCGGCATCTGCCGCTGCTCATGCACATCGTGCCAAAACAACAACACAACCAACGACTCGCTGGAAAAGGCAAGACACATAGTGCATCTTAACGACACACTGAGCAATGCCATGACAGACACCCCTGAGCTTCATGGACTCGACTCCATAATGCAGCGCTACCTGAAACGCTGGGAAATAAATGGTGCACAGCTTGCCATATCGCGACACGACTCGCTGATATATGCCAAGGGTTATGGATTTTCTGACGTAGGCAGGCAAATGGCAATGGAGCCATCATACATCATGAGAATAGCATCGGTGTCGAAGTTGGTGACAGCAGTGGGCATTATGAAGCTACGCGATATGGGAAAGGTGAAGCTAAACGAAAAGGTGTTCGGACCACAAGGCATACTATCGGACACCGCCTATACCAACTGCATTCGCGACAAGCGCTACTTCGACATCACCGTGGAGCATCTGCTGCGCCATAAGGCAGGATTTACCAACTATGCCGGCGACCCGATGTTCTCCACACGATACATAATGCAGCAAAACCACCTAAGCGCCCCACCCGACCATGACACGCTGCTACGCATAGTGCTGAAGCGACATCTGGGCTACACACCTGGCACTGCACAACGCTATTGCAACATTGGCTACACACTGCTGTCGATGATTATAGAACGACGCACAGGCATGAGCTACGAGCAGTTTATGCAGAAGATGGTACTCGAACCTGCCGGATGCTACGACTTCCATATTGCCGGCAACTATCTTAAAGACCGCCGCAAAAACGAGACGATGTATTATATGCACTCTACCGCCACCCCTTCGCCAGAGTTTAACAACTCTGGCCGACTCGTGGTGAGATGCTATGGCGAAAACGACATTCCACAACTGTCGGGAGCAGGAGCATGGACGGCTTCGGCTGCAGAATTGTGCCGACTGATAGCTGCCATCGATGGCGACCCAACTCTGCCTGATGTAATATCGAAACAGGCTGTGAGGATGATGACAGAAGAGATGCCCGACCACCAATTCTCGCTGGGATGGAATCACACACCACGCCAAGGACCATGGGTTCGCACTGGTTCGCTCGTGGGCACATCGGCTATTGTGCTACGATATAACGATGGCGAGTGCTGGGTGCTGATAACCAATACAAGCACATGGAAGGGACACGGATTCTCGAAAGACACCATGACTTTGTTTGAAAAGCTACGCAAAAAATACGGCCCACACATGCCTAAACGAAACATGTTTTTAAAATAAGACAACAGAAAAATGCTAACAATCGCCATGCAGCAATATGCCACAAGGAGGCTACGCTGCATGGCGATTTTTTATTTTACGACCACGAAAAGCTACATTTTTCATGATTTACATCTACTAAAACTAACAATTTATAACAAATAATTGTCTATATGATATAAAATGCATACATTTGTAACATATATAACTTGAATAACATTTAAAATACATTTTATCAATGAAGAAATTATTTTTCCAAGCACTACTGCTCATTAGTTGTCTCACGGCATCTGCTCAGAGCAATGTGGGCAAGGTGAACGTGCTTTACCTCGATGGTACAAGTCATGAAGTAAAGATGTCGGAAGTGGCACGCATGGAAGTGGCTGATGGCAACATGAAGCTAATAGGTAAAGATGCCGCCAACACAAAGACACACAAAATAAGCGACATCAAGCGCATTGAACTCACTGGCTCAGTGACAGCAATTGCTTCCTTACGCCAAGACAATGCCATAACCATACGCTCTAATGGCTACAAGATAACAGCCGAAGGCATAGCCGATGGCACCACTCTCGAGGTGTACTCGCAAAACGGACAACTCATGGGCAAGGCAAAGGCTTATGACGGACATGCCACATACGATGCCACATCACTACCATCAGGAATTTATGTGGTTAAGGCTGGCACTGGGTCGCTGAAGATGGTAAAGAAATAATGCCACACCAACAACATGTGACACACATTATATATAGAATAATATAACAACGAACTCAAAAATGAAACATAAAATACTCTCTTTGCTCGCCATCATAATGTGCGCTGCCGCACAGGTTATGGCTCAAACCGCAACTCCCGACAGTATCTTCGTGGTGAAGAACGGCATCATTGTAAATGCCTACGAAGTGGGAAAGGAAGTAGACAACATTAGTTTCCCACACCAGTCGAACCTTACTGGCAATGTGGTGAAGATTGGAAATAACACCATTGAACTGAAATCGGCAATAGTGCGCCAGGTGAACAATGTGACTTACGCATACATCTCTACAGCCGAGAATGTAACCACCATGGCACAGCTGACACAGCACAACTATCTGAGCGTGATTATGTCGGCCGACATGCTGGGACAAGAAATCACCATGAGCACCTTCGACAAGCAGTTTGGAGTAGATGCCGATGGCAACGAAACCGAAAACTTATTTATTGTGTCGTATGTGGACGTGAAACAGCAGCAGCAAAACCCAGAGAACTACGAGCCAGTGACCGTATCGTCGTATGACTGGGACGAGAAATTCCTCGATGGCAACCTGCAGATGAGCTATGCCGACGGCAAACTCAACGTGACATTCGATACCGACCCGAAGGAAGAAGGCAACCTGTTTGCAGCACAATATAACAGTGGCTACACATTCATGGAAGAAAACCCATATCACTTCACTGTTGACGACTACCGCTCCGACCTGCGCGCCGCCTTTGCAGAGAAGACGGGAGCTGGCATTGCATTCTACCTTACATCGGGCAATATCGACAATGCCAACGACCTCGAAAACTGCCACTACTATGCACGACTCTTCGTGCCTACACGACTCATGAATGGCAACGACATAAAGATTGATGGTAGCGAAGAATATGAGCTCACCTTCGTCGACAACAAGACCGACGTGAACAACCCTATCACCATAAATCTCAGTACTGCCAACTATGGCAAAGCAACTGGATATGTAAGCGTGCTCGACAGAGGCGACGGATCATATACAGTGATTATTGATGTGAAGAATATGGGCCCGAAAGCCGACCGCTCATTGTCGGCACTGTATCGTGGCACACCTGCCAAATACGACCTTAGCATACCAAGCACCTACACCATTGGCAGTGGCGAGGCAGTGACACTGAAATCGGCTGGTGTGAGCCATGCCGATGGCATCTACACCATATATCTTAGCAGCAAGGCAGGCATCAATACTCTTGCAGGAATGGCAGACGCCGACATCGTGGTGACAATGCCTGATGCCTTCGTCAACGACAACTCTGTGCACGGATTCTCTGGCACCGACACCAACGCCAAGATTTCAATAAAATATGCAGGCGACACCTATAGCCAGAAAACAACAAGCACTGCACTTTTACCTATTGCTATGGGCGGAAATGCAAAAGTAACCATCGATGGCAACAAGGTGAACTTAGACTTTACCGTGTTTGGCATCGAGAAATATAAAAAAGGCACTTTGAAGGGACACTTTGAGGGCAACGCCACATTATTCTAAACCTATAAAAATACTGAACAAGATATGAACAAGAAATTATTGTCAACACTAATCATAGCTGCCGCCATTGGCACACACGCCAATGCTCAACAGAAAGTGTATTTGAACAAAGGCAATGAGAATGTGGCTACAATCGAACTTGCTGCCAACGACTATATTGCCTTTGGACGTCCGGAGGGTGTGGCAGAGAAGCCATCGGTAATGGTGGCAAGCACCGAAACTGGCAAGACATATGTGAGCTACACCGTGGAAACACGCAAGCCTACACAGCTCTATCAGCATGCACTGCTGAAGGCTTCGTTTCTCGAACTGTTTATGATACAATATCAAGGAGTGAGCCTCAGTGCCGCTACACCAGCACAACTGCAGACTGCATTCAAAACTCTGCTCACTGCAGGCTACGGATATAGCTCAACGGGCACAAAGAGTTTCACCTTTACCAATGGCGAGAAGGATGCTGCTGGAGAAACATCTTTCATTCCTGGCGGACAGGAGTTTTATCTGGTGACATGCGACGTGAAGCAAGATGGCGAGAACTACTCTCTTGGCAACGATCTGCTATACAAGGTTATAAGCACCAAGCCACACGGAACAAGCACCGAGAAGCTGAACGTGAAATTCAACGGATATACAGATAATGGTGCTGCGAAATTCGACATACAGCCTACAGAGGGCATAAAGACACTGCATGCAGTGCTTGGTACGAAGAAGAGTATAGATGAGTTTGTCAACATCTATAGCTACGACTATATGATGTTTACACAGAGTAACGAGCTTACTCGCGACGAATGGATGGCAATGGACGAAGACAGCCGTGCCTGGAACATCAGCAAGGAGGACGACTACTCTTTCTGTGTGCTTGGTATCGACAATAACGGCGACTGGGTGAAGGAGCAGATAGATATGCACATCAAACCTACATCTGCCGACGACTGTGCCGATATCGACCTCAGCAACTATGCTTCTGACACCAATGGCAATGTGACAGCTACTATGACTGTAAAGTCGAAGGCAAGCATAATCAAGAAGGCAACAGTGCGACTGATGACCGAGACTGCTTGGGACAATGCGCTCAACACCTATGCCTACGAAACACCACAAGAGGCATGGCCTGAAGAGGCTGTGAAGGGTAATGCCATAGACATTACCAATGAGGTGAATGCAAATGGAAAATATACATTTAATCAGACCATTTCTGAAAGCGATAGAGACTGGTATGTACTGGTATTTGCCGTTACCGATGACAATGGTACCACCGTTACACGTGCAGCATTCCACTCACACAAAATCACTGACGAATGGGAATTGATTTCACACACATACCCCAAAACTGCTACCGGAGCTGCCAGCAACAAGAAAATGCTTAAGGTTCTTGAATAAATAGTCTTGAAGAATAACTGATAGAAATTTTGAGTTGTGAATTTTGAATTTTGAGTTGTGCGCTTCGCGCATTGTGAATTTTGAGTTGTGAGTTATGAATTCAAAATTGAATAATTCAAAATCGGCGTAGCCGACAATTCAAAACTCAAAATTGCCGAAGGCAACAACTCAAAATTCAAAACTCAAAATTCACAATATAGGCTGCGCCTATCTTATAAAAATCTCGGAATAACAAAAACTCGGAACATAAAAAACGCTCTGCCAATTACTGGCAGAGCGTTTTTATTGTAACCTATGAGTAGCAGCTGTTATTTCTTGCTTTCTTCAGTAGTGGGTGTTTCCTCGGCAGCTGCTTTTGTTGTCTTTTTTGCTGTTGTCTTCTTAGGCATAGCTGTCTTAGGGGTAGCTGTCTTGCCTACAGACTTCGTTTTCTCGAGTTTGGCACGGAGTTTTTCTTCTGCAGCCTCAATCTTCTCAATCTTAGTCTGCAAGCGAGTAATCTCCTTATTCTTCATTTCAATCTCCTCGTCCTGATTCTTTATTGTGGTGAGCAGCGAGCTGAGCTCCTCATTGTCCACATCCTCAGGATAGAGTGAGTTGACACGCGATATGAAGTCGCCAAGAATATTCATATAGTTGGTGAAGGCATCGAATGGACTTGCAAAGATGCCACGGTCAATACCCACCTGTGATGGCTTGGTAGTCATCTGACGGAAGTTGTTAGACGCTTGCAGATAGTCCCAGTCCTGATTAATGCGTGGGTCGTCGGCAATGCGAACGCGGTCGGCAACGCTATAGAGTTTGTTGAATGCCTCACGCTGCATTGGGTTTCCGAGCCATGAGCTGACATCGCGCTCCTCATCGTTCCACGACAGAGTGTCAGGCACATCAAGTGCGCCTACGCTTGCCACCTTGGTGCATATCTCTGTAGGAGTGGCGAACTCCAATCCACGCTCTTTAGCACAAGCGGGCAATGCCTTGACAAAGTCGAGGATGTTGCTCGACAATGGCTGTGCCACACCAAGGGCAGAGAGTTCCATGAAGATGTTTATCACCTCTTCGCCCTCAGGCAGGTTGGCGATGCGCTCCACATAGTTGTCGGCAAAGAGCGGATAGCCCTCCCACTCGGTGTTGCTGAATCGCAGCGAGATATCGTCGCTGAAGTTAACATCACGAAGCAACAGTTTCAGGTTAGGATTGAGTGCGCAGTTATACACATAGTGTGGCGATTTCCATCCAAGCACGTGGCGAGCACCTTCGGTGAGCATACCCTTGAATCCCATCTGTGCCACCTGTGCACCTATATCGTCGCTATAGATAAGCGATGAGTTGCGCAACACCTTTGGCTCTTGTCCGAAGTATTCCTTCATCTTCTGGCACTGGCGCTTTACCTCTGCCTTGAAGCTCTCCTCATTAGCAAGTGATGAAAGGCCGTGCGAGTAGGGCTCTGCAAGGAATTCCACACACCCCGTATGGTTGAGTTCCTGCAGCTTCTCTATTACCTGTGGTGCATGCACCTCAAGCTGTTCCATGCCTACTCCTGAAAGCGAGAACGCTACCTTGAAGAAACCAGGATTCTCCTTAATCATTTCGAGCAGTGTATTGAGTGCTGGCATATAAGAGCGTTCTGCCAGGTCGGTGATTATGCGCTCATCCTCATAATCATCATAATAATAATGGTCGGTACCGATATCAAAGAAGCGATAGCGCTTCAACTGGATATTCTGGTGTATTTCGAAATACAGACAAATTTTTTTCATCTTGATATTCTTTTTAGAATTTGTTGAGTTAGGATTTAGTTGATAGTGTCGGCGATGCATGGCACCAGCCCCACTGGTAGATTATATTTTTACAGATTGCCAGCAATTACACGTTCATAGAGTGCTTTAATTCTTGCTCCCACTTTATCCCATGTAATTTGGTCGACCTCGTTCTTGCCCTCATCTTGCAGATAGTGGAAGAGCGAGTCGTTGTGGCAAATGCTGTATATGGCGTCCGCCAATGCATGTATGTCCCAATAATCTACCTTTATGCAGTTGTCGAGAATTTCTGCACATCCCGACTGCTTTGAGATGATTGTAGGTGTGCCACATTGCATTGCCTCGAGTGGCGAAATGCCGAAGGGCTCCGACACAGATGGCATCACATACACATCAGAATCTTTGAGGCACTCGTACACCTGCTTGCCGCGCATAAATCCAGGGAAGTGAAATCTGTCGGCAATGCCACGCTCTGCAGCCAAATATATCATGGCATCCATCATATCGCCACTACCAGCCATGCAGAATCGCACATGGCGTGTGCGTTGGAGCACCATGTTGGCAGCCTCAACGAAATATTCTGGTCCCTTCTGCATGGTGATACGTCCGAGGAATGTCACCACCTTGTCCTTACCCGTGTGGTCGGGGCGTGGAATGTCTTGCAGTTCCTGGCGCAGTGGATACACCGCATTGTGCATTGTGAAGCACTTGCGTGGATCCTGATGATACTGGTTGATAACGGTCTGGCGAGTGAGTTCCGACACACACATGATGCAGTCGGCATTGTCCATACCATCCTTTTCGATGGCATACACTGTAGGGTTAACCTTGCCACGCGAGCGGTCGAAATCGGTTGCATGCACATGTATGCAGAGTGGCTTGCCACTAATGTGCTTGGCATTAATGCCTGCAGGATATGTGAGCCAGTCGTGGGCGTGGATGATATCGAAATCCTCGGTACGAGCCACCACACCAGCGATGATAGAATAGTTGTTGATTTCTTCGTGCAGATTTTGTGGATAGCCACCAGCAAACTCCATGCATCCCAAATCGTTGACATGCATATAGTTGAAATCGGCATAGATATGGTCGCGCAACTTATAATAGTAGTCGGGGTCCATTACATTCGACACACGGCTACGCACATAGTCATAATCTACATCGCGCCATGCTATAGGCACACAGTTCATTGCAACGATGCGACATGCGCTGCGATCTTCATCGCCAAAGGGTCGTGGCAAGCACAATACGGTTTCTATGCCACCCTGAGCATGCAGACCTTGCGAAATACCAAAGTTGGCAGTAGCGAGTCCACCATACACATGAGGAGGATACTCCCATCCGAACATTAATACTTTCATATCTTTGAATCCTCCTATATTTTAATATTTATATTTTTCGAGCAGTTCGAGAGTGCGTAATATCTCAGCCACGTTCATGGCAAAAGATATGGCACCACGTCCGTGGAATGGAGGGTTGCCATCGAAGAGCTCAGGTATTGTTCCAAGACAATGCTGAACCATCTCGTCTTCATAGCCCACCATCTGTCTTTCAAGGAACGACAGGCGTGTGCGCTTGTAAATTCTCAAGCATGCCTCCATATAGAATCCGCCAAGCCATGGCCATGCCGTGCCCTGGTGATAAGCGTAGTCGCGCTGTGTCTGCGGCCCCACATACATAGGGTTGTAGCCACCACTCTTTGGCGACAACGAGCGCAAACCCTTAGGTGTGAGCAGCTCTCGTGTGCAGATGTCGAGCACGCTCTTCTGCTGTGCTGGCGACAATGGTGAGAAGTCGAGTGCCACGGCAAATATCATGTTGGGGCGCACGCTCCAATCGGGAGTGTCGGCAGGCTCTACATAGTCGAAGAGATAGCCGTGCTCGTTGACGAAGATTTCGAGGAAAGAAGTGCGACACAATTCTGCACGCTGTTCGAAATCGTCGGCCTCGGCTCTATCTCCATATTGTGCTGCCATGACAGCGCAGAACTTCAAAGCGTTATACCAAAGCGCATTGAACTCTACGATGTAGCCTGTGCGTGGCACAACAGGACGGCCATTGGCGGTGGAATTCATCCATGTCACAGCCTTGTCCTTGCCTTCAGAATAGAGCAAACCATTATCGTGGAGTGCAAGATTAGGATGCTTGCCATCTATTATATAATGCAAGATGTCGTAGAGCAACTTGCCATACTTGCGGTTGCACTTGTCGTTGCCCACATGCTTGGCATATTGTTGCACAGCCCATATTGCCCAAAGAGGCACATCGGGCTGCTCTATCTCAGCTATTTTACCGGTGAGCGGCTTGCCATCCATGAATTCATAGAGAGCGCGGGCTGCGGTGTGCATCACGAGTTCAAAATAGTCTTCTTCTTCAATCGATAGGGTGAGACCTGGCAAGGCGATAAATGTGTCGCGAGCGCGGCACTTAAACCACGGATAGCCAGCAAGGAGATAACGCTCGTCTTTGCTGGTGCGATTATGAAACTGGTGAGCAGCGTTGACAAGACAATGGAAGAAATTGTCGCGAGGTGAGCGTTCATCTACTTCTTTTTGGAACAGATGCTTCAGGCCGCCCGTCTTGCACTCCGATGTAGAAGCAGAGAACACTATGCTCTCGCCTTTCTTGATATCCATCTCGAAATAGCCAGGCACATAGAGATCTTCGTTAGAAGCATATCCACGCTCCTGCTCCTTAGGATATTCTACGCCACGATACCAGTCGGGCTGGAACTTAAACTCGTTGCGCTTGCTAAGCTGCATGTAAAGATCGGGATAGCCAGCATACATGCAAGTGCGTATGCCATTGTCGACAGCGCTATAGTCGCGCGATGCTACAGAATTTTCGTGTGTGAACTGCCTTACACTACGGAAGGCAAGGAAAGGACGCAAACGCAATGTCGTTGCCGAATGGGCATCAACAAGGGTGTAACGTATCAAAATGCGGTCTTCATAATGCTGGAAAACCACTTCTTTCTTTAACACCACACCACCTACTCTATATATGGTAGTGGGCACTTTGTCGCAATCGAACTCGCGAATATACTTGTGTCCTTTGGGGCTAAAATTGTTGCCCTGATACTTATGGAGTCCGAGGTTGAACTCTGCTCCATGCTGCACCACCGTGACATCGAGTGACGAGAGCAACACATGGTTGTCGTCGTCCATTTCGGGCACGGGAACCACCAGCAGTCCATGATATTTGCGTGTGTTGCAATCGACCACCGTAGAGCACGAGTAGGCTCCCGATCGGTTAGTACGCAGCAGCTCGCGCGGCAGTGACTCCTCGAGATTGGTCATCAGAGCTTTTTCGAATCGCAGATAACTCATAGGTTTAAATTAAGGTATATTATAATAGTTAACACATTGCAAGGCAGTAGTTAGTCATAAAGGCTGTTTTATCGCCTTACGTTATCAAAGGTAGTAAAAATATGTATACACTCAAAATAAAAGTGCCTATATTTTGAAAAAAGCCTAAAATCAGTGCAAAAATCGTCCATCAATGCCTATCGGCTTGTATTCAAACGGATTTAGCACTGCATCAATCATTACTGCCATCTGTGCTCGCAGCACTGGATTGTTGGCAGGAGTACATGCATATCCGGCATCGGTAGCAGCAGTGATAGCTTGCCGACGTGCATCGTTGACATTTTGAGTTTTATACCTGGCAGCAAGATTAGCCACAAGTTCTACCGCCTCGTGTATGGTCACGACAACGGAGTCGGCTGGCACAAGAGAGCTAGCACAAGGATAAAGCTGGCATAAGCCTTGCAAATCGGAGTGTAGCACTGGGGCTTCGGGGCGAAACAAGGTGGCGCCCTGCCAACCGGTGCTTATGGCAGTGCCACGCATGGCACCAGTGGCCCCCACTCTCTGACATGGTTTGAATATTTTGGAAGAAACAGGTATGTCGGAATAGGGCATTATGTAGGCTCCGGCATTGAGCAACTGGCTCTGTACATGACGCACTGGCACCTGACTTGGCAAACAGCCACGATTTACGGCAATGGCAGCGAGCGCACCTGCAGCCTGCCCTATCTGCAACACCACTGGTTGCAGGCGTGTGGCACCATTGGCAATGTTCGACACCGACACAGACTTCTCTGCCACGATAAGTGCCTCTACACTATCGGGCAGCAGACTGCCCAATGGCAAGGAGAAGGATGGTACGGAGTGGAAATGCAGGTCGGGCAACATCTCGGCTCCCGTATAGCGTGTGTGATGATGGTCTACAGGATAGTCGCCCACAGCAATGCCGGTGCGATATAGAGGAAGGGGTTGTGAGTAAGGATCAGTAACATGGTTTAAGGTGAAACGCACCTTACCATGTATGCGACGCGACTCTCTATGATATGGTATAAATGGCAAACGGTCGGGAGTTGGGAATTCATCGTCTGCCAGACCAAGATGGTTGTAGCCCAACTCATGGTGAATGAAATATACAAAGCGCATGGTGTAGAGTTTGGCATCGGCAATGGCCTTCTGTCGTTGCTCTGGTGTCATATCAATCATATTGACATAATAATCATTGCCCTCAATAGGCCAATTTATCATATACTTATGATTAGGCATAGCCCCATAGGTTATCATTTTCTCTTGCGACCACATGCGATTGGGTTCTTTGGGCTTTACACAATTGTTGTTAATACAGCAGCAGGCAAACTCTGCAGGGTCGTAGCCTTGCGGACGGTTTATGCTCACATCATGCCCATAGTCTTTGAGTATTGCCACATAGGTGAGGTCTTGCACTATACCATTGGATTGCTCGGGTGCCACATCTTCATTTGTCAGGCTGCGACTCTCCATGCCCACATCATAACGCACGCCACACATTTTGGCAATATCCCCCAGTTCTGTTGCGTCGACAACAATACGCGCTTCTACTTGTGCTATTGTATTATTGCCTTTTGCCACATTTACTTGCCATATTCCTTTCTTACGCACAATGTTCACCACATTGGCATTATGCCAAAGCGTTATATTAGGCTGCTTGGCGCACATGTTGTGGAAAATACGATTGCCAACCGACGGTTCGAACATCACATTGCTCACCCACCCCGTCTTTAGTGCCTCCAAACCACCATAGTGGCATGCAAGACTATCGCGAAACTCACCCCAAATTCCTGCAGGCATGTTGTAGTTGCCATCAACAGCTCCTACGCCAGCAGCTGTGAGCATACCTCCAAGCCATGGGGATGATTCTACCACAAGCGTGCTTGCACCAAGACGTGCCGACTGCAAAGCTGCAGCTACGCCGCTTGTGCCGCCTCCCACAATAAGCACATCGGTGTGCACCAATCGACGTGATGTTGCATGTAATGACACATGCAACGCAAGGACCGCTAACAGGACTATAGTAAATCTTTTAATCATAACACATTAAAGGCTATATAAACCCAAATCGGTCATTAGAGCGAATTTAGAAGATTATTAGGATGCGATGTGTTCTTTTTAATCTAATGACCGATTTGGGATAATCAGTAAATTTAAGTAAAACAAAACGAAACAGAAAAGGCCAGCGCCGTAGACCATTGTCTACAAACGCTGACCTAATATCTATTAGATTATCCGAGTGTCGGATGTGTGTATATACAGATTATTTGTAACGATTGCCAGCATCCCACCAAACTCTTACATTCAGACCATCGCCCTTGCCTCCGTTAAGAGAAGGATCGGTGGCATTAGGATTCTCACGACGCTCATCGTCAACATAACGGAGCTTCTTAATGAATTCTCCATTAGCAGGATTGATGGTTGGTTCCATACTTTGGCCGACTGGCATAAGCTTAGGATAACCTGTACGGCGGAACTCCGACCATGCTTCTGAGCCATTAGGATAGAGAGCAAGCCACTTTTGTGTAATAATCTGCTCAAGGTGAGTTTCGAATGTTGCACCTTCTTGCCATTCTACCTTACCTGTTGTCATGTAGGTATTATCGTTGGATGTATCGTAGAGCGACTCGTCGCCAACGATGGCACGCTCACCTTCAAACGAAGCACGAATACCAGCAAGATAATTTGTCTTGGCATCACCTGCTCCAGCCCAACCGCGCAATGCGGCTTCAGCCTTAAGCAAGCAAACCTCGGCATAATTCATCACCTTCTGACGGATGTTCACACAGAAAGAACTCTCGCTATTGTCTTTGGTGTTCCAGTTAGGCATTGCCTGCAAGCCCCAAACGAAAGAGCGCTCATCACCAGGATACTGTCCGAGTTTTTCAACAGATAGTCCATTAGGAATACCTGCAAAAACTGGGTTGTCTGCAGTAGAAGCCTGTGTATGTCCGAACCAAAGAGGCATACGTGGATCGGCAACAGTACTTGTGGTCTTGAGGATATTCTCCATGGTCTTACTCATACAGAACTCACCCCAACCTGATATCTGGAATAGAGGCCAGCCATTGGCTCCCGTACCAGAAATGTAGACACCTGCATTGTCGTCGTTGCTTGAAAGCAATCCGCCAGGAGCAGCAAGAGCAGCCTCGCCCTCACGCTTAGCCATTTCGGGGTCGACATAAACCACACGCAAGGCATAGCGCAAGCGCAAAGAGTTGGCAAGTTTTATCCATTTGCTCATGTCGCCATTATAGATAAGGTCTTGCTGGTCGCGATAAGCCGCCTGATTAGGCTTGTTCTGCGACAGTTCGTTTACGGCCTCTGTCAGCTCACGGAAAATGGCTTGATAGATGCTCTTCTGGCTATCGTACTTTGCATTGCTCTTTCCTGCAGCAGCTTCGGTGTAAGGTATATCTCCAAACACATCGGTGGTAAGTGCTGTACACTGTGCAGCAAAGATGCGCATGGTTTGATATATGTTGCTATAAGCAGGCTGCTCCTTTACTGTCTCGCCAACAGCTTTTACTTGCTTCAATACGCCAGAATAGTAGTTGTTCCAGAAACCATCTGTCACCCAAGCACTATTATAGTTGTAGCTATCGGAGTTGAAATAAGTGGCTCCGTTGGCAAAATACTGCGCATAGAGATTGGTGTTAAGGTTGTCGCCCACTTGATACTCCCACGACTGCACATGAGAGCCTTGCTCTAATATATACGGCATTACGTAAGATGGGTCGGAATCATTGATACCCATAGGGTCTTGATTCATGGAGTCGAAATTGTCAGTGCAACCTGTCATCAAAGCACCCAACACGCACGCCATTCCGATATTTTTCATCAAAAGTTTCATAGTTGTTCGGCTTTAAAATTTGACATTAAGTGAAAGTCCGATTGATCTTGTCGGAGGCATAGAAGCAAGCTCGAATGCCTGGGCGTAGTCATTACGAGAGAATGCGCCTTCAGGATTTACAGGAGCTGCCTTATAAATATAGAAGAGATCGCGACCAACGAGCGACACGCGTACACTCTTAAGTGGTGTGTGGCTCAACCACTGCTGTGGGAGGTTATAGCCTAATGCTATCTCGCGAAGTTTAACGTATGTTCCTTCGTATACAAACTGCTCAACAATGCCATCAGGACCTGCTACTGAGCTCCAATATTGCTCGGCTGACACACCTACAGTGTTTTGTGCACCACTTTCGGTAACGCCGTCGACTACTATCTTTTCGCCATTCTCACGACCATAGAGAGTCTTTGCAGATGTACCCGACTGACAAGCGTAGTTATCGGTGTTAGAGATGAAGTCGCCACCAACACGGATATCAAGCAAAGCAGAAAGTGTGAGGTCTTTCCATCGGAGTGATGTACCAACAGACCCTGTCCACTTAGGCATCATGTTGCCTATCACCTTATCCGACTCGCTCTCTGGCAAGCCATTAGCATCAACAATGATGCGGCCTTGGGCATCGCGCTTGTAAGCCTTGCCAACAATATCACCAAACTGTCCGCCTTCGTTTACTACTACAGAACCGGTACGAATTGAGCCGAGAGTGAAGCGCTTGATATCCTTGTCGAGCGATACGCACTTAGTGCGGTTCAAGCCCCAGTTAAAGCTCAAATCCCATGTCCAATCCTTAGTGCGGATAGGTGTGCCGGTGAGCATAAGCTCATAGCCATGACTGCTGATTTTACCAGCATTGATGCTCTTTGATGTGTATCCAGACGATCCAGGCATGTTTACACTCAGAATCTGATCCTTGGTGTTAGACTTATAATATGTAAAGTCGATGCCTAAACGATTGTCGAACATACGTATTTCGGTACCAATCTCGCCTGATACTGTCGACTCCGGCTTTAGGTCGGCCAAAGGAAGTGTCTTGTCGAGATAAATCTTAATGATTCCAGGATTTACCTTATCGCCTTCGGCATCGAGCTTATCGCCTGATGTCCAGAAGTGATACATTGTGGCAAGTTTGTAAGGATCGGTATCGTTACCTACCTTTGCCCATGAACCACGCACCTTGAAATAGTTGAGCCACTCTGGCATCTTGAATATCTCTGAGAGGATGACACTGGCACTTACAGATGGATAGAAATAAGAACGATTCCAAGAAGGTAGTGTTGACGACCAGTCGTTACGTCCGGTAATATCAAGATAAGCCATACTCTTATAGCCTACTGATGCAGAGAAGAACATCGACTGTATTTCTTTCTTTGCATACGACTCGTTGACTGTCTGTGTCAAACCATTCGAGAGGTTCACAACACCTGGAACAGCAAACAATCCAGAATAGCCACCTAATGCATTGCTCTTCATATTTACAACCGAAGAACCGAGATTTGCATTTACAGAGAAGTCGCCGAAGGTCTTATTGAAATATAAGATAAGGTCGGCATTAAATTCCTGACTGGTTGACTGACTGTTAACATACTGTGATGCAGTCGATGTTGGGTCAGGCAAGCTATTATAGCTCTTGTACTGATCGTTATACCAATCAATACCGACACGACCCGTTAAGCGCAGATAGTCAGTGAATCGTGCTGTAGCACTCAACTGTCCGATGATGCGGTTGCGGTCGTTCTGATTGCCATTCTCATTAGTTGTCATGGCATAAGGGTTGGCATAGTTGTCGCTTGGTCCTGACCAGTTTACGGAATTGTGCAAATAGCTACCAGTTCCTGTAGGATTTTCAAGATCGGCCAATCGTATGCCACGTGGCATCTTAACAAGCTGTGTCATAAGACCATATTCGCCTTGTCCTGGACGATTCTTATTGCGCTCACGCATGTAGTTGAGTTTGGCACCAATGGTGAGGTAGCTATTGTTGTACTCAGTATTGAAATTGAAATACTGCCTATTGAGCTGATGATTAGGAGTTACGTCTTTATTGCGTGAATCGGTGAACGACAGACGTCCGGTGATATTCTTACCGCCAGCCGATGCAATAACAGTGTTAGAGAATGCCACACCAGTGTCATAGAAGTCCTTGATATAGTCTTTCTGCGGTGTGAGTGCATAGTCGGAATAGCGAGAGTCGCCCCAAATGGCATTACGCCAGTTCTGCACCACCTGTCCATTCATACGAGGACCCCAGCTACCGGTGTCTCTCAAATGCCACACACCACCTGTGCCTTGTGCATAAGTGTTCTGATACTCATATGGAGAATAAACCATAGAGAAATCGACATTACCATTATATTCTATGCTAAGTGGTTGTCCTTCCTTACCTTTTTTTGTAGTAATGATGATGGCACCACTCTGTGCACGCGAGCCATATAGTGCTGCAGCATTAGCACCCTTAAGCACTGAAATGCTCTCAATGTCTTCTGGGTTAATCTGCGAAGCAGCACCTGCACAATCGCTGCCGCCCCATTCTGTGGCTTGCTCTTGTGTGGCATCGTTGATAGGAATACCATCAATAACCCAAAGCGGCTGGTTGTTGCCACTGAGCGAGTTCAATCCACGCATTACGATACGTGTTGAACCACCCATACCCGTTCCTGACTGTGCTATCTGAACGCCGGCAATCTTACCTTGCAGCATATTTGCCACACTCACCGATTTGTTTTCGGTAAGTCCTTCGGTCTTTACCTCTTGCATAGCATAGCCTAAGGCTTTCTTTTCGCGCTTGATACCAAGAGCTGTGACAACCACCTCATCCAAGTCGGTAGATGATGGCTGCAAAGCAATGGTTAGATTATTGCGTCCACCCACTGCCACTTCTTTTGTTGCATAGCCAAGATAGCTTATGGCAATGGCCGATGACCCTTTAGGCATGTCGATGGTAAACCGTCCATCCATATCAGTAATAGCTTTTACTTTTGTGCCTTTCACTTCGATGGTGGCGCCAGGAATACTCTCGCCCCGCTCATCCTTTACAACTCCCGACACCTTGCGAATGTCTTGCTGTTGCAAAACAACGCTCGATGCAACTTCATTTCCTGTTGCGGCATACATTGGAGATCCGCAACCCAAAGCAATACCTGCCAAGAATGTGCTGGCAAGAATTCTGTGTTTCCTCGGATATGTATCCATAATGTTCAAGTTAGTAAATGGTTAATATATTAAATAATGTTAGTTAGCTTATGATTTTAAGCTCCTTACCAATCGTGTTTTAGTATATTTCACTAAACACAATCAAGAAGTTTTTTATCATGCAGCAAATATATAAATTATTTTAATAACTACAAAGATTATTTGCGAGTTTTTTAATAAAAATCATTTTACTATTAGATTTGACCGCATTTTCATGAATAAAGGAGCAATAATTAAGAAAAAACGGTCATTAGATTGAATTGGGTTAAAGAATAAATACCCATAAAGCCACTATACTATATGCAGTATATCTGCTGATAGCATAGTGGCTTTATGGGTGGATGTAGGGATGGGTGGATGTAGGGATGGGGTGTCAAGATTATTCTGGTATCAAGAAGTTGATTACTTCTTGCTCAACAGTAATCGTGTATGGTCCTACTGGGGTCTTTATTAGCCGTCCATCTACTCCTACGAGTGCCTTGTGTGCGCTGAGCACTTCCACTTTGCGTGTGCGGTATGGATGCACGCTGCGGTGGTTAAGAAACTTGCCTCTCAAGAACAGATAGAAGCCTTCAAATAGTTGCGACATTTTTGTATGATAAACAAGCGACACGTCAAGCAGGCCATTATAGGGCACTGCATTGGGTGTTTGTCCGTATCCTGTGGCATTGCCTATGCAAAGAGTCATGATGCCTTGCTCTATGTCGTGGGTGTTTATCTTCATATGCATGCGATACTCCATGCGCTGGAATATCATTAGCAAAAACGAAAATATGAACGACAGTGTGCGAGATCCGAAATAGTGATGTGTCTGCCTACGAAGGTTCATTATAGCAGCAATGAGTCCTATGTTGACACAGTTGAGGAAATAATGTCGGCAAGCCTCGCCATACTTATTGTTATACCGTAGGCATCCAAGGTCGATGCTACGCACACGCCGATGCTTTAGCCATTTTATTGTTTGCTCATAGTCGGCCTCCCGAAATCCCCAGAAGTGTGCAAAGTCGTTCATCATGCCATTTGGTATTACTCCCAATGCCACTTGCTGTCGCTGGTTGCAGTCGGCTTGCATAAGTGTGTTAACGGCATCGTTAAGCGCAGAGTCGCCCCCGACAATGATTATGGTTTTATATCCATTATTAATCATCATCTTCACAAGACGCTCCACGCTGCCTGTATTTTCGCTCTGCACATAGTCGTAGTCGATGGCGTTTGCCTTAAGACATTTCTCTATGTTCTCCCAACGTTTGTGTGAACCAAAGAAAGAGTGTTTTGGGCAGTAGATTATGCCCCAACGATTGTCGTTTGCCATTTTTTTAGTTTTGAGATGTGAGTTTTGAGTTAATCGGTGTGAGTTTTGAGTTAATCGGTGTGAGTTATGAATTCAAAATTGAATAATTCAAAATCGGCGTAGCCGACAATTCAATATTCAAAACTCAAAACTCAAAATTATAATAGTTTAAGTATCTGCTCCACCTTATTTTGCGTGCTTATAGCGGCATCTATCCAGTGAATGGTATAGCCACGACGTTCCATGCCTCTGAACCATGTCATCTGTCGCTTGGCAAATTGGTGTATGGCTATCTCGAGCTGTCGGAACATCTCGTCGTAGCTTATTTGCCCGATTACATATTGTGTTACATATTTGTATTCCAGTCCATAGTATATCAGGTCGTCGGGACTCACGCCGGATGCTATTATGGAGCATACTTCCTCCACCATGCCTTGTTCAAGGCGTGCCTTGAGGCGTTGTGTTATCTTGCTGCGACGCAGTTCACGGTCGATATTGATCCCGACAATCAGTGAATTGATGGGTGGCATCTGCCTGTGTGGTGTGGGATGTTCAAGGTTATAGGTCTCAATTTCTATAGCTCTTATGGCTCGCTGTGCAGTGTCTACATCGGTGTGGTTGTGCATGGCAGACCCAGTGGCTTTCTTTAATGCCACGAGCTTTTGGGTGAGTTCTTGCAGATTGCAATTTGCAAGTTGCTGCCGCAGCTGTGAATTTTGCGGCACTGGCGACAACTGATAACCTCCGAGCACTGCCTCTATGTATAGCCCGGTACCTCCACAGAGTATTGGCGTGTTGCCTCGTTGGCGTATTGCTGAATAGGCATCGTGAAAGTCTTGCTGATATTGAAACAGATTGTATTTGGTGCCTGGCTCTGCAATATCTATGAGATGATATGGTATGTTGTGGCCTTGCTGTTGGTAGTCGGCAAGGTCTTTGCCTGTGCCTATGTCCATTCGTCGATACACTTGCCTTGAGTCGGCACTGATTATCTCGCCATTAATACGCAGTGCCAATGCAGCAGCGACAGTTGTCTTGCCGCTGGCTGTTGGTCCGAGGATGGTTATCATTGTGTCGTTTGACATTTTATAGTGTGGCTGTGTTACTTAAATCTATAATATGATGTTTGCAAGCGCAAACTTACATAAATTATTGCTAAATAACAAATTTGAATTCGGTGTTTTTGACCTTTTGTTGTTAAGCAGTAAACTGCTGACCACCTGGCTGCTGGGCTGTGCCATAGTGGCAGGGGTATAATATGGGCTATTATATGGGCGTGCTTTATTATATGGGCATGCTTTATTATATGGGCATGCTTTATTATATGGGCATGCTTTATAATATGGGTGGATGCTTTATAATATAATGTATTACAAAAAGGGAGGGTGCAACCGTAATTGCATCCTCCCTTAAATTTTATCTCTGCAAGATGGCTATTGATTAGCCATTGTGCTTCTTCATGATCTTGATGAGCTCAACAACCTTGTGTGAGTAACCAATCTCGTTGTCGTACCAAGAAACAACCTTTACGAAGTTGTCTGTGAGGTATACACCTGCGTTAGCGTCGAAGATAGATGTCAAAGCGCAGCCGAGGAAGTCAGAAGAAACAACAGCATCCTCTGTGTAACCGAGTACGCCCTTGAGCTCGCCCTCAGAAGCAGCCTTCATAGCAGCGCAGATAGCCTCCTTAGAAGCAGCCTTCTTGAGGTTTACAGTAAGGTCAACTACTGAAACGTCGAGAGTAGGAACACGCATAGAGATACCAGTAAGCTTGCCGTTAAGTTCAGGAATTACCTTGCCTACAGCCTTAGCAGCACCAGTAGAAGAAGGGATGATGTTGCCAGCAGCAGCGCGGCCACCACGCCAATCCTTCATAGAAGGACCGTCAACAGTCTTCTGTGTAGCTGTTGTAGAGTGAACAGTAGTCATAAGACCTGTCTCAATACCGAAGTTGTCGTTGAGCACCTTAGCGATAGGAGCCAAGCAGTTGGTTGTACAAGAAGCGTTAGAAACGATCTTCTGTCCGTTGTACTTGTCAGTGTTTACACCGCAAACGAACATGTCAGCCTGGTTGCCGTTAGCATCAGCCTTAGAAGGAGCTGAAAGCACTACGTACTTAGCACCAGCCTTGAGGTGCTTCTCTGCCTTGTCGTAAGCGAGGAACAGACCTGTAGACTCTACTACATACTCTGCACCAACCTCGTCCCACTTCAAGTTCTCAGGATCGCGCTCAGCAGTAACACGGATGTGATTGCCGTTAACGATGAGCTCGCTCTTCTCAACGTCAGCCTCGATAGTACCATCGAACTGTCCGTGCATTGTGTCATACTTGAGCATGTAAGCCATGTAGTCAACAGGGCAGAGGTCGTTGATAGCTACTACCTGAACTTCCTTTGCGTTCTCAGCCTCAACTGTAGAACGGAAAACGAAACGACCGATACGGCCAAATCCGTTAATACCAATTTTAATCATTTTACTTTA
>CAKQAD010000017.1 GCA_934215545.1 uncultured Prevotella sp.
TAGTGGTCAGCGCAGTGGCTGTGGCAGTCTTGTAGCCAAACAAGCCCTTAATGAGCAGCCCGTCGTAACGTGAGAGCACGCCTTTGCCGTCACGATAGCGGCGGATGTCGGCATCACCTTTGCCAAAAGCCTTAAGCAGTTCATAGCCCACTTCGGAGGCTACAACCTGCTTCTCATTGAATACAGTGAGTGATGACTCTATATCTTGATAACTTAAATTCTGTTTCTTTGCCATTGTCTAAGTGTCGTTTAGATTTCCTTACTTAACAAGTCATGAACACTTATTCTCATCAGTTCTGCAATCTTTAATAAGGTTCGTAGGTCTGGCTGACTTGTGTTTGTACACCATTTGGATACCGTAGCTGGATTGACTTCTAGTTCATCAGCCAACCATTTACTAGTCTTTTTATTTTCGGCCAGTGCTACCTTTATTCTATTTAAATCCTTTTGCATGATGTTAATTATATTTGCTTTTGACGCAAAAATAATAAAAACGAATATAAACTTAAAAGATTTCGGGAAATAATTATTAAATGGTGGGAATATTTGTCGCTTTTACAAACAAAAAGGCTCACTACAATCGCAAAACGATAATCACCTTCAAATCTGACAACGCTTTTCAGTTATAGTCAATAACGGGGATAGTAAGTCGGACGATAACCCCAAAACTTCAAAGAAGTAGTGGATGCGACGACGGGTAGCAATCCTCCCCACAAAAAAATATATTACAAATCGGAAAGAAAATCGTCGAAAAGATGTTTATATTTAGATTTTATTTATACCTTTGATGCCGTCAGGTCGTGATGTTGCTCCTTCTATTTGCGGCACTAAGACGGGTGATTTTTCCGGCATGGCAAAGCGGTGTCAGCGTTTCGGCTGGCAGTGTACTTATATATAGAATGTAGTGTAGTGTCGCAGAATAAAAATACAAAAGCTATGAAGCGCTTATTTATTTTTTGTGTAATGTGTGCATTTGCCTTCGTTGCCAATGCACAGGTAAGAAAATTTTATTATGCAGATGGTTGTGGCTATTGGGTTCAGGTAGACCTGAACAAGAAGCAGTTTCTTGCCGATGGATGCGGCGTGGATCCGGAGCCTATAAAAAACTACAAGAAGGCTGGCAACAAGGAGTCGTTCACCACTTATGATGGTGGCTACACCACACATCATGAATTTGTGAAGAAGACGGACACCGACTACACCTACACCTATTGGCGCACTCCAAGTGAGTCGAAAGAAAAGGCTACGATAGCTGTTACTACAAAGGGTGGCTCGTCGGCCGATGGCGTGAAGGGCAAGGCTATGGATAAGGTCGATTCAAAAAATCCTGTTAAGTCGGTTGGCGAAGGTGTGAAGGGCTTGTTCAATAAGGGCAAGGGACTCTTTAAGAAAGACAAGAGCAAGGACAGCAAATCCGACAAAAACACCAAGACTCAAAAAAAAAAGTAGATGCGACGACGGGAGCAAGCCCGAAAAGTAGATGATAGAATAATAATATTAATAAACTCATCCGGGATAAAGTGATAAACTTTTCCCGGATTTTTTTGTCCCGATATATATATATTGTCCCGAGATTTTTTTCTGTCCCGAATTAGAGAATTAGAGAATTTTTAGCGCTGACGCACTGACCAAAGGGAATTAATTAGAGAATTTTTCAAGCACGCTGTGCTTGACTATAGGGTGCGTCATGCCTGCTTTACAAGCGTCAACGCTAAATTACAAGTGCGTCAGCGCTAAAAATTCTCTAATTCTCTAATTACTTCCCTTTGGTCAGTGGGTCTGCGACAAATCTCGGGACAAAATATTTCGGGACAGAAAAAATCTCGGGACAAGAAAATTCCGGCTGAACTTTAATTCAGAAGTCGACAACTGTTATGCCGGCACCGCCAAACTGCACATGCTCGTCTTTGCACGAGCTGACGTTAGGTATGCTTTGCAGATACTGTCGGATGAGCTGGCGCAAGATGCCGTTGCCCTTTCCGTGTAGTATGCGCACTCTCGCCATGCCCACGAGTATGGCGTCGTCGATGAACTGCTGTACGGCGCTCAGTGCCTCGTCGCCACGCATGCCTCGCACGTCGAGATCTTGGTGGAAGTTGAGCTTATGGCTGTCGATGGTCTGTCGTGTTTCGCGGCTAATGCCGAATGTGGCAGGGCGTGTGCTCTCCACTGTCTTTGTGGTGTGTTCGAGGCGCGAGGTAGCCACTTTGGTGCGCACATCGCCAAACACGCATGTGGCTGTCTTGCCGCTGATGCTTTCTATGGTGCCCACGGTGTTCAGTCCGCGCATGCGCACTATGTCGCCAGCGGCAAAACTGTGGTTGCCGCCATCGGCTGTAGGCAGTTTGAGTGCTGTGCTGATGGTTGCGGCTGTTTTGGGCGGATTTTCCAGTTTCTGTTTCTTCCGTTTCTCGCGGCGTTCTTTGCGCTCAAGGATTTGTCGCATCTTCTTTTCTATAATGTCGTCTGCCGACTTCGTGTCGATGTCGTTTACATCGGCCTTGAACACATTGAGCTCTTCGCGCAGTCGCTTAGTCTCCTCCTTCTCTGCCTGGCACTCGCGAATTTCGCGTATGGTGTTCTCTATGTTGCGGTTGCTCTCCTTGAGCAGTTCCTGCGCCTGCTCCTTTGCTTGTCGCAGAATGTCCTTACGCTTCTGCGCCAGCTCTCTTATTTCGTCTTCGTATTTGGCTATGGTCTTCTCCAAATCCTTCTCGCGCTGGTGCACGTTCTGTCGTTTGTTTTCCCAATATCGCTTGTCGCGCACAATGTCTTGCAGGTATTTGTCGCTTTGTATATAGTCGGAGCCCACGATGTCGCTGGCTTGGCGTATCACCTCCTCGGGAATGCCCGTCTTGCGTGCTATCTCTATGGCAAACGATGAGCCCGGCTGTCCGATGGCCAGCTGGAATAGGGGGCGCATCTCGTGTCGGTCGTAGAGCATGGCACCATTGGCAATGCCCTCGTGTGAGTCGGCAAAATGCTTCAGGTTCTGATAGTGAGTGGTGATTACTCCCCATGCCAGTTTCTTAACAAACTGTGTGAGCACTGCTTCTGCCATTGCACCGCCTATCTGTGGCTCGGTGCCGGTGCCAAACTCGTCGATTAGCAGCAGTGTGCGGTTGCCAGCCTGTCGCATCATATTCTTCATGTTGAGCAAGTGCGATGAGTAGGTAGAGAGGTCGTTCTCGATGCTCTGCTCATCGCCGATGTCTATCATAATGTCGGCAAATATGCCCACCTTTGAGCGCTCGCTCATAGGCACTGATAGTCCGCATTGCAGCATGTATTGCAGCAGACCTAATGTTTTCAGGCACACTGATTTTCCGCCGGCGTTAGGACCCGATATTATCAATATGTGCTGTTTGTCGGTGAGTGTGATGTCGAGCGGTTGTATTGGCTTGTTTTGCTTTTTTAGAGCGAGCCATAGCAGTGGATGGCGTGCCGTTATCCAGTCGACCACAGGTTTGCTGCTCACCTCTGGCTCTATGGCGTTGGTGAGTCGTGCCAGCTCGGCGCGCGCTCTGATGAAGTCTACCTCTGCCAGCAGCTTGTAGGCATTGACGATGTCGTCGATGTGGGGGCGCAGCAGTTTGGCGAATTCGGTGAGTATTACGATTATCTCTCGGCGCTCGTCGGCTTCGAGTTCGCGTATGCGGTTGTTGGCCTCTACCACCTCTGTTGGTTCCACGAACACCGTCTTTCCGGTCGACGACTCGTCGTGCACGATACCTTTTATGCGGCGTTTCATGGCGGGCGCTATGGGCACCACGAGGCGTCCGTCGCGCATGGTAGGCGTAACATCCTTGTCGACAAGACCCTCGCTCTGTGCTGCATGCAGAATGCCATATAAGGTGCGCGACACGCTGCCCTCTGCCTTGCGCAGCTGTGTGCGTATGTCTGCAAGTTGTGGCGAAGCAGTGTCTTTTATCTTTCCGTATTTGTCGAGTATTTGGTCTATGCGGCGTATGATGTCAGGGAAGGTGAGCACACCCTCTGTAAGCAGGTGTAGGGTGGGGTAGTCGTAGTGGCCTTCGTCGTCGCATCGGTTCAGAAACTTCACTATGCCGGCAATGGTTTCGAGCGAGCGGCGCAGGTCGAACATCTCGCCCTCTTCGAGATGTGTACCTTCTATGCGTATGCGCTTTATCGACTCGCGCATGTCGAAGAAGAATTGCAAGGGGAAGTCGTCGGCCTCCTCTTGCATGCGGCGGAACTCCCGTGTTTGATTAAGACTCTCGTTGATGGCTTTGGCGTTGCTGCCGAAGGTCATCGTGTCGACCTTGTCTTTGCCCAATTGGCTAAGGCAATAGCCCTTCAGCAGCGAGCGTATCTCGCTGAACTGTATCTTGCTTTCAAAATTTGCTGGATAAATCATGCCACAAAGTTACTGAAAGTCTTGATATTTTTTGTCCCCGAATTTGAGAATTTTCTGTCCCGATATTTTTTTTGTCCCGAATTAGAGAATTAGAGAATTTGACGCTTCGCGTCTTTGCTGGGCATGACGCACCCTGCAGTCAAGCACAACATGCTTGAAAAAATTCTCTAATTCTCAAATTCGGGACAAAAAAATATCGTGACAAAAAAAGTCCCGAGACAAAAAATCTCGGGACAATATTTAATGTATAATCCTATTTATCCTTATTTCACTTCAATGTGAATTTATGCGATTGCAGCATTTCCTTAGGGTCGAGTGCTCGGTCGAGGTCTTCCTTGCTCATGAGTCCCTTTTCGATTACTATATCGTAGACGGAGCGTCCGGTTTCGTGTGCCTCTTTAGCCACTTTCGAGCTGTTCTTATAGCCAATGATTGGGTTGAGTGCAGTAACGATGCCGATGCTATGCTTCACCATTTCGTAGCAGCGCTCCTTGTTGACGGTGATGCCGAGCACGCACTCCTCGGTAAGGGTTTCGATGGCGTTCTTCAGCCATGTCAGGCTTTCGAACAGGCTCTCGGTGATTATAGGCTCCATTACGTTCAGCTCCAGCTGTCCTGCCTCTGCAGCAAATGTCACGGTGGTGTCGTTGCCAATCACCTTGAAGCACACCTGATTGGTCACCTCTGGTATTACGGGGTTCACTTTTCCTGGCATTATTGACGATCCAGGTGCCTTTGGTGGCAGATTAATTTCGTTGAGTCCGCAGCGTGGTCCGGAAGCCATCAGTCGCAGGTCGTTGCATATCTTCGATAGCTTCACCGCCAGTCGCTTCAGTGCCGATGAGTAGCTCACATATGCACCAGTGTCGGGAGTAGCCTCCACGAGGTCGCTTGCCGATACGAAGCTCTCGCCGGTTAGTTTGCTGAGGTTGGCAGCGCAGAGTTTTGCAAATCCCGGAACGGCATTCAGTCCGGTGCCAATAGCAGTGCCTCCCATATTAATCTCGTGCAGCAGTTTCACGTTGCGTTCAAGGTTTAGAATTTCCTCTTCGAGGTTGTTGGCATAGGCATTGAATTCCTGTCCGATGGTCATAGGCACTGCATCTTGCAGCTGTGTGCGTCCCATCTTTATGGCATCGGAATATTCGCCACCCTTATATCGGAAAGCGCTGATGAGTCCGGTGAGTGCGCCCACTAGATGCGTGTTCATTCTTATGAGTGCCAGGCGTATTGATGTGGGATACACATCGTTGGTGCTCTGTCCGCAGTTGCAGTGGTCGTTGGGCGAGCAATACTGATAGTCGCCCTTCTCGCGTCCCAGAATTTCGAGGGCACGGTTGGCAATCACCTCGTTGGCATTCATGTTGACCGATGTGCCGGCTCCGCCCTGCACCATGTCGATGGGGAAGTTTTCGTGCCACTTGCCGTCTACAATCTCTCGGCATGCCTGCACTATAGCCCCTGCTATCTCGTCGTTGATGACGCCCAGCGAGTGGTTGGTCTGTGCTGCAGCCAGCTTCACATAGGCAATGGCTATTATGAAGTCGGGATAGTCGCGCATTGCCTTGCGCGAAATGTGATAGTTGTTGATACCGCGCTGAGTCTGCACGCCGTAGAGTGCGTCAGCAGGAACTTTGAGCTCGCCCAATAGGTCGGCTTCTACTCTAAATTTCTTTTCGTCTGCCATGATATTTGTTTATTATTAGTTGTAATTGTTTTTTCGTAGTTACGATGCAAAGGTATGTTTTATATCTCACATACGATAATAAAACGTAAGATTTTTGCTGTAAGTGGCAAGTAGTAGAAATGTCGCATTGATGATATTAGGAGCAATGGCATGAGAAATTTGTAATATTAGTGCTGAAAAAAATATCATCAGTGTAATAAATATAACTTTTAATTTATTAATTTTGCATTTTTGTTTATTAGAAGTTATCATTTGAATTATTAATTAAATGAGCATTTCTGTGGTAGATGGTAGATGGCTGTCGACAAAGATGTAAAAATATATTATATATTGATGAAAACAATAAAGACATATTTCGGCATGATGCTATGTGTAGCCTGTATGTGGCTTGCATCGTGCTCTACTCCAAAGAATATAACGTATTTTCAAGATGCGTCGTTGCTCAATGGCATGGCATTGCAAGCCGAGCAGCAGTTGCGCTTGCGTCCTGAAGACAAGATAAACATTGTGGTGAACAGCTCCAACCCAATGCTCGAGAACCAGTTTACGCTCACCGCCACCAACTTCAGGAATGTGCTCGGTTCGTCGGTGAGCCCACAGTCGACGGCAGGCACCACCACGGGCACCCGCCAGATGCTGGCATACACCGTCGACGAGCAAGGCACCATCGACTTCCCCGTGCTTGGCAAGATATCGGTAGTGGGCAAGACCCGCAAGGAGGTGGCAGCCTACATACAGCGCCGATTGAAGGAGCGTGAGCTCGTGAGCGACCCTATCGTTACTGTGGAGTATGTGAATATGGGCGTGAACGTGCTTGGCGAGGTGAAAAATGCCGGACATATCGACATCACTAAAGACCACTTCACAATTATCGATGCCGTGGCTTATGCCGGCGACCTCACCATCGACGGCGACCGCTGCAATGTGCTCGTCAGCCGACGGCTGGACGGCGTGAACCAAGTGTACACCATCGACCTCACCAATATGCAGGCTGTGCTCAATTCGCCAGCCTACTATCTGCAGCAAAACGATCTGGTGTATGTGTCGCCCAACAACAAGCGCAAGCGAGAGTCGAATGCCACAGGCAACACCTTCAACAACCCATCGATATGGATATCGATAGCATCGCTACTCACCACCATAACAGCATTGATAATAAAGTAATAATGAAGATGAACGATAATAATACAGTGCGTCGTGCTGTCACCGACGACTACATCACCATCCCCGACCTATGGCACATCTGCCTTATACATTGGAATTGGTTTCTGATTTCATTGGCAGTGTGCGTGGGCATAGCATGCTACTATCTGTCGGTTGCGCAGAAGATCTACACCCGTGAGGTGGCAGTGCTTGTGAAACAGGAAACACAGGGCAAGACCACCAATACCCAGCAAGGCGACAACGACTTTGGCGACCTTGGACTTGTGACACAAAACACCAATGTGGAGAATGTAAAGCGACAGTTCATGTCGCTCGATGTGCTTATGGAGGTGGCACGCCGTGTGATGCATCCCGCCAACGACCGCGATGCACTGCGTAAGGCAGAATCCATAAAGTTCAACCTGACCACACAGATCGAAGGCGACAAATCGACTATTATCAGCATAAAGTATTCTAATCCTTCGCCGCTGCAAGCCGAGCGAGTGCTCAGCGAGATAGTGAAGGTGTATAACCAGAAGTGGATAGAAGACAAGAACCAGGTGGCGGTGAGCACATCGCGATTTATAGAAGACCGTCTTCGACTCATCGAAAGCGAACTAAACATCGTCGACGACAGCATATCGAAGTTCAAGGCACGCAACAAAATCACCGACCTGTCAAGTGTCAGCGACATGTATCTGCAGCAGCAAAGCCAGTCGGACGCCGAGATACTACGGCTCACCAGTCAGCGCTCCATGGCACAATACATTCTTGGCATATTGAAGGGCAAGGCCACCCAGCATCAGCTGCTGCCCACCAATTCGGGCATTGGCAATGCAGTGGCAGAGGCGCAAATCAACCAATACAACCAGCTGTTGCTGTCGCTCAAGAACAATCTCACCGCCACATCTACACAAAACCCACTCATAAGAAAACAGGAGGCAGAACTTAGCGACATACGCAAGAACATTCTTTCCACCATCGAAAACCAGATAAACACCTTCAACATACAGCTCGATGCACTTTGGGGATATAACGGCGAGGCAAACTCGAAAATCAGCGACAACCCAACACAGGCAAAGCATCTTGCCAGTGTGGAGCGCGAGCAGAAGGTGAAGGAAAGCCTCTACCTCTATCTGCTGCAGAAGAAGGAAGAAAACCAGCTAAGCATGACCTACTCGTCGGTGATAACACAGCTTATCGACATGCCCCATGGCAGCGACAAGCCCACATCGCCCAATAGGTTCATGGTGCTCTTTAGTGCAGTGTTCTTTGCCCTAATCGTGCCCGTTGTGGTGCTCTTTGTGCGCGAAAGTTTCGACAACACCATCCGCGACAAGGGCGACATCGAACACAAGACCACGCTGTCGCTCGTTGGCGACATACCCTATTGCAACTTCGGCAGGCGACAGCGCACCCTCTTGGAACGCCTGATCAGAAGTTTGCTGAGCCGCCTGTTTAATGCTTTCAAGCACAACCACAGCCGCAATCCACGTGTCAATAGCTTGGTGGTGGAACCCGGCAAACAAGACATCGTGAACGAGGCATTCCGCTATCTGCGCACCAATCTCGAGTTTATGACATCGCGCCATGGCAAGAATAATGTATATATCGTAACCTCCGACTATATGAACTCCGGCAAGACATTCGTTGCCACCAACCTCGCTCTGGCTCTTGCTATTGCTGGCAAGCATGTGCTCTTTATCGATGGCGACCTGCGCCACGCCTCAGCATCGAGAGTGTTCAGGGCTAGAGGCAAAGGACTCGCCGACTATTTGGCAGAACAGGAAACCGATGTGTCGCAGCTGCTCTACAACATGGAGCAATATCCAACACTCGACATATTGCCCGTCGGCACCATACCACCTAACCCCACTGAACTGCTATCTGCCGAAGAGCGCCTGGCACGCCTGCTTGGCGAGCAGCGCTCTAACTACGACTTCATTCTCATCGACTGTCCGCCATCCGACACCCTTGCCGACACCGGACTCATTGAGCGTCATGCCGACCGCACACTGTTCATCATACGAGCAGGGCTTAGTGAACGTCGATGCGTGGAAGAACTCGAAATCGAAGCCCAGAACGGCAAGTATAAACATGTGTCGATAGTGCTCAACGCCACCAAGTCGAGCGGTCGCTATGGCTATCATTATGGCTATCATTACGCCTATCATCATGGACAATGCTAATAGACGTATTGCCAAAAACACGGCATTCATGTATGTGCGCCTCGTGAGCACAATGGTCATAGGCCTCTATGTGTCGCGACTGGCGCTCGAACTGCTTGGCGTGTCCGACTACGGACTGTTTGCCGTGGTGGGCGGCGTGCTTGCCATGTTCACCTTCATCAGCGCATCGTTGGCAAGTGCCACATCGCGATTCTTCAACACCGAGATGGGCAAGCCCGATGGCGATGTCAATGCCTCGTTCAACATCAATCTGCTGTTGCATGTGGCTCTTGCTGCATGCATCTTTGTGCTTGCAGAGACCCTCGGACTGTGGTATGTAGAACATCATCTTAACGTACAGACAGGAAAGGAAGCCGATGCCGTCTTTGTGTTTCATGTAAGCATCGTAACGGCATGTCTGGGCATTATGAACAGCCCATACCAGAGTCTGCTTGCCGCCCATGAATGCTTCCGCTTCATGGCAGTGATAGACATTGTCAATTCTGTGTTGCGCCTTGTGTGCCTACTGCTGCTGAGCCTGTATCATGGGCCCTATGCACTACGCATCTACAGCATAATATTCGCCCTCACCACAGCCAATACGTTTGTGGTGTATCATTATGTGGCACACCGCAAATGGCACTCCACCATACGCTATCGCTTTGTGCACGGCTGGCAGCGCTATCGCGAAGTGCTGAGCTTTGGCGGCTGGAATGTGCTTGCCACACTCTCGTATATGCTACGCTCTTCGGGCAGTGACCTGCTGCTCAACAGCTTCTTCGGCACCGCCATGAATGGCGCCTTTGCCGTGAGTCGCACCGTCAATCAGAGCATTATGTCGTTCTCAGGTAGCTTCGACAGTGCCTCGGCACCACAGATAATACAGTCGTATGCAGCAGGCGACAGCCAGCGCTACACCTACCTCTGCAACAAGATAGGGCGCATAAACCTGCTGCTCTTCGAGCTGATGTGCTTTCCGCTGCTCATAGAGCTCCACTTCGTGTTGAAGCTATGGCTGGGCAATGTGCCCGAAGGCGCCTACACACTCACCTTCCTCAACATCATAGTGGGAGGCATATCGCTTACTTGTGGTGGCATATTCAATCTTATCAACGCGGCAGGGCGCATACGCTGGTTCAAACTCAACACCAGCATATTCTTCATAGCGTGCATTCCCATAGGCTATGCTCTCTTTGCTGGCGGTTTCCCTGCCTACAGCATCTTGGTGCTCTTTGTCGTTGCCGATGTGTTGCAGCGAGGCGTTCAGCTCTATCTGATGCACCGCATCTTGGGTTTCGACGCATGGCAGTATGTGCGGCAAGCCTATGGCAGGCCGTTGCTCATAGCCATCGTCATGACCGCTGTGCTTGTGCTCTATGCCCAACTTGGAGTGCACAGCGCACCATGCCGCCTGGCAGCCATTATTGCTTGCGGCATGCTCACCATGTTGCTCATAGGAAGCATCGGTCTGACTCATGGCGAGCGTCAAGAGTTTGTGCAAATGCTGAAACGCAAGATAATGTCGAGATAGATCATCGGTAGTTGAGTATAGGCTGTTGTCTCTTCCGAGTGTGATGATTATGCCATAAAATCGCCCCAAATTTCCCCCCCCCATCAAAGCAGCTAGGATTGGTTGAAATTGGAACTTTTTTTATAAAAAATTCTTTGTAGAATATAATGTTATGCGTATATTTGCACAATTTTAGAATAAAATAGGTCAGAAACACCGCCAAAAGATGATAAAAGCAAGTCTGCATGGAGTGGAAATTTTTCCCTTTTCGTCGAGAGAAGAGCTCGCCCAATATGCCGCCAATAACCCAGGAATATTAGTGGCGATAAACGCCGAGAAGATAGTGAATGCCACTGCCGAGACACGCGCCATAATAAATCGCAACATTGGCTATTGCGATGGTGCCGGTCCACAAATGGCATTGCAACGTATGGGCTATGATGGCGCCATAAAGGTTGCAGGCTGCGAGTTGTGGTTATGGCTCATAGAGCGCTTGTATAAGGAAAAGACCTTTTATTTGGTAGGCGGCAAGCAGGAGGTAATCGATGCCACTGTGGAAAAGCTACGCCGCCAGTATGGTGGCATAAACATTGTGGGACATCGCAATGGCTACATAAAGACCGATGCCGAGCGCCAGGCACTGATAGACGACATTGTGGCAAAGGCACCCGATGTGGTGTTTGTGGCAATGGGCTCGCCAAAGCAAGAACTGCTCATGGAGCAGATGCTGAGCCGCCATAAGGCAATATATCAGGGGCTGGGTGGCAGTTTCGATGTGTATATAGGGCATGTGAAGCGAGCACCACGTTGGTGGATTGACCATAATGTGGAGTGGCTCTACCGACTGCTCAGTCAGCCCCAGCGCATAAAGAGGCAGCTGAAGCTATGGCGGTTTGCATGGTGGCTTGCCACAGGCAAATTCAATTCCAAAGTCAAGGATGCGTCTTGACGGGTAAAAAGAATCGTTCAGAAGCCCCTTGTGGCCTTGAAATATAAAAACTGAATAGCAAGAACATTGTGCAGGTGGAAACATCTGCATGATGAATAGAGAGGTGAATAACTACACCATTGATATTTAATAAACACAACAACCGTTCATTTATGCTAATAAGAATTCACGACATATAGGGCAGGGGATAGACCTTTGCCATGCAAAGGCAATGTCGTGTAATGGCGTAAAGTGAACACACATAACATAGAGAAAAGAATACTGATATATATAGAAATATAGACAAGAGCGCAGAAATGGTAAATGTAATAGGACTCGGATATATAGGACTGCCCACAGCGCTGATGCTGGCATCGCACGGCGTAGAGGTGGTGGGCACCGACTACAACAAGCAATTGGTAGACACCTTGCAGCATGGTGAGGCAACCTTCAAGGAGGACGGTCTGGACCAACTGCTTGATGCAGCCATAAAGGGCGGCATACGCTTTACCACCGACTATGAGCATACCGACATGTATATAGTGTCGGTGCCTACACCCTACGACGAATTCTCGAAGAAGGTAGACGCCCGTTATGTGGTGGCAGCCGTGAAGCAAGTGCTATCGGTGTGCAAACCAGGCGCCGTAGTGGTGATAGAGTCGACGGTGAGCCCCGGTACCATCGACACCCACATACGCCCACTGCTGCAGCAATGCCCTGAAGCAGTGCGTGGCACATTGCACCTTGTGCATGCCCCCGAGCGCATATTGCCTGGCAATATGATTTACGAGATGGTGAACAACAACCGCACCATCGGTGCCGACGATGCCTCGGTGGCAGAGCGAGTGAAAGCCCTGTATGCCTCGTTTTGCAAGGGCGAGATAGTGACCACCGACATTCGCACTGCCGAGATGACAAAGGTGATTGAAAACACCTATCGTGCCATAAACATAGCCTTTGCCAATGAGTTGGCGCGCATCTGCCGCCATGCTGGCATGGATGTGTATGAAACAATTAAGATATGCAACAAGCATCCGCGTGTGAACATTATGAACCCTGGTCCTGGCGTGGGTGGTCATTGCATATCCGTCGACCCATGGTTTATCGTGGGCGACTATCCGCAGCTTGCACAGATGATAGGAGCGAGCCTCGATGTGAACGCCTCGCAGCCTGCCTATGTGTTGCACCGCATACGCCAGATAATGGCAGAGCGAGGCATTGCCGATACTAAACGCGTGGGCCTGTATGGCATCACCTATAAGGAGAATGTCGACGACTATCGCGACTCGCCAACGCTGCAGCTCTTAGAGATGCAGCGCAATGCCCTCGCCGCACCGCTGCAATGCTACGACCCTATGCTTGAAGACAAGATAATAACCGACAGCCAGCACCGCTGCTTCGACGATTTTCTCAACGCCGTAGATTTGGTGGTGATAATGGTGAAGCACAACCACATAA
Source organism: uncultured Prevotella sp. (assembly GCA_934215545.1). Classification (GTDB taxonomy): domain Bacteria; phylum Bacteroidota; class Bacteroidia; order Bacteroidales; family Bacteroidaceae; genus Prevotella. The sequence goes on from CAKQAD010000017.1 coordinate 13,273, forward strand.
AACAAAACTGGGCAAAGCTTCAGGGCAAAGCCATTCTCGACTGCCATAATATATGCCCGTTAGAGAACGTTTATAAATTATGAAAAAAGTAATGTTGGTGTTCGGCACCCGCCCAGAAGCCATTAAGATGGCTCCACTGGTGAAAGCCTTTCAGGCAGATGCAGAGCACTTTGAAACGGTGGTGGCAGTAACGGGTCAACACCGTGAGATGCTGCATGGTGTGCTTGACGTGTTCGACATCAAGCCACAGTACGACTTGGACATAATGCAGCATGGTCAGGATCTTTATGATGTTTCAGCCCGAGTGCTGCTTGGCATGCGCGACGTGCTAAAGAAGGAGCACCCCGACCTGGTGCTGGTGCATGGCGACACTGCCACCTCTGTATCGGCAGCCTTGGCAGCTTTCTATCAGAAGATAGAGGTGGGGCATGTGGAGGCAGGACTCCGCACCTACAACATCTACTCGCCATGGCCAGAGGAGATGAACCGCCAGTTGACCACACACATGGCATCATATCACTTTGCGCCCACAGAGCAGTGCAAGCGCAACCTGCTCAACGAGCGTGTGCCCGAAGAGCGTATCTTCGTAACGGGCAACACCGTTATCGACGCCCTGCAGCTGGTGTTGAAGCGCCTGGGCATAGACCCCAAAAAGCCATCCGACAAGCGCAGAGTGCTCATTACGGCGCACCGCCGCGAGAACTTCGGCGATAGATTTATAAACATATTCCATGCGCTGAAACAGCTCACAGAGAAGTATGCCGATGTAGATTTTGTCTATCCCGTTCATCCTAACCCCAATGTGATGGAAGCCATAAAACAGGTGTTTGACATAGAGAAACTCAGCGACTGCCATTTGAGCAACCTGAAGTACATCGCTCCGCTCGACTATGTGGAGTTTGTTAAGATGATGGCGCAGTCGACACTGGTGCTCACCGATAGTGGTGGCATTCAGGAGGAAGCGCCCGGACTGGGCAAGCCTGTGCTTGTGCTTCGCGACACCACAGAGCGTCCGGAGGCTGTGAAGGCAGGCACCGTGGAGCTGGTGGGCACTGACGTAGACAGAATAGTTAGAAAAGTGTCGATGCTTCTCGACGACGAGAAGGCCTACGCTGCTATGAGTAAGGCTGTGAACCCCTATGGCGATGGCCATGCATGCGAGCAAATACTCGATGCTTTGCGATAGGCGCTGTGCGAAATTTTGAGTTTTGAGTTTTGAGTTTTGAATTTTGAGTTGTGCGCTTCGCGCATTTTGAATTGTGAATTTATCAGTTGTGAGTTATGAATTCCAAATTCAAAATTGATAAACTCAAAATTGCCGTAGGTAACAACTCAAAACTCAAAACTCAAAATTCAAAATTGCCAAAGGCAACAACTCAAAACTCAAAACTCAAAATTCAAAACTCAAAATGAAGATACTATCCCTCTTGCTTTGTGGCTTTGCCCTAACTATGAGCGCAGCCGATGAGAAAGCATCTCGTGGATACAAAGACCCTACATATTTGCAACTATACGGTGGACTAAACAAGTCTGCCAACGAGCACCTGCCATGGACCGAGTTTTCAGGATATCCGTGGTCGGGCGGTGCTTTTGTGGGCATAGGTAGAGAGTTCACGCCACTATGGGGTTGGCGTGCTGCTTTGCGTTTCAACCACAACAAAAGTCGCAATGTGCCCAAGTGTGAGCAAGCCGACACCTGGGGCTGGAACAGCATCGGTGTGTTTGCTGATGCCACCTTCGACATTACCGATGCCCTGGCATCGAGCAAGCAGCGCCAGCATGAGCCCCGCTTCAACTTGAAGGCATTTGCAGGTGTGGGCGCTGCATGGACATTTGCTTTCGACGAAGTTCCACTATCCTACACCGAGCCCTACTCGCGCGACAGTCGCCTGGTGCCAGCCGCACGGGCAGGCATCACCGCCACATGGCGCCTGGCAAAGCAGTGGCGCATAGGAGCCGAGGTGAGTCAAACGGCATTTGCCGACAATTTCAATGGTGTGAAAGCCAACACCCCCATCGACACCCGAACCAACGTGAAGATAGGCATCACCTATCTTCTGCACAACAAGAAGCGTGAGCCAAAGGCAGCAGCACCGATAGTGCTCGACAACCGCCTGCGCATGGTGCCGGCACTGCCGCTAATCATGCCAAAGCACGAAGACACCAAGCGGCGAGTGCTGAAGGGTAGGGCATTCCTAGACTTCCCCGTGAACGAAACGATTATATACCCCAAGTATCGCCGCAACCCTCAGGAACTGCGCCGAATATACAACACCATCGACCACGCCCTATTCGACAAGACCATACAGGTGACATCAATCTCACTGCATGGCTACGCATCGCCAGAGAGCCCCTACAGCAACAACACCCGTTTGGCAAAGGGTCGCACGGCAGCCCTCAAGGAACTGTTGCGTAAGAAGTATGCTGTAGAACCACAGCTGTTCCGCACCGACTATACACCTGAAGACTGGTACAACCTGCGTGGCTTTATTGCCACCGATGGCCGTCGCCGTGTGAAAGGCGATATATGGTATGAGAGTGCCGATATTCTCGAGACCCCCGAGGCACCAGCAAGCGTCAGCAACAACCGCACCGAGCTGCTCCGAATTATCGACCTAGACATGGATGTTGACGAGAAGGAGCTCCTGCTGAAGCGTGTTGACGGTGGCAAGCCCTATCGCTGGCTGCTGAAGAATGTATATCCCGGATTGCGTCACACCGACTACATAATAGAATATGTGGTGCGGGGCTATCCGCTCAAGGAGAGCAAGCGCCTTATCTATACCCACCCCGAAGCCCTCAGCGTGGAGGAGATGTATAGGGTGGCACAGAGCTACGACGAAGGCTCCGATGGCTGGTTTGATGCACTTACCATTGCCGCCGACCAATATCCCGACGATGAGGTTGCCAACCTCAATGCCGCCTGCGCCTGCGTAACAACCAAGCGCCTCACCGATGCCAAGCGCTATCTGCAGCATGCAGGCAGCAGCAACGAGGCAACCTATGTGCGCGGTGTGATAGACGCCATGGAGGGCAATAGGGCATGGGAAATGAAAGATGGAAAACTCATGTTTAAATAACATCCGTAACTAACAGAACCGAAAAATTAAATGACACAACGACACACACATACCATTACCACCCTAACCACAATGCTGCTGGCAGCAATGTTGGTGCTCGCCTCATGCTCGTCGGAAGCATTCTCGGAGTATGAGCGCGTGAAAGCCAACTTTCACAGTGCCATAGGTGGCGAGGTGAGTCCTGGCCAAATGTGGCGCACCGCAGTGAAACTGAATGTAAAGGTTCATTCGGCAGGCAGTGCACAGCTGTGGCTCATGTCGGCAGAAGAAGAGGGCACACTCTACGACTATCGTGAGGTGGCTGCTGGTGGCACCACCACCATGACGGCACCACAAGGACAGGTGGGCACCATGTTCCTCGTGGGCATCAGCGGCACAGAGCGCAGCGTAAGCACCGTGGTGCTCACCGGCAAGGCAGAAGAAACGATTGAACTGAAGTTCGATGGCGTGAATGCAGCTCCATCAAAAACATCTGCACAAAGTCCCGTCACTGCTATTGCCACCGCTCATGCCCCACAGAAGAGTGCTACCAAAAGTTCGCTCTACGGCTCCAGCATCATGAAGGGTTCGCAGCAGGTGCAGCTAAGCGATGTGCAGCTAAAAGAAGCACTCGATATGCTCAATACCTCATATATAGAATATGTGAAGGCAAAAGACCTCGGACTCAACTGCAACTACGAGCTGGAGTCGAATGGCGATTTCGAAATTACATGGTTTGCCGGTAACTGCCAGTCGTCAACACCCCACATCCTGGGCTACTACTATCACTCGCCCGACACCTACGACGATATAAAATATGTAGACATCTCAGAAACCGAAATCTACGACTATATCGACGGTAAGGCAAAGGTACAGTATATGGTAAACCAAGAAGCAGCCGACATCTATGGCGTAACACCAGGCGCATGGTATGATGCCAACTTCGATATGGGCGACATCTTCGAAAATCCGAGCCCTAACCTCCGCGCCCGACTCAACGACGATGCCTACAACACCATGGCTGTGATCGACCGCTATGGCGATAACATCACCGCAATGAGAGGTATCACCTTCACCATAAAAGTGCCAAAGGGCATGCGTGTGGGATTTTACGACCGTATAGAAAATGTGGCACTGCCCGAACAATACGACCGTCTGCAGCGGTTGGGCATAAAGCCCTACACATCAAGAGCCAAATACAAAGCCATGAACTTCTCGTGTGAGGCAATGAACGTGCCCATGCAAGGCACCTATCGTAGCTGTATCGTGGAGAGTCCACACTCGCTGTGGCTCGGCATGGAAAACGACTACACCGGCGGCGACCTCGACTGCAACGACGTAATATTCCAAATTAGCGCCAAGCTCGACATATACATGCCCGACATCGTGACACCAGAGGTGAAGCCCATAGTGCATCCAAGCGATAAGATGCCATGGACACTGGCGTTTGAAGATGTGCACCGCGATGCCGACTTCGACTTCAACGATGCCGTGATAAAACTTGTGCCCGACTACGACAACCAACGGTGCTGCGTAACAGTGATGGCAGCAGGCTCGCCACACCGCATGTATCTGCACTACGACGGACCTGATGGCGACATCAACCTCGGTGAGATACACTCACTGCTTGGTGGCACCCCCGACCAATACATCAACACCAAGGCGGCATCCACCACCACACCATTCGTGAACATTGACTGCGTGCCATGGAGTCCAACCTACGACATGCGAAAAGACGCAAGCCGATTCTATATAGAGGTGGTGCGAGGAACATGCACCGACTGCTCAGACATTCTGCAACTGCCCGACCAGCCCACAAGTCTGCCACAGGCACTGCTCGTGGCAGGAGAATGGAAATGGCCAAGAGAGGGAATAGACATCAATGCTGCCTATCCCACCTTCAGCCAGTGGTGCAAAGACATCACCAAAACCAGCTACTGGGGATGGTACACCACAACCAATGGCAAATGCGTGAGCTATTAGCAACACAAAATTGCGCTTAGCGCAAATTATATATTATATAAATTAAAAGTTTCTTACAACAAATGAACAAAAAAATGATGAGATGGAGTGGGCAAGCATCGCTCACCCTACTAATGGCATTAACAGCTCCCATCGTCTTAGGCTCATGTAGTGAGGACGAGGGCCTTGCCACCACCGACACCACCAGCAGTGGCTGGAGCGGATTCTTCGACGGACAGGCCGACCCTGACAACACGTGGATGACATCAGTGCCAGTGCAGGTGAACATCACCACGCCAACAAAAGGCACCGTCGTAGCACAAACAATCAAAAACTCCAAAACCGTGATACTCGGCGAGGCAACCATCAAAGGCAGCGGCACCATGATGCTCGATGTGCCACAAAGCGACGTTACAAGCTTCGGACTGGTGTTCGACGACGGCACCGGATCCAAACAATATCAGCGCGTCGACCTTAAAAGCGGTAAGCAGCAAGTGGCAAACGTGAAGTTCGTCACACAGCAACCATTCAGCACACCTGCCAAGGCACCCGCCAAGGCTGCCACCAACAAGACACTCTACGGACAGAGCATACTGCCCGCCTATGGCTACATGAACTTCGGCTCATGGGCATGGGACGATGTGGCACGTGCTGTGCCTGAGAATGTTGCTGCATCGCGCAATGTGAAAGCGCTTAAAGACTACGAGATAATGGCACGCGGCGAGGTGACCACCATCGGCGAGCTGCGCTACAATGAAACCGTCTACCTATCGTTTCTCTATGGCCACACAGGCTGTGTAGAAAAGCGCATCCTTGGCTATTATGTGCACAGCGCCAATGCCGACGGCACAGCCAACTATGCCGACATAGAATTTCACGACATTGCCGACGTAATGTCCTACGACTACTACGATGGCAAGGCAAAGGTGCAATACCAGCTCGATGGTGTAACATCAAAATGGCACGATGCCAACTTCGACTATACCGACACACCAACCAATCCCAATGGAGCACATCTTGCTGCACGTCGTGGCGACGATGCCTATGGCACATACAACGTAAATGCCAACTATGGCAACCGCATCACAGCAGTGCGCTCGCTTACCTATAAGCTCGAGATACCAAAGGGAAAAGTGTTCGGATTCTACCTCAAAGACGGAGTGAAGGCCATCTCTAACGACCAAAAGCAGAAGATGCTGGCTGCTGGAGTGCCTGCCGACAAGTTGCCAACCAATCTAGCCAACTACACCAAGGCTGCATTCAACCATGGCAACAACTTCAAAGGTATACGCAGCGCATTCGCCATCTACGACAACTTTACCTTCATGGGTCTCGACGACACCATGGACGGTGGCGATGGCGACTGCAACGACGTGACCTTTGCATTGTCTAACGTGCGAGGAGAAAAACTCGTGCCACAATTCAGCAAAGAAACCACAGAGAGCGAAATTAACAAGCCCACCATCACCAATCCTGATGCGCCCGACTACGTTAACCCTGCTCCAGACCCAACCGAAAAGCCTGATGGCGGCAACACCGAACAAGACACCGACTATGAGTCGCTGCAACACTGGACACTGGCATTCGAGAATGCAGGACTCGACAACGATTTCGACTTCAACGATGTGGTGCTCGAAGTGACACCCGACACCAAGAACCACAAGGCCTACGTCTACCTCATGGCAACGGGAGCCATGCGCCACACCGAAATCTACTATCAGAAGAGCGATGGCAGCGAGCAATTCCTTGGCGAGGTGCACCAACTCTTCGGAGTGGCAAATGGCAAATACGTAAACACCACCGAGGGTGCAGCTACATCGTCGCCAGTGCTCGTGGCTGACGACCTGGAGTGGCCAGAGGGCAGCACCATGGACAATAGCCGCCATAAGTTCATACTCAAAGTCTACGACGACTACGAAGGCAAACAGCTCAGCCGCATAGTGCGTAGCAGCGATCTCATCAATGGCTCGCCACAGGTGCTCTGCATTGCCGGACACTGGGCATGGCCAAAGGAAACAGTAAAGGTGTATAACGCATATCCTCTATTGGGCAAGTGGGCTATCGACTTCAATAAAACCGACAATTGGAACTGGCACTCACACCCAGTGAAGAGCTATACCGTGACTCCACTGGCGCCAACACATAAGAAATAATTGACAGTAGTCTTATCTACTTGTCTACTGTTTCGCATGTCTTTGACATACGAAACTTGAGGTAATAAAGCCGCACCAGACTACGCTACATTGCAGCGAGAGTTTGGTGCGGCTGTTTTTGTGGCGAATACCTATGAATACCTGTTTTTAAGTATTTTATAATTAGCGAAGTATTTTATAATTAGCGAAGTATTTGTAACTTTGCATAAGTTAGAAAAAAGATAGAATGTTGAAGCGTATAACATTAATGATTATTGCGAGCATAAATATCTGTATGCTCCATGCACAATGCTTTAGTGGCGAATATACTGCCGAGGGCCAGTGGAAACTGAACAACAGCATGAAATCCAACTTCGTGAATCTGCTGCGACTAAACCTGGATATTGCGCTGCGTAAAGGCTCTAACACCGATATGTTGCAGGTTGCAACACTACACATGGCAAAGACTGCTGACCCGATTTGTGGCGACTGGCAGGGATTTTCTAACATCGAGGCCGACAATAATGTTGCTGCCATTGCCGTGCTGGGCTATATGCACGAGTGGCGGCATGGTCATTTGTTTTTGGGAGTGAGGAACGTAAACGAAGATTTCTTTACCTCCGACGTCACCTCGCTATTTACCAATGGTTCTTGTGGCATATTCCCTACCATAGCGGCAAGCTATCCTATTGCCAACTATCCATTCTCTGGTCTTACCGTATATTTTGATGTTGCTCTGGCAAAAGGGTGGGTGCTACGAAACAGTATATATAATGGCACTGGCTATAATGGTTGGAAACACGACGACAACCCTTTCCTTGTTCGCCCTAAGACCGATGGCATTTTCAATATGTCGCAACTCGAATACGAACATCGTGGTGCACAATATTATGCAGGAGTGGCAGTTCACACACGCCAACAGCAGGATGCCGATGACAACTGCCCCACAAGCGACAACCACAGCGTGGCAAAGACCACATGTGCTTGGTGGGTGTATGGCGAGCAACCATTATGGACATCTGCCGACAAGTGCCTTAAATGTATGGTGCAATACTCTGAAAACACCTCCCGACAAAACGAATGCTACAGATATGCCGAGGTGGGGTGCGCATATAGCGACGATGCCAACCAGTGTGGTGTGTCGGCACAATATGCCCGCTACCGACAGGGCACTGAGCGCTCGGTAGAGGCTACATGGCGCCGACAACTCACCAAAGCAATTGCCATGCAGCCATCTGTGCAGTATATAACCAACGACGAAGGCAACTATGCCGTACTCACTGCTCGCCTGTGTTTCAGCTTCTGATGCGCTCGGCAACCTCCACACCTTTCATAAATTTTCTTAACATAGGTTGGCGTTTGCTTGTGGTTCAAAACATTATGCGTAAATTTGATTTTTAAAGGCTGCAAGCCTACATTATTAATTATATATGTATACTCAAGTAGAGAAGTACACGAGTAGACAAGTAGATAAGACTTATTAGTTTAAGCCTTGCAAACAGCGATTATCAGGGAAAGTAAATTCCATTGTTTGCTTGCGTCTTATCTACTCGTCTACTATAAATTGATTGATTGATATGAAAAATAAACAAAGGTATTGGGGCAAGACGATAGCCTCGTTTGTGTTTGTACTCTTCACCATGCCATTGGGTCATGCCATGATGCGCATAATGGAAGACACCATGTCGCACAGCGCCGTGAACACCTGCGCTGTGTTGATGGGCTTCGTGGGTCTGGCAATGGCTGTGGTGGGCGTGTTTGTGAAAGGCGACACCCAGCGCACCATTTGGGGACTCTTCGGAGCTCTGCTCTTCTGGACGGGATGGGTGGAGTTTATGTTTGGCTATTTTGCAGCACGCTTCGGTGTGCACTACGACCTGGTGGGCTCGGGAGTGGTGCAGACCACTACGGAATATGTCAATGGCATCGGCGTGAGCCATGAGATGCTTATCAATGGTGTCGATGTAAACAGCATTCCTTCTGCAGAGCTAAAGGCGATGCGTGGGTCGAGACCAGAGTATCTTATACTTCCGGCATCATTCGGATTCTTCGCAATGTTTATGGTGCTCTATGTGTTTGGCTCTAAGACGGGATGTCACTTTATGAACTGGATGCAGAAACTTTTCTTTGGCAGCAAGCGCAACGAGGTGGTGCCAAGCAATATGAGCCACCACGCATCCATCACCACTTTCCTGGAGTTTAACCTCATCAACTGGGCATGCTATCTGTATCTGATGTTTGTCTACGACCCAGAGTTCTTTGGCGACAGCCATCCAGTGACCATTGCCAGTGCCGTGGGATGCGTGATAGGCGCCATATTTATGTTTGCCTATCAGCTGCGCCTGAAGGCATGGGGCCCCAACATACGCATGTCGATAGCCACGGTGATAGTGTTCTGGACTGCCGTAGAGGTGTTTGCACGCAATGGCATGTTCACCGAGATATGGGTGGAGCCACTGCACTATGTGCCGCAAATGATAAGCATCCTCGTGGTGTTTGTGCTTGTGGGCGTGGGCATTGTCTATAAGGCTCGCAAGAAAAATCTAAAATAGGCGTTGCCTATATTAGATTTTTGAATTTTGATTTTTGAATTTTGAATTACTCTCGGCTGCGCCTGCGATTTTGAATTTATCATTTATGAGTTATGATTTCAAGATTATCGCTATTGGCTGTTTTGAGCTGCAAATTCAAAATTCAAAAATGAATAATTCACAATCGGCGTAGCCGACAACTCAAAACTCAAAATTAAAAATTCAAAATTGCGCCCACGGCGCACAATTCACAACTCAAAATCCTAAATTCTAAATTAACAATTGCCAAAGGCAATATAGCAACCGCTGCGAAGGCGCTGTTCGATAGCTTTCGTGTGGATGATGTGGGCATCGTAGTGTGCTCGCAGGGTAGTTTTGTGTTTAACTGCGAGGGCATGGAGCGTATGGTGAATGGGGGAGAGACACTGTTCCTATCGCGAGGCGTGTGCTTCAGCATTGTCAGCTATAGCGCCGACTGCCAGGTGGCTGTCATAATGTATAGCGCTGACTCTATACGCGACATTTTAGGCAACACGGTGGTAGGCATGCGTTTCATGGAGATGCTTCATCCCGTGGCATGTCGTGTGATGCATACGGGCCATGAGGCGGAGCTGACCAAATATTCAGAACTGCTGGCAGCAGGCAACGATAGCGACAATGTGTTTGCCGCTAATGAGTGCCGACTGCTGTTGCTGGCGCTCACCTATAGGGTGTGCAGCATCTTCCATAACCTCTCTGCCGATGCTGAGGGTTCGCCAAGTCGCAGCCTGCAGATATATATGCAGTTGCAACATCTCATCAATGCTCATTATAGCAATGAGCGCGGTGTGCAGTTCTATGCCGACAGGCTGTGCCTCTCGCCAAAATACCTCACCACACTGGTGAAGACAGTGTCGGGGAGCACCGTGCAGCAACTGGTGTTCAAGGAGATTACAAAGAGGGCAATAGCGCTTATCACCACCACCGACAAGAGCATAAAGCAGATTGCCCACGAGCTTAACTTCCCTAACTCGTCGGCATTCGGCACATTCTTTAAAAAGCAAGTGGGAATGTCGCCGATAAATTACAGAAAGATATATAAGTAGGTGTTCATAATTATTTATATAATAACAGCATCACCTACCATAGCATCTATAACCTCATATAACAGTTACGTAGGAACCGCTACGCGCCTTTATATCTGAGATTATATCTACCATACTATTTAATACTCTTAAATATAAAAATAATTAAGAACACCTACTTAAGTAAAAAACATATAGGATATGAAGAACCATTTACGCACTGCCTCCATCTGTGTGCATGGGGGCTACGAGGCTAAGAATGGTGAGCCAATAGAGCCACCAATAGTTCAGAGCACCACATTCAAGTATGATAATTCTGAGGAGATGGCAATGCTCTTCGACTTGAAGAAGGAGGGCTACTTCTACACCCGTCTGCAAAACCCCACCAACGATGTGGTGGCGCAGAAAATAGCGCAGCTGGAGGGTGGCGTTGGAGCAGTGCTTACCAGCAGTGGGCAGGCAGCCAACTTCTATGCCGTGTTCAATATTTGCGAGGCTGGCGACCACATCGTTACGAGCAATGAGATATACGGCGGAACCTTCAATCTGTTTGGCGTAACGCTCAAAAAGCTGGGCATTGAGTGCACCTTTGTCAATCCTAACGACACGGAAGAAAACATTCAGCGTGCTTTCCGTCCCAACACCAAGCTTGTGTTTGGCGAGACGATAAGCAACCCAGGATGTGCCGTGCTCGACATCGAGAAGTTTGCACGCATAGCACACAAGAACGGGGTGCCCCTGATTGTCGACAACACCTTTGCCACGCCAATTAACTGCCGCCCCTTTGAGTGGGGTGCCGACATCGTGACACACAGCACCACAAAATATATGGATGGCACGGCAAGCCAGGTGGGTGGCTGCGTGGTTGATAGCGGCAATTTCGACTGGCTCGTACATGCCGAGAAATTCCCCGGACTATGCTCGCCCGACGATAGCTATCACGGACTCACCTATGCCAAGAAGTTTGGCAAAATGGGTTACATCACCAAACTGGTGGCACAGCTCATGCGCGACCTTGGCTCCATACCAGCTCCGATGAATTCGTTCATACTCAATCTCGGGCTGCAGTCGTTGCATCTGCGCATGAGGCAACATTGTGCTAATGCGCAGCGAGTGGCAGAGTGGCTGCATGCCGACCCACGCGTGGCATGGGTGCACTATAGCGGTCTGCCTTCCGACCAGTATCATGCACTTGCCACAAAATATCTGCCTGACGGCTCTTGTGGCGTGATAGCCTTCGCACTGAAGGGCAGTCGCGAGGCAGCCATACGTTTTATGGATTCGCTCGACATGATCAACATCGTGACACATGTGGCTGATGCCCGCACCTGTGTGCTGCATCCTGCCAGCCACACCCATCGCCAGTTGTCAGATGAGCAGCTGCGCGAGGCTGGCGTGGCGCCCGACCTTATACGTCTGTCGGTGGGCATAGAAGATGTCGACGATATCCTCGACGACATCCGCCAAGCTCTCGACAAGGCTATACGCGATTAAGAGTTTTGAATTTTGATTTTTGAATTTTGAGTTGTGCGCCGTGGGCGCATTTTTGAGTTTTGAATTTTGAGTTTTGAGTTGTTGCCTTCGGCAATTTTGAGTTTTTCATTTTTGAATTTTTGCTGTTGACGTTTTGAGCAACGAATTCATAACTCACAATTGAATAACTCAAAATTCACAATGCGCGAAGTGCACAACTCAAAATTCAAAACTCAAAATTCAAAACTCAAAACTCAATATACCATTGTTTTGTATCCTTTGAAATATCTCGTTTAGGCCACGGCACCACCAGCATCACACCGGCAAGTATTATGCAGGCATAGATGGTCCATCCGGCAATCTCCTTTATTGCTGCCAGTGTGGCTTGCACCTGCACCTTACCCTTTGTCGACATGGCAGCCATGTGCATGGCTTCCGTCTCGCTCTTACCCTGATATTGCATGCCACGAGCTGTCTGATCGTAGCTGATTGCAGTAGAGGTGTTGGTTCGGTCGTAGTCGTGTGCATAGCGTGTTATGTAGTATTGCTGACGATATTGGAACACCGTCTGATACAATGCAGAACCGATGCCAGGTGCAATTACCATACGCACTGTGAGCATTATGCACACCCATGTGGACAGCAGCTTATATGGCATGCGTTGGTTGGCATACACCGCAATGAGCGAGTAGAGCAGCATCATGCCCGTGGCGCGTATCACCACTGGCCACTTCATGCGCTCCAGCATGCCTGCCGTCTGCACCTCGAAATACATAAACAATGCCGAGGCGCCTATCAGCACAAAGCCGAGGGCAAAGAACCATTTAAAGTGCACCCCTTTGTTGTTGAGCAGCAGTATCACCACCAGACCAATGAAATAGCCCAGCAGCACCCAGTTGCCCAAGGCAGCCACCTGTATCTGATCCACCTTCATGCCCACACCCACGAATATGTTCACCAGCATAGAGCTCGAATTGCATATCATCAGTCCGATGAACAGCAGTATGCCACCCTGTATGCTGCGCGACTTAAATGCCTTGAGCATGAAGTAAGGCGAGCGTCGTGTCTTTTCCAGATACACAAATAGCAGTGTCGACACCACACAAATCACTGTAGCCCAGCGAATGGTAGGGTCGTCGTACCAGTCGAGCACCTTGCCATACACCGTGACATACACAAACGAGCAGCACATAAGGCAGAACACCACCACATTGCCAAATTTCGAGAACGACAGCGGGCTGTGCTTGGTAGGGTAGCGGTTGTAGGGCATGCACACCAGTGTGATGAGCAGTGCCACGAGAATGGCACCCAGCATGGCATAATACACCATCTGCCACTGATAGTTGTAGGCAAACCATGCCGTTATCCATGTGCCTATCTGTCCGAGCAGCATAAAGAAGAAGTAGATTATAGGCTGGCTTGCCTTCTTCTCGGTGTCGAGTGCATCCCATCCAGCCTCGTCGGTGGGCTCGTTGCCAGGCGTAACATTGCGTGTTGCCTCAATGCCGAAGCCATATTTTATGAGCGTGAAGAGGTTGCACATGAGCAGTGTCTGCCTCACAAATCCCATTATCAGGCTGTTCAGTGCCAGCACAAACAGGCTGTCGGTATTGGCACAAATGTAGCTCTGCACCGCCAGTATTGAAAATCCCACCAGACTCATCATCTTCTGTCGGCGCACACTCACCAAGGAGTAGAAGAATGGCGAGAAAGCCGCCATGCCTATCGATGTGACGAAGCTGATGAAGGCGATGTGTTCCGACTGGATGCCAAGCCCTCCCACCATCTCGCTGCTGTTGACGGTGTAGGCACCGCTCACGGTCATGATAGGTATGAAGAGTATGACCAGGAACGCTATGCCTAAAGGCTTCGGCACCCAGTTATAGAACGGAAAATTCTTTGGCAGATGCTCTGGCACTGCCGTATATATCTCTGCTTGTGTCATTACTTTAGTTGAGCCTTTACAACTACCATCATTCCAGCTGCCAACTTGTCGTTGTCGGCTTTCGTTATTCCCTCAAACTCTATGCGCACCGGCACACGCTGCTGAATCTTCACGAAGTTGCCAGCCGAGTTATCGGTAGGCACGAGTGAGTATTTAGAGCCTGTGGCACCAGAGATGGCAGTGATTTTGCCCTCAAACACCTTGCCTTCGAAGGCATCAACGGTCATTGTCACCTTCTGTCCCACATATAGATGCTCCACCTGCGTCTCCTTGTAGTTGGCAATCACCCATTTCTGTGTGTTAGGCATTATGTAGGTGATGGTCTGTCCGGCGTTCACCAGCTGCCCCTCTTCCAGGGCTCGGCGTCCCAGCTTGCCGTCGCATGGTGCTGTCACCACGCAGTACGACAGGTTCAGTCGAGCCATCTCCAGGGCAGCCTGCGCACGCTCTATGGCAGCGGCAGTGTTCTTCTTGCGTGTCTGCACCTCGTTCACACCCGAGAATGCAGCCTGCTGCTGGCGGCGCACTGCATCGAGCTTCTTCTTAGTAGCATTATATTCGGTCTCTATCTGTTCGAGTTGTATTGGTGTGGCAGCATTGCGAGCCACAAGGTTCTGATAGCGCTGGCGGTCTTTATCGAGTTTGGCAAGACGTATCTCAATCTCGGCAATCGACGAGTCGAAAACGGTGGCAGATGTCTGTGTGGTCTGCAGCGAGGCATCCACCACGTTGGCACCAGCCATGGCATCCTTCAGCGCAGCCTCTGCCTCCATCACACGAATGCGATACTCACGGTCGTCGAGCACCAGCAGGGTGTCGCCCTTCTTCACATCCTGGTGTTCTTTGAAATAAATCTTTTTGATATATCCCGATGCACGCATGTTCACAGGCGATATATACTGCTCCACCTGCGCATCATCGCTCTTTTCGTTGCTCTTATAGTCCATGAACATGCAGCCAATCTTTACTATTCCCCACACCAGTATGGCAACGCCAATAAGGCTCACTGTCAGCTGTCGGATGCGTTGACGCTTTAGCTGTTTGGCAGTTGTTTCGTGGTTGGAAGTTGATGTGCCGGTGATGTTATTATTTGCGTTGTTATTTGCCTTATTATTTGCGTTATTGTTTGTTTCCATAGTTTGTTATTTTTTAGATTTTTGAATTTTGATTTTTGAATTTTGAGTTATTCTCGGCTTCGCCTGCGATTGTGAATTTATCATTTATGAGTTATGAATTCAAA
>CAKQAD010000018.1 GCA_934215545.1 uncultured Prevotella sp.
ATTTTATTAGTTATATTACGTTAATTAACTCTCTCATTTTCAATCGATTACATAAGAATTAACAGAGTATTGTAAAACAGCACCTTCGATATTATCTTCTTCATGCGTATGGCGTGTAGGCTTCGTTGTTTGAATTCGTTTTCGTCGAAGAATAATTTTCTGCGATGGCGTTTTTTCAGACGCTTAATCTTGCTGATAAGAAATACATTCATAGCTTATGTGTTTTTGTTGTTGTCTTTTTTGTAGTCTTGTTGTTGATGCAAAAGTGGGGTAGTCAGAGTTTTGAATTTTGAGTTTTGAATTTTGAATTCAATAACTCAAAACTCAAAACTCGAAACTCGTTTTAGAACTTCACGTCGAACTCCAGGTCGAACATGTTGTAGTTGGGTGCTTTCTTAAAGCTACGGTCGTTTACGCGTGCATATTCTGCAGCTATCATAATGTGTTTGCCAATGCAGTAGTTGGCACCAATCTCGTATTGTGTCTTCGATGTGCCCCATTCTGCTTTTGGACGATACATGTCGTAGCGTGCCTTGGCATAGAGTTTCTTGCTCACCACAGGAGCTATCACCAAAGCATAGAAGCCATCGGCCTGGTCGCCAGCGTCTAAGTTGACATCGACGTTGGTTTCCTTGCCCGATGTGTTGGCTTTGCTAAAGCTGTAGCCCTGGCTGTGTATATATTCTGAGCGCAGTGTCCAGTCGTGGGCTGCATATTCGGCACTGATGGCATAGCGGTTTTTGGGTAGAGAGCGCACAGCACTCTTTTTCACTTCATTGCCACTTGCGTCACGCTCTGTCCATTCGCTTTTTCGAGCATACGAGCCTGTCCATCCGAAGGCACCGATGCGTAGTCCCTTCACTGGCGACACCCATACGCCACCGATGATATCCTTGCGCTCGTCTACATCCTTCTGGTTTATGCCCTGACCATTGAACACGCCCACCTGGTAGTGCAGGTAGTGGTGTCCGTCGTTAGCTTTGAACAGGTCGCCTTGCACCTGTACGCCAATGTCGCGTCCGTTGCTTGCATGCTCGCCTACGCGGTCGTTGAAACCTGCGAGCTTCAGCACGTTCTGCGAGTACGACATAAATCCCTGCGTCATAGGGTGCATAGGATTTTCGAAGGTAAACGGACGCTTGAATTGTCCTGCCTTCACCTTGAATGCGTCGAATTTCTGCCACTCAGCAAATGCGTCGACCATGCGTGGCGATGCTCCTAAGTCGCTGGTATTGCCATTGGCTTGCAGCTGCACCTTCCAATAGAAGTCGGTCAGCAGTTTGCCTTCGAGTGCCAAGCGTACCATTCTAATGTTGAAGGTGTTGCTCTTGGCATTCTCCTTGTCAGAATATTGATATTGCGACATTACATAGCCGCTGAATTTAATGTCGTTGAGCACCTTTACCTTTGGCTCTTTTTCTTGTGCCGACATGCCATTGGCAATCATTGCTGCCAATGCGAGAGTTATTATTTTTTTCATTTTAAAAGTTATTAGTTTCTTTTTATGCCATCTTCTCTTCGAGCAGCACCACATTCTCCACATGCGGTGTATGTGGGAACATGTCTACCGGCTGTACTGCCTTTACGCTATATGCCACATCGAGTGCCTGCAGGTCGCGTGCCTGTGTGGCAGGGTTGCAGCTCACATATACTATGCGCTTAGGGTGTGCACGCAGTATTGTGTCTATCACATCGGCATGCATGCCAGCGCGTGGTGGGTCGGTGATGATAACATCTGGTCGTCCGTGCTTGGCGATGAACTCGTCGTTGAGTATATCCTTCATGTCGCCTGCATAGAACTTGGTGTTGCCGATGTTGTTCACTTCGCTGTTGACTTTTGCATCTTCTATTGCCTCAGGCACATACTCTATGCCTATCACCTGGCGTGCCTGGCGTGCCACAAAGTTGGCAATGGTGCCAGTGCCGGTGTAGAGGTCGTACACCAGTTCGTTGCCTGTGAGCTGTGCAAACTCTCGTGCTACGGCATACAGGTGGTAAGCCTGCTCGGTGTTGGTCTGGTAGAAGCTCTTTGGTCCCACCTTGAAGCGCAGTTCCTCCATGGTTTCGTAGATATGGTCGTTGCCTTTGAACACGCTTAGGTCGAGATCGCCGAAGGTGTCGTTGCATTTCTGGTTGTCTACATACATCAGCGATGTTATCTGTGGAAACATGTCGGCAATATGCTGCAGCAATCCCTTGGCACGCTGCTCGTCGCCCTCTTCGTCGTAGTGGAACTGTATGAGCACCATCCACTCGCCGGTGTTGGAGTTGCGTATCATAATGTCGCGAAGCAGTCCGTGTTGCTGTCGCAGGTCAAAGAATGTCATGCCAGTGCTGAAGGCATAGTCGCGTATGGCGTTGCGTATTTTGTTGTGCAGGTCGTCCATGAGCCAACACTTCTCTATAGGCAGAATTTTGTCGAAGGCACCAGTTATGTGAAATCCTATGCCGTTCATATTGTCGAAGGTAGTGCCTTCTGCTATCTGTTCGCGTGTGAGCCAGCGCTTGTTGCAGCATCCGAATTCCAGTTTGTTGCGATATTCCTTGATGTGCACGCTACCCATGATGGGCCTAAACTCTGGCAGTTCTATTTTTCCGATGCGTGTGAGCTGGTCGAACACCTGCTGCTGCTTAGCTTTCAGCTGTTCTTCGTAGGGCAGGTTCTGCCATTTGCATCCGCCGCAAATGCCGAAGTGCTCGCACATGGGCTGCACGCGCACGTCGCTTTTCTTTATGAAGCGTATCACCTCCGCCTCGCAGTAGTGATGTTTCTTGCGGCGCACTTGCAGGTCTACCACATCGCCTGGCACAGCGAATGGCACGAACACCACCATATCGTTGACGTGGGCTATTGATTTGCCTTCGGCAGCAACAGCCTCTATTGTAATGTTTTCGAGTATTGGGAGCGGTTTTTTCTTTCTTGACATTTTATTGTTCTGTATATTTTTTTGTTGTGAATGTAATATGCAAAATTAATTAAAAAAAGTGATATGTACTGACTTTATATATAAAAATATGTATATATTCTGTTGAGTTATAATTGCATCAAATATATTAAAGCCCATCGGCAGCTTTAAGGCTTTGCCGATGGGCTTTGATAAACAGGTAGATTTATATGTCGTTTTGTATTTCTTGTTGTTCATTCTTGTCAATGGCATCTTTGTCATAATACCATATCTGAAGATTTGGCGAGGTTCCTAATCTCACACAGATGCCTCCATTTTTTTGATGCCAATATGTGGAATAATTACACTCTCCGCATCTTAGTGCCTGGATTCTCAGTTCGTTACTTGTGTCGTAATATGGATCGTTGAATTTCTCTATACGGGTGTCGGGCTCTCCGTATTTAATCTTGAATTGAGCAATCATATCGTTGTATGTCGATTCGAGTGTCGGAAAAGAAAATTCTTGTGGAAAGTCAACGATAATTCTTCCTACAATTTTATTGTCGGAGAGAATCCATATATCTGCATCTTGCCCTGCAAACCTGCCCGACATTATATATATATCGGCAGATACACGATGTTTGCGTGTGAATCCTTTGGCTTTCATCTCTGCTATAAATGCCTTCTCGGTGCCAGTTATTGGAACGCCCATAAATTTCAAATGCTCCTGCTCTTGTGCCATGATGGTGCAAGAAACTAATAACATAAGAGCCGATAATATAAAATGCTTCATGATTAATGAGATTTAGTGTTTTGCAAAAGTACTATTTTTATCTATAATCTCGCGCTTGATGGTGAGAATAAAAGTATCAATTCCACTTACTTGAACAAAAAAACCACCAGCATGCTTGTGAATGCTGGTGGTTTTTTTGTTGCTATCAGTGGTGTTGCTGTTTCGCTCTTTGCATGTTTAGTTTATACCGAGTTCGGCAATGCGCATATGCTCGCCATCGGTAGCCATTCGTGTGGCTTTAAACTTCAGAAATCGTGTTTTCACAGTGTCGAATTTCACAGTTTGCAGCACTGGGTTGTTCTGTATGTTGGAGAATTCGCCTTGTGCCAGTGTGCTGATGTCGTTGCCGTTCTCGTCGCATGTGGTGATAATGTAGTTAGCCACCAGTCCCTTGCGGTTGTCCGCAGCATCGGGCAGATATTGCAGTGTGCTGATGTCGGTGGGTTGCTTAAGGTCTATCAACACTTCGTTGTTGCTGCAATCGAGGGTAGTCTGCGGGTTGCGGTCGACGGCTGTAGCCTGCTGCTGTTCGCTCATTCCGACTATGTTGAATGGCACCGACTTGATGGCCTCTGCCTCTGCGCTCCATGTGAGCTGTGCCTGCTCGCCACCATAATACACCCCGATGTTGTTGAGGCATATTGGTCCGCGTGCGTCGTTTATGCGTATGCGCAGCCCTTTAGAATTGACGGTGCTGAAGCGCAGCAGTCGTTTGTAGCCGATGGTGGTGGTTTGCTCGTTCTGGCTCACAGTGGTCCACTGGTTGTTGTCGTTGAGATATTCAACTGTAAACTCCTTAACACGCTGTCCGAGTGGTATATACTCCTGCAGCATGATGCGGTTCATAGGCTGCGGTTTCTTGAATTTGAATTCAATGTCGGCTGTTGTCACGCCATCGGGTGTTGCCCAATAGGTGTTCCAGTTGCCATCGGTGAGAGCCTTGGCATTGAATTCGCCTCCGCGTTCGCTGCTCACCTTAGCCTTCATTCCGCTCACGATGTTGTTGCCCAGTTCTCGCTTTATGATGTTGTGGAAAGCCACTGCATTGGCAGAGTCGGTAGGGTGTATTAGTCCGTTGCGGTCGACGGGGAAGTTAAGCAGCAGTGTGGCGTTATGTCCCACGCTTCTGTAGTACAGGTCGACCAGTTGTTGTGGCGATTTCACCTTGTCGTCTTCTTCCGGGTGGTAGAACCATCCTGGTCGTATCGACACATCGCATTCGGCAGCCGTCCATTGGTTGCCATCGGCATGTCCGTATTGTAGTTCTGGATAGTTAGGATAGCCAGGGAACACTTCGCCTTTGCGCAGGAATGCCCAGTTGGTTTCGCCGGCAAAGCCTTTCTCGTTGCCCACCCATCGGCATCCTGGACCGCCATCGCCAAACACCACCGCATTGGGCTGTATGCTGTCGAGCATGGCGAAGATGTGCGGATAGTTATAGTAGTTTTTGCGGTCGATGGTACGCTTGTCGTTGGCGCCGCCGTAGTAGCCGTCGCCGCCGTTGGCACCATCGAACCACACCTCAAACACATCGCCATAGTTGGTGAGCAGATCGTGCAGCTGTGCATAGAAATAGGTGAGATATGACGGAGTGCCATAGTCGGCTCTGTTGCGATCCCATGGCGAGAGATACACTGCAAATTTCAGTCCGTACTTCTTGCACGCTTCCGACAGTTCGCGCACGATGTTGCCCTTGCCCTGCTTGTAGGGCGAGCGGCTGATGTTATAGTCGGTGCCTTCGAAAGGCCACAGGCAGAAGCCGTCGTGGTGCTTGGCAGTGAAAATCACACCCTTCATGCCAGCAGCCACGAGTGTGCGTGCCCACTGCTCGCAGTCGAGTCGGGTAGGGTTGAAGGTAGCAGGATCGGTGTCGCCATATCCCCACTCACGGTCGTTGAATGTGTTGAGTCCGAAGTGTATGAAGGCGTAGGTTTCCATTTTCTGCCAGTCTATCTGCTTCTGTTCAGGCAGTGGCAATAATGGTTTTGGTGCTGTAGCGTTGTTTTTGGCTATGGCTGGTGTTGCTGTCATGGCAGCGAGAGCCATTGCCGATGTTAGGATGAAATTGCGTGTAGCGCTCATTGTTGATAGGTTTTGTTTATAATAATGAGGTTTGTTGTTAGTGTATCTGCCAAGGCTATAGTAGTCTTGACAAAGGTGTCAACCGCTTACAAAGTTAACCATTTAAATGGTAATTATAATGCTTTGTGCCATTCTTTTTGTTTCGGCAGCATTTACGAATAGCAATATACGCTGCCGAGCAAGCAAAGTCCTGCCATCAGAAATCCGCATATTATGATTATGCGCCAGCGCCATCCCAATGCCAGTGTGAGCAACATCAGTGCCCATGCCACGACGAGCAGGATGTCGTAGATGCCATCCAATGGTAGTGTGCCACTGATGACGTAGCGCAGATACTCGCTTGCGGAGAGCGTAATGAATGCTATGAGCATCATCGTAGTGCTGGCGACATACACCAGGCGGTTGGCGATTGAATGTCGGTGTGCAGGCTGGCTGTCGTAGCCATCCAGACTGCTATGTCGGCGTCGGCGTGTGAGTGCGTAGGCCAATGTCAGAAATCCCATTGCTATGCACAGATAAGCCACCCAAGTGGCGAATGGTATGGTGTTGTATATGTGCTCAGCACGCATCTGATCGGCTGTAGGCAATGATGTGCCACCATATTTGAGCTGATAGTTTAGTATCTTGCCCACAATCATGTCCATCTGTTTGTAGTCATGGTCTTCGGCGGCATCGTAGAGCACGGTGAATACCATCTGTATGAACTGTTGGCGCTTGTAGTCGATGGATTTTGGCAACTCATCTGTAGGGGCATACCATACAATGCTGTCGCTCATGGAGCAGGGAAACATCTTAAGCAACAGCCCACGGCGCAGGCTCATCAGCAGCTGTATCTTCTTGTCGATGCCAATCACTTGGGTATGAAACGCATCGCGTTTGCCATCGTTATATTCCTTTATATATTTACTGATAGAGTAGCTGCTCATATCCTTGTTGTAGAAATGGCTTGCCGATGCATAGCCTGGCAGTTGCAGAGCTTCACGCAGTTCGTCGCCCTTAATCTTTATCATAGGCTCTTGCATCCACTCCTCTCCCCAAAATATCCATCCCGTAAGCACCTGCTCGGCGGTGAGTCCTTTATAGCTCCTTGCGCCATAGAGTTTTTGAGTGAAGTCGATGGCTAATGTCTGCATAGGACAGATGCGGCCATCGTAGTGTATGTAGAGCTCGCCAAACCTCTCGGCAGTCTCTATGGGCAGTGTGTGCGCCTTCACCTCATGGCTTGCAGCGGCAGCGTTAGCGTTGGTGCATAGAAAGAAGAGTGTGTAGCACGCAAAAAATAGTTTCTTTATAAGTGTTGGCATTATTGTGTATGTTTTGTTTTATGATTATCGTTTTGTGAGGGCTTGATGCCGACGGTTGTCGTTGCCCATCCGCAAAGATACCTATAAAAGTTTAATTGCGGCAGATGTCGGCAAATGTTTTTCTTGTTGGCAGTGTATATATAAGCTCATCACTCGAAATGTCGGATGAGCCGTATATTATCTATTCTATTATGTGGCAATTGAACTGTAATGGCATAAAAATTAATATATGGTTTTACTTTTTTGTTTTTCAAGGGTCTATAAAATGTAAGGCTCTTATAAATACGACAAATAATAAAGGTAAAAACGAATGACGATTAACGACAAAGATATAATAACCACACTGCAACATGATGCCAATCAAGGCTTCAGTATGCTGCTTGCCAAATACAAAGAACCTGTGTATTGGCACATACGCCGCCTTGTTGTGTCTCATGCAGATGCCCAGGATGCCTCGCAAGAAACTTTTGTAAGGGTATATAAGTCGTTGGTGCAATGCCAGAGTGTTTTGTCGCTGAGAGCATGGCTTATGCGTGTAGCTACTAACGAAGCCCTGCGCCTGCTTGAATTAGGAAATCGCAGGGTGGCTCTGCTCGATGCTGATAGTCACGAGCTAAGTACTATGGCTGCTGATTGTTATGTAGATTATGCCGACAAGGTTGCGGTGCAGATGCAACAAGCTATACTCTCGTTGCCCACCAAGCAGCAGTTGGCATTCAATATGCGTTACTACGACGATATGGACTACGATGATATCGCCGAGGCAATGGGCACCACGCCCACTGCTGTCAAGACCAACTATCACCTGGCAAAGCAAAAGATAATAAAATATATGAACACTAACGAATTATAATATTACATTATTATGAACAAAAAAATCGACTTTATCAACATAGGCAAGCGTATGCCATACACTACTCCTGAAGGTTTCTTTGACGATTTTGAGGCGCATGTGATGGCGCTTGTGCAAACACCAAAAAACGAGCCCGCTACAATGGCTACCAGTGTCAGCA
This sequence comes from uncultured Prevotella sp., assembly GCA_934215545.1. GTDB lineage: Bacteria > Bacteroidota > Bacteroidia > Bacteroidales > Bacteroidaceae > Prevotella. Next base: position 8,078 of record CAKQAD010000018.1, read on the forward strand.
AACCAAAACATCGCCAACAGTTTGTGCTGGCTGCACACACCAAGTGGATATTAGGACTGGCAGCAAGCATAATAGTCTTATTGCTGCTCGATATATCATTGTTTGGTCACCATAGCGTGACGATAAACGATGTTGATAAAGCCTTCAGCGAACTCTCTGCTGCCGATCAGGATTACCTTCTCGATGTGTATCAAGATGAGGAGATGATGCTTATGACCGACTATGAATAGCGCATACTACATCAGATGTCCCAACAGCTACACTTTTAATTAACTATAAAAATAACGATTATGAAAACAGTCTTTAGATTATTCCTATTGCTAATAGTATTCAGCTGCAATATTCTTGTGTTGTCAGCGCAGGAAAACAACCACAACCAGCGTGTAAGTCGCGAACAGCTTGCGCAAATGCAGGCCATGCACATAGCTCAAGACCTTGCCTTTAGCGATGAAGAAAAAACACGCTTTATAGATGTTTTTTGCAAGTGTCAAGGCGAGATTTGGGCTTTGGGCCCACGTGTGAAAAAACGTAATTCCAATATGTCGGAACAAGATAATGCGCAGGTCATACAGCAGCGCTTCGATAGAAGTCAGAAAATACTCGACATACGCAAAAAATATTATAAGGAATATTCAAAATTTCTCACTCAGGCACAGATAGCAAAGGTCTACGAGAAAGAACGCCAGATTAAGCGACGCATGGCTAAGCGAAAAGCAGACAGATCTCATAAAAAGTAACTGTCGGGCAATCAATAATTTTAATACTCAATGTGTCTATGGTCAATATTAACAAGCACCTACTCCTTATACTTTTGCTGCTTATTAGCAATATGTGTCATGCTTTTGAGTGGACCAAACACACCATTACTTCACAAGGCATCACCATACCTTATAGTAAGTGTGTCATTGTTAGCGGTGCTACCACCGACAAACCATATCTTGTGATGTATCTACATGGAGGTACGAGTAAGGGTAGTGACAACGAGAAACAACTTCTTGAGCCCGCCATCGAGTCGATAGCAACCTACATGCAAGAGCATGGTATTAGCGCCATATTCCTGATACCACAATGTCCTGCCGATAAATCATGGGGTGGTCCTATGAATAATGTACTCAAATCGCTCATTGATAGCTATGCTACCACAGGTGTCACCGATGCAAATCGTATATATCTGTTTGGCGGCTCTATGGGCGGTACAGGCACCTGGGGTATGGTTTCGGCTTATCCTAATATCTTTGCCGCTGCCATGCCTGTGGCTGGTAATCCTTCGAAATGTGTGGCTGCCAATGTTGCACATGTGCCCGTGTTAACTGTTATGGGCACTGCCGACAATATTATGAGTATAGCTGCCGTCAACACTTTCGTAGACCAAGTCAGAGCTTTGGGTGGAGAGGTGCAGTTTGATATTGAAGAGGACTGGACTCACGAAAAAACTTGTATAAATAGCTACACAACCTCACGTCTCGATTGGGTGTTTGCCCACATGCGTGGCACCGAATCAGCTGTCAATAATGTGATTGGCGCTGACGAGGTGGTGCATACTGTGTGGTATACCACTGATGGTAACCATCTAATGCAGCAGCCACAACATTCTGGCATATATGTGCAACACACTATTACTAAGAGTGGCATCGTTAATATACGCAAGTTGATGCTGCGCTAATGAATAGAGCGACTCCATTCCCGATTTTTGTCATTAATGACACTTTTCGGGAATAGATCTTCATTTTTCGCAGCGTCTAACCGCAACAAGCATCTCATCGGTGTCTTTTTCGTAGCCATTGTGTTTTACATCATAATTTCATAGTCATTGATGCAAAAAAAACATTCAGAAATTGATCGAAAAGGTCCAAAAAAAACATACTATAAGAGGTAACGACCGCCTGCCTCGCAAGGTGAGAGTAATAGCCCTAAAACAACTTGAATTGTGGGTGCAAAATACAATATTTGCATGGTTCTTACCCTCTGAGAATGTGAGTTGAGCGAGCCAAGACATCGGCAGTGCGTTATTTTAGAGTTTTGCGCGTGCAGATGTTAAGCGTTTGCTATACAGTGGTTTACGGCAATATAACGTGATGGTGTGCAAAAAATCGAAAGTGCGACAACTAAAAAGCGGCCTACTTTTCATATAAAATAAGCCTACTTTACACATAAAACAAACCCGAATTTTGGTGCAATATGGCCTTAAAACGATAAAGAAAAGCCAGATTTTTGCGTTGCATAGGCAAATAGCGGCATTTATTTGTGTTTTTTGAGATGCTAACGGCATTTTAAAGGATGATGAATTTTCTATTTCGCATTTTTTATTTGTAACAATTTGGCTAAATCCAAAATATATTTGCATGTGATATTTAACCAAAATCTAATGATCGATTTTGGTTAAAGGGAAAATCTGAACAACCAAATCATCTTGATGGTATTACATTTATTTGGTGTTATTTAGAGCGTTATAAATACTTCAGGTGTCAACATCATGTGAATGAGGTTGGCATTTTTTATGTCTGATAGGTATCAAAAAATGTGGAGCCACGATAAAAATACCTAATTATTATGATTGTGAGTTTCGCAGATTTTTAGTTATTTTGCACACGCATAATATAATAATGTAGAAAGCATACGACAATGAAACAACATAAAATGTATGAGGCCGAAGACAAGATGATATCGCTGATACGCGACAATTATAACCTGCTGCAAAGTTTGGGTAGTTTCGGCATAAGTCTGGGATTTGGCGACAAGACAGTGCGTCAGGTATGCGAGGAGCAGAATGTCGATACTTATACCTTTCTGGCAGTGGTGAACTTCACCATCAATGGCTATCGCGACTTCGACGATGCCTCGCGACTGTCCATGCCTACACTGCTGCAATATCTCAAGGCGAGCCACGACTATTTTATCGACTTCCAACTGCCGTTCATACGCAAAGAACTGGTGGATGCTCTCGATGAGAACAACAACTTGGCACGACTCATAATGAAGCTCTACGATGAGTATGCACGCTCCATAATGGCACACATGAAATACGAAGAAAAGTATGTGTTCCCATATGTAGAGGCGCTCATGCAAAACCAGCAAGTGCCCGATTTTGCCATCGACATGTATTCAAAGCATCACGGACAGGAGAGCAACAAGCTACGAGAGCTGAAGAGCATCATAATAAAATATCTGCCAAGCGATGGCTTGCACAACAACCAATTGTCTGCCACATTATATGATATCTACAACAACGAGGAATGGCTTGCGCTGCATGCCGAAGTAGAAGATCACATCTTTATTCCTGCCGTGAAGCGACTCGAGCAAAAGTCAAGACAAAGCGATGTCACAGCAAAGATATCTAATATGATAAACCAGAATACCGATGGCACCGAAGCACTCGGCGAGCGCGAAAAGGATGTGATAGTGGCGCTGGTGCAAGGTATGACCAACAAGGAGATTGCCGACCATCTGTGCATCTCGGTGAACACCGTGATAACACATCGCCGCAACATTGCACGCAAATTGCAAATTCATAGTCCGGCAGGCCTTACCATATATGCCATCGTGAACAATTTGGTGGATATATCGAGTGTGAAACTTTAAAAAATGAAAGACTACCTTTAAGGTAAGATTGGAACACCTTTTGTATGAGCACATTGGGTGCAAAAGGTGATTGTTTTGGGGCGTTTTTAAAGAAATTTTTTATATATAATTTCCCACTTTTGATGGTTGGAATTCCTTTTTTTATATTACCTTTGCAAGCAATTCCAACAAACTAAAATAGAAAACTTTTTCAAAAGTTTTTTGAGAAAAGTTTTCCAAAACGGAAAACTTTTGCAAGTCGGAAAATTAAAAAGTTGTCCAAAAAACTACCTAAATACAATGAAAGATTTCTTAATAACCAAACGCGACGGGTCGCACGACCGCTTCTCATTAGACAAAATAATGAACGCCATAACAAAGGCGTTCCAGTCGGTTGATGAACAAACAGATCTGAGTACTATCTCTAAGATACTCAGTCACTTAGATATGCACGACGGCATCACCGTTGAGGATATTCAGAACCAAGTGGAAGAGGCCCTGATGCGCGAGGGACACTACGCAGTGGCAAAGTCGTTTATGCTCTATCGTCAGCGTCATAACGAAGACCGCGAAACTCTCGAAAAGTTGAACTTTTTGTCAGATTATTGCAAATCGGCAAATGCAGCAACAAGTTCAAAATACGATGCCAATGCCAATGTGGAACATAAGAACATCGCAACACTTATAGGCGAGCTTCCTAAGTCGAGCTTCATACGCCTCAACCGTCGTCTGCTCACCGACCGCATAAAGAGCATGTATGGCAAAGAGCTCGCCGACGAATACATCGACAAACTCAAACACCACTTTATTTATAAGAACGACGAGACATCGCTTGCCAACTATTGCGCATCGATAACAATGTATCCATGGCTCATCGGCGGAACAACATCTATCGGTGGCAACTCTACAGCACCAACCAATCTAAAATCGTTCTGCGGCGGTTTCGTCAACATGGTGTTCATGGTGTCGAGTATGCTCAGTGGCGCTTGTGCCACACCAGAGTTCCTGATGTATCTTAACTACTTTATTGGTTTGGAATACGGTAAGGACTATTGGCGTGAGGCCGACAAGGTGGTCGACTTATCAACAAAGAAGCGCACCATCGATAAGATTATAACCGACTGCTTCGAGCAGATCGTTTACTCAATAAACCAGCCAACAGGCGCACGCAACTATCAGGCTGTGTTCTGGAACATCGCCTACTACGACAAACCATACTTCGAGAGCCTCTTCGGCGAGTTCTACTTCCCCGATGGCTCACGCCCTGACTGGAACGGATTGTCGTGGCTGCAGAAGCGCTTCATGAAGTGGTTTAACAAGGAACGCACAAAGACAGTGCTTACCTTCCCAGTGGAGACAATGGCATTATTAGCCAAGGATGGCGACGTGATAGACAAGGAGTGGGGCGACTTCACTGCCGAGATGTATGCCGAAGGACACTCATTCTTTACATACATGAGCGACAATGCCGACTCGCTAAGCTCTTGCTGCCGTCTGCGCAACGAGATTCAAGACAATGGATTCAGCTACACACTCGGTGCCGGTGGCGTGTCGACAGGTTCAAAGAGCGTGCTCACCATCAACCTGAACCGATGCATACAGTATGCTGTAAACCACAAAATCGACTATGCTGAATATCTGTCAGAGGTGATAGACCTCTGCCATAAGGTGCAGCTCGCATACAACGAAAACCTTAAGATGCTACAGAAGAGCGGTATGCTGCCTCTCTTCGACGCCGGCTACATCAACATGGGACGACAATATCTCACCATTGGCGTAAACGGACTCGTGGAAGCAGCTGAGTTCATGGGGCTCACCATCACCGACAATCCCGACTACCTGCATTTCGTACAGAAGGTGCTCGGACTTGTAGAGAAATACAACAAGAAGTATCGCACCAAGGATGTGCTATTCAACTGCGAGATGATTCCTGCAGAGAATGTGGGTGTGAAGCACGCCAAGTGGGATCGCGAAGACGGCTACTTCGTGCCACGCGACTGCTACAATAGCTACTTCTATATTGTTGAAGACGACAGCCTGAACATTGTCGACAAGTTCAAAATGCACGGAGCACCATACATCGAACACCTGACCGGTGGCTCGGCTCTGCACATGAACCTTGACGAGCACCTTTCGCAGCCACAGTATCGACAGCTGCTCAGAGTGGCAGCAAAGGAGGGATGCAACTACTTCACATTCAACATCCCTAACACCATCTGCAACGATTGCGGACACATCGACAAGCGTTATCTCAAGGAGTGCCCACACTGCCATAGCAAGAACGTGGATTATATGACACGCATCATCGGCTATCTGAAGCGAGTGAGCAACTTCTCAGAGGCACGACAGGCCGAAGCACAGCGCCGATTCTATGCAGAGGCAAGCAACTTTGCGGAGAAATAAATTAGGTTTGCCACCACTACACACCACTTACCCCAACCCCAAAAACACTATCAATCATGCTGAAATATCTTAACACAGGAATCGTCTTTCAAGAAATACCCGATGAGGTGACGCTCTCTATCAACATCACTGGCTGTCCGTGCCACTGTCCTGGATGCCACAGCCAGTATCTGTGGGAAAACGTGGGCGAACCGCTTACCCCCATTGTATTGGAGCGGTTTTTGAAAGAGTATGGCGACAGCATCACATGCATCTGCTTCATGGGCGGCGATGCCGACCCGAAGTATGTGAACCAGTTGGCGCAATATCTGCACCGTGAGCATGAGGGGCTGAAAGTGGCGTGGTACAGTGGCAGACAACTCTTGCCAAAGAGCATACGCAAGCGCGATTTCGACTACATAAAACTCGGACCGTATATCGAGCACCTCGGATGTCTGAAAGATCGCACCACCAACCAGCGACTCTATAAGCGTGCCGTGGGCGACGACTTCACCGACATCACATCGCAATTTTGGAAGAAATAACAATGAATTTTGAATTTTGAATTTTGAGTTTTGAATTGTGCGCTTTGCGCATTTTGAATTAGTCATTTTTGATTTTTGAATTCATAACTCTAAAACGCCAACAGTGATAATTCAAAATTGAATAATTCAAAATCGGCGTAGCCGACAACTCAAAACTCAAAATTCAAAACTCAAAATAGCGCATAGCGCATAACTCAAAACTCAAAATTTGAAAGGAATTCCAAGTATAGCAATAATCAACCCCGACACATTGGCTGTGTTGGGGTTGAAGCATTTGTTGGGTGAGGTAATGCCCGACATCGAGATTTGTACGTTCAACTCGTTTGCTGAACTCTCTGCAAATCATCCAGAACGCTTTTTTCATTATTTTGCAAGCATGCATGTGGTGCTTGCCAACATGCCCTTTTTCCTTGCCAATGCCCACAAAACAATTGTCTTGACACTGGCATTGACCGACGATATGAGCTTGGCTAACTTCCACACCCTATGCACCACACTGCCAGAGAAGCAGCTGCTGCGAGCCCTGCTTATGCTCGAGCAGCATGCACATGCCAATGGTCGGAACCTGCCACCTGCCACTCATGCAGCAGCCATGCATGGCAACGCTGTGGCACGACATGCTGAGGCAGGCAAACACCCAGTGCTTTCAGCAAGAGAGATAGAGGTGATTTCGCTTGTGGCACGCGGACATAAAAACAAGGAGATTGCAGACATGCTGCACCTAAGTCTGCTTACCATCGTTACACACCGGAAAAACATCATGAACAAGCTCGCACTGCGGAGCGTATCGGCACTAACGATATATGCCGTAATGCATGGCTATGTGGATGTTAATGACATATAATAATAGCGGAGGCTCACATTGCTGAGAGCCTCCGCTATTATATAATTGTGAAAACAATTTGTTGTAAGTAGGTGTTCAAAATTAATCGCATATATGAATCTTATAAAAAGTTATGCTTTCAAATGCCTTTACGCCCTCTTTTAGCCCGTATGCCCAGCTCTCATCGGTCGTGTAGCCCGCTACACTCCCTCTTCGGAGCTGAATATACGGACCAAAATAGGGCATAAAATCATTTAAATTAATTTTGAACACCTACTTAAAAATCCAAATTAAATGACCGATTTGGCTTAAAGAAATGGTGCCAACAGATGGGCAAACCATCCTCTGAACTTTTGCCATGGAGTGCGGAATTCCTTCCATTTCTTTGGCGTAAGCTTAAAGCTGCGTGTCTTGTCGTTGTCGAACATATGCGATAGTTGTGCCGTTGTGCACTTGTCGATGATTACGGCATTCTCCTCATAGTCGAAGTTAAGGCTTCGAGCATTGAGGTTGGCGCTGCCAACGGTGCAGAATTTTCCGTCTACCATTATCACCTTTGTATGATGAAATCCTGGTTGGTAGATATACACGTCGACGCCATGCTTCATCAGTTTGTGAACATTATAGAACACACAGTCGGGTGTCAGTGGAATGTCGCTATGCTCCGACACCATTACCTCTACCTTCACTCCGCGTTTCACCGCCTTCTTAAGTGCCTTCTTAAGCTTATGGTTGAGGGTGAGGTAAGGGTTCACCAGTTTTATGCTGTCTTGAGCATCATTAATGGCATTGGTATAGAACTCGCGTATGATGCGGTTGGAGATGCGCGGTTCGCGGTTGATGATACCCACCATTTTATGGCCAGCCGTGCAGCAAGTGTCAGGTTTCAGTCCCTCGAAATAGTCGCCACCATGAATGGTTCTGAAATACTTTGCCCCATGCACATTCTGCTTAGATGTCTTGTTCCATATTTTTAGAAAAATAGCTTGCAGCGTGTTCACCTCGTCGCCATCTATACGGCAGTGCATATCGCGCCATTCGCCCACTTGCGGTGTGCCGTTGATATAATAGTCTGCCACGTTCATGCCACCGGTATATGCTATCTGTCCGTCGATGACAACAATCTTGCGGTGGTCGCGGTGCAACACATGGTTGATCCATGGAAAGCGGATGGGGTCGAACTCGTAAATCTCTATGCCGTGCGAGCGTATGCTCTTTAGATGACTCTTGAGCAACGGCTGGTTGTTGGAGTCGTTGCCGAAGCCATCGAACAATGCCCTTACCTCTACACCCTCTTTCGCCTTTTCGGCAAGAATGTCAAAAAGCAGCGAGGCAATGGAGTCGTTGCGAAAGTTGAAGTATTCCAGATGAACACTGCTACGAGCCTGCTTAATGGCATTGAACATATCGTCGAACTTCTCCTGGCCATTCATGAGCAGTGTTACGCTGTTGTTTTTGGAGAATTTAATGCCCTCTTCGCGCATTTGCGTTACTATGAGCGAGTCGCTTGTCTGTGCAATGGCACTTGCCGACACGGCAATACAAGCCACGATAGTAACAGCTATTGTCTTTAAATTCATTTCTTGATTATACTAAAAAAGCCGCAATCCACTGCGGCTATAAATAAGTGTTAAACCATGCAGCTATAGTGGTCTACTATGCCAAGCAGATGTTTCTCGTCGTCGACAACGAGCACAGAGTGTATCTTGTATTTGTTCATAATGCTCTGTATCTCGGTGATTTTTGTCGATAACGACACCATCTTCGGTGTGCGTGTCATTATCTCGCCAACCTTAACGTCGAAGAATTTTTCCTTCCACTTCTCCATAGCACGTCGTATGTCGCCATCGGTGATAAGACCTTCTACACATCCGTTGTCCACTGCCACTCCCATGCCCAGCTTGCCTTTGCTCACGAGGATTATGGCATCGCCAAGGTTCATGTCCTTGCTTATTGTAGGCAAGTTGTCGGTGCGCATTACATCGGCAGCGGTGGTGAGCAGTCGTTTGCCTAACTCGCCACCAGGATGGAACTGTGCAAAGTCCTTTGGCTTGAAGTCGCGCACCTCCATGAGTGCCACTGCCAGCGCATCGCCCATGGCAAGTGTGGCGGTGGTGCTGCTTGTAGGGGCAAGGTTGAGTGGGCAAGCCTCTTTCTCTACTTTGATATTGATGTGTGCAGAAGAGTATTTTGCGAGCAGCGATTTGGGGTTGCCGCTCATACCGATGATAGGAATCTGCATGTGCAGCACCATTGGTATGAAGCGCAGCAGCTCATCTGTTTGTCCGGAATTGCTTATAGCCAACACCACATCGTCGCTTGTCATCACTCCGAGGTCGCCATGAAACACGTCGAGAGGGTTGATAAAGAATGATGGAGTGCCCGTGCTCGACAAGGTGGCAGCTATCTTTGCGCCTATATGTCCGCTCTTGCCCACGCCAGTGACAATCACTTTGCCATGGCAGTTGTATATCAGTTCTACCGCCTTTTCGAAGTTTTCGTCGATTTGTGGTATCAGATCAAGCAAGGCGTGTGCTTCGTCCTTAATACAGTTGGTGGCATATTCTGTCACATGTTTGAGCCGTTCAGAAGCTATTTCGTTCATGTTATGTTATTGTTCTAATGTAATGAAATGTATGTTTGGCTGAGTTTAAGGTAGTATTATTGCCTTATTATTTGCAAAGCTGCTCTACGAGCTGTTCGAGCTTGTCGAGATAGAGCATGTTGGGTCCGTCGCTGAGTGCATGGTCGGGGTCGGGATGCACTTCGAAGAAGTAGCCGTTGGCACCAAATGCCTTTGCTGCCAATGCCATGGCTGGCACAAAGCGGCGGTCGCCAGAAGTCTTGCCGCCACCTGCTCCAGGGCGTTGCACGCTATGGGTGCAGTCCATCACCACGCGTGGTGTGATGTCGAGCATGTCTGGTATGTTGCGGAAATCTACTACCAGGTTGTTGTAGCCATACATATTGCCGCGCTCGGTGAGCCACACCTCCTTAGCACCTGCATCAAGAGCTTTCTCTACAGGATATCGCATGTCAGCACCGCTGAGAAACTGTGCCTTCTTGATGTTCACAATCTTGCCCGTTTGGGCAGCAGCCACAAGCAGGTCGGTCTGTCGGCATAGAAAGGCAGGAATCTGTATTACGTCGCACACCTCGCCTACGGGAGCAGCCTGATAGCTCTCGTGTATGTCGGTGAGCAATCGCAAACCATATCTTGTCTTAATGTCTGCCAGCATTTGCAGACCCTTTTCGAGTCCTGGTCCACGGAAAGATTTTATGGATGTGCGGTTAGCTTTGTCGAATGAAGCTTTGAATATGATGTCTATGCCGAGCTTGGAGTTGATGCGTACCAACTCTTCGGCCACTGTATTTAGTAGTTCTTGCGATTCTATTACGCAAGGACCGGCAATGAAAACTGGCTGCATAATTGTTGTTTTTACATTATTATATAATACTATGCAAAGGTAGTAATATTTTTTTGTTTACCACGTCTTGTATCATCAAAAACGCAGCAAATATAAAAAAGGCTTCTCCAGTGGTGTGGAGAAGCCTTTTGCAGATATGTCTTTTTGTAAAGAAAATCTTACGAAGTGTTAGTCGGCCGATACGAATTCGTCGAGGAAGCGTGTGTCGTTCTCTGAGAACATACGCAAGTCGGCAACGCGATATTTAAGATTGGTGATGCGTTCAATGCCCATACCGAAGGCATAACCAGTGTACACCTTGCTGTCGATGCCACAAGCCTCGAGCACGTTAGGGTCAACCATGCCGCAACCCAAAATCTCTACCCAGCCAGTGTGCTTGCAGAATCCACATCCCTTACCACCACAGATGTGGCAAGAGATATCCATCTCTGCGCTTGGCTCTGTGAAAGGGAAGTAGCTTGGACGCAAGCGTATCTTGGTGTCGGGGCCGAACATCTCGCGTGCAAATGTAAGGAGCACCTGCTTAAGGTCGGTAAACGATACGTTCTTGTCTACATACAATCCCTCAAGCTGATGGAAGAAGCAGTGTGCGCGTGCTGAGATAGCCTCGTTGCGGAACACGCGGCCCGGGCAAATCACGCGGATTGGAGGCTGCTGATGCTCCATGATGCGGCTCTGGTCGTTGGATGTGTGCGAGCGCAGCAAGATGTTCTTTGTGACATCATTGGGGCTTTGCTCCACGAAGAAGGTGTCTTGCATGTCGCGAGCAGGGTGATCGGCAGCAAAGTTGAGCTTGGTGAACACATGCAGGTCGTCGTCGATTTCAGGACCCTCTGCCAGGGTGAAGCCCATGCGCTGGAATATGTCAATGATCTGATTCTTAACGATAGTGAGTGGATGTCGGGTGCCGAGCTTTATGGGGTAGGCAGAGCGTGTGAGGTCAAAGTCGTCGGCATGCTCTTCTGCCACCTCAGTCTGCTCTTTAAGTTCATTGATTCTCTGCATAGCGAGCTGCTTGAGCTCGTTGATTTTCATTCCGACAGTCTTTTTTTGGTCAGCTGCCACATTACGAAAGTCTGCCATCAAGGCTGTAATCTCGCCTTTCTTGCTAAGATATTTCAGGCGCAACTGCTCTATCTCCTCGGCATTATTGGCTTGGAGATTCTTCACTTCGTTTAGAAGTTGATCTATCTTTTCTAAAATCATATTTTGATGAATAAATATTATTTATGTCGGTGTGGCATAAAACATTGCATGTTAGGACCTTTTGCCGAAGCCTGTGTATGTTAGCCACACTCTCATTAAAAAACACTGCAAAGTTAATATTTTTTAGTCTAAAAAAGAACTTTATCGAAATAAAGTTGTAATTTTGCGCATCAAATGTAGAGGATGCTACGAAATCCCAATAAGGTATATGAGAAAAGGAGCTATTGTTATTGTGTTTGCCATTATTGCAGGCATGATGAGTTTTTCTTCAGTAGGTTGTTCGGATAAAAAACCTCAGGCAGATGTTTCGGATAGTGTAGCCTTGGCGCTCGAGGATACCGCTGCCGATACAGTGGATCAGATAATCACAGAGACACCGATGCCAAAGGCAGCCGATGAGTTGTTCGACGATTTCTTTTTTAACTTCGCCGCTAATCGTAAGCTACAGAAGCGTCGCATAGTGTTCCCGCTTCCAGTGATAAACGGCAAAGAAACAACCTACATTACAGCTAAGCGTTGGCGCATGGATCATTTCTTCATGCATCAAGACTTTTATACACTTATTTTCGATAATCTAAAGCAGATGAATGTGGTGAAAGACACCACTGTGGAGCATGTTGTTGTGGAGAAGATAAATTTGCAGCACAAGCATGTAAAGCAATATATCTTTAATCGTGTGCGTGGCCAATGGATGATGACGGCTATTGCCAATATCGGTTTGCATAACAGCAAGAACGCCTCTTTCCTTTCTTTTTACAATAAATTTGTCAACGACACTGCTTACCAGGTGAGTAGCGTTCACGACCCCTTGGAGTTTACGGGACCTAATCCCGACGACGACTTTGGAAGTATGTCGGGCATTCTCGCACCCGAGCAATGGCTGTCGTTTGCTCCAGAACTGCCTAAAGGCACGATATATAATATCCTATATGGTCAGAAGTATACTGAGACTAACCAAAAGATATTTGTGATTCGTGGCATCGCTAATGGTCTTGAGACAGAACTTACCTTCCGTCGTAAGGGCGGACAGTGGAAACTAATGAAACTGATAATGTAATGAAAGACATTCGCAACTACAGCTTGCTGGCACACAATACCTTTGGCATTGAGGCCAGCTGCGACCGCTTTATAGAGTATACTACTGAGGCAGAGGCTCAGGAGGCAGCTCATGTCATAACCTCGTCAGAAAAGCCTTTTCTGATAGTGGGCGAGGGTAGTAATCTGTTGCTCACTTCCGATTTTGCAGGAGTAGTGGTTCATTCTGCTATCAAAGGCATAGATGTAGTACCATCACCAACTACTGATGCCAACCATGTGTATGTGCGTTGCGGCTCAGGCGTGGTGTGGGACGATGTTGTGGCATATAGTGTGGAGCAAGGATGGCATGGCGCTGAAAACCTATCGCTGATACCTGGTGAGGTGGGAGCAAGTGCTGTGCAGAACATCGGTGCCTATGGTGCCGAAGCAAAAGACTTGGTATGGAGCATTGAAGCAATAGAGATAGCCACAGGGAAGAGCGTAGTAATTAGTAATGCCGACTGCCATTATGCCTATCGTCAGAGTCGTTTTAAGAACGAGTGGCACAATCGCTATCTTATTACTTATGTCACCTATCGCTTTTCACTGACATTTAATCCCGACCTTGACTACGGCAACATACGCCACTCGCTTGAACAGAAGGGAATAGCCGAACCGACAGCCCAGCAGCTTCGCGACACCATCATCGACATACGCCAGCAGAAGCTGCCTGATCCGAAAGTGATGGGCAATGCCGGCAGCTTCTTTATGAATCCTATTGTTAGCCGTGAGGTGTATGAGCATTTGGCAGCACAATATGAGGAAATGCCACATTATGTTGTGGATGCCGACCATATAAAGATACCTGCAGGATGGATGATAGAGCAATGTGGATGGAAGGGAGCCACACTCGGACGTGCCGGAGTGCACGACCGCCAGGCGTTGGTGCTTGTGAATCGTGGTGGGGCCACTGGCGCTGATGTTGTGTGTCTTTATAAACGCATTATATCCGATGTGCAACAGAAGTTTGGCATTGAGATACACCCAGAAGTTAATGTAATCTGATAAGCTGCAGATGTAGATTGTGCTCTGAATGAATTTAGCTTGTCTACTAAAAGGCTATGACTTGTTCTACAAATGGTTTTAGCTTGATTTTTTTAACTATTATAGCGTAATTTTATTTATGCACGAAGACATAAAGGTGACACTTCTTGGCACAGGCACATCGGGTGGTGTGCCATCGCTTGGCTGTCATTGTGAGGTTTGCGAAAGCACCGACCCTCGTGACAGGCGCTTGCGTTGTGTGGCCCTGGTGGAGTCGGCGTCTGCCCGTGTGCTCATCGACTGCGGTCCAGATATACGCCAGCAGCTTATGCCGCTACCTTTCAAACCTTTCGATGCCGTATTGCTCACACATATACACTATGATCATGTGGGTGGTATTGATGATTTGCGCCCCTTTTCGCGGTTTGGCTCGATAAATATTTATGCCGATAAGGGCACGTGTGATCATGTGCGCAGCATAATGCCATATTGCTTTGGAGCGAAATTGTATCCTGGTGTGCCTCGTTTAGAATTACACACCATTGAGCCACATATACCTATTAAGGTTGGAGGTATGGATATACTACCCATAAAGGTGATGCATGGCAAGATGCCTATACTTGGTTTTCGTATAGGGCGCTTTGCATATATCACCGATATGAAGACTATTGACGATTCAGAACTGCCTTATCTTGAGGGAGTTGATACTTTAGTGGTTAATGCGCTACGCTTTGAACCAAGTCATCATTCGCATCAGGTGGTGTCTGAGGCCGTGCAGTTTGCTCACAGCATAGGTGCCCGTCGCACATATCTCACCCACATGTGTCATCACATCGGTTTGTATGCTACTGTAGAAAAGCAACTGCCCGATGGCGTGAGCCTTGCCTATGATGGTATGGTTATAGAGATTAAACCCAAATCTAATGACGATTTGGGTTAAAGCATAGTGGTAAAGGATAATACAAAAAAAGTATGCTACGCAATACGCGTGGCATACTTTTTTATCTTCTTCGTTTTTTAGAAGAGAAAGCCCCTTCTTGAAATTTTCTGTATAGTTTCCAGCCCAACAAAGCCCCGTCAATCATTCCAGAGCCAAGGTTTATTATTTTGGCGAGCTTTTGCATCTTGGTTTTTGCTGGCGCTTCCTCTCTATGGAAAAGGTCGTGCCATAAGTCCTCAATGTTCTTCTTGTCAGCGTCTATACGCTGGCGAAGCTCATCCTTGTAATCCCTAATATCGTTGAGCGTATTGAAATGTCTTTTGCCGTTTTCGCTGTTCTGTGTCATAACCTACGATTTGTTAATAGCTCACAAAAGTGTTTTTGACTGTTTTTTGTATTCTATTCTTGCATCAGCAAGTTTGCCAAAAATCTCACGAGCGGTCGTTCTATCCATTTCTTTCTGAACACGAAGCATAATACGAGCATAAAAAAGTGTGCTCCTGCTACGCAGACAAATGCCCAAGCAGTGCCAATCGTTGGCGCAAGGGCGTAGGCAGTTGCAAATGATAGGTATATAAGACCGAGAAACAACAACAACGACAGCACCACCACCATTGCGAGGACGGTAAGCAAGCGCACTATCTTGTCAATTACATCGAGCTTCACATATTTCGATTGAAGCCCGATGTAATGTTTGAAAGATTCAACTAGTTGCGCTATTGTCTCTATGTTTCTGTCGGTTGAAAACATTTAACCAATCAGTTTGCTGTTATTCAAAGTTGTCAGTAGCATCTGAGAGATCGTCAACGAGATCTTCTTTATCCTTGCGGCTTACGCGGATGTTGTGCTTCTTGCAGAACTCATCAACTGCATCGCCTATCTTTGTACGTGTCTCGCTACCTTTTTCTGGTGCCAAAAGAATTCCTAATGCTGTTCCGGCTATTGCTCCACCGAGAAAAGCTCCAATGTAACCTAATGCTTTCATGTTGTAATAATTTTAAGTTATAGAATATGGTTAGTTGCATTGGCAACCGCACATTTGCATTGTGTGTCGCCTTTGCTTTTATCATGAGCAAATATACCAATTATTTTCGGAATGTCAATGTTTTGTCTGATGTTTTTATGTTAAATACTCTAAAAGCTTGTGCAGCGGCGAGATAGGGTTGTAGAGTGCGATGCAGGTATTTAACAAACTTTATGTGGGTGAGTCGCCGAAAATGCCAAATATTTTGTAATTTCGCATTGATTTATGTACGCATGCGTGCTCATGATGCATATAATAGTGACAATTACGCTTATAAACAAACAGAATATATAACAACAAAACAACTTATTTGAATATGAAAAAGACTATGGTATTGTGCGCCAGTGTAGGCGTAGTATTGGCTTTTGCAAGCTGCAAGTCGAGCGAGAGTGCTTACAAAAAGGCTTATGACAAGGCACAGGCAAAGCAGGAACAGCCTGCCGAGCAGCAGCCAACACAAATTATTGAAGAGGCTCCAGTGGTGGCTCCTATCGTGGAGAAGCCTGCCAATGAAACAACTGTTCTTGACAATACCGACAATGTAGCAGTGCGTTCTGAGGACGTTTCTGTGGTTAGCGGTGAGGGCTTGAGCAACTTCAGTGTAGTAGTAGGCTCATTCTCAGTGCGTGCTAATGCAGAAGGTCAGGCTCAGCAGCTCCGTTCTGCCGGCTACAGCTCACGCGTGGTGTACAACAGTCAGCGCAATCTCTATCGTGTTGTTGCATCAACATTTGCCACAAAGGCAGAGGCTGCACAGTCGCGCAACCAGCTCCGCGGACAGTATCCTGACGCATGGTTGCTCTATCAGAAGTAACAATAAAGTAGCATAAACAAATACATACAAGTGGCCCGCATACTTTCTATCGATTATGGAAAGAAACGCACTGGCTTAGCTGTCACCGATCCGCTGCAGATAATAGCTGGCGGATTGGCGACAGTTGCTACGTGCGACCTGATTAAGTATCTTGACGACTACGTGTCTCGCGAGTCGGTGGAGCGCATTGTAGTGGGCGAACCACGCCAACTAAATGGGCAGCCAAGTGAGAACTTGGCGCGTGTAAAGCAGTTTGTTGCCACTTGGCGCAAACATCGTCCCGACATTCCGGTCGACTTCTACGACGAAAGGTTTACGTCGGTCATTGCACACCGCACTATGATAGACAGTGGCATTGGCAAAAAAGCCCGCCAAAACAAAGCCCTTGTCGATGAGATTAGTGCCACCATCATCTTGCAGGACTACCTGCGGATGAAGGGACTCTGATTGTATTCTTTTATATCACACACCATTTTCTATAAGAATGATTTTACCAATTTACACTTATGGTCAGCCAGTGCTGCGCAAAGAAGCACAAGATATAACCCCCGACTATCCTGAGCTGCAGACACTGATTGCCAATATGTTCGAAACACTCACCGAGAGCGATGGCATCGGTCTTGCTGCACCGCAGATAGGACTCGACATCCGTCTCGTGGTTATCGACCTTGATGTGCTTGGCGATGATATGCCCGAATATAAGGGCTATCGTCATGTCTTCATCAATCCTTATATCCTCGACTACGACGAAGAGTCGAAGAAGGAGACAATGGAAGAGGGATGTCTGTCACTGCCAGGCATTCACGAGAGTGTCACACGTCCTACACGTATTCATGTGACATATCTCGATGAGCAGTTCCAGCCACACGACGAATGGGTGGAAGGCTATTTGGCACGCGTTATGCAGCATGAGTTCGACCACCTTGGAGGCAAGATGTTCATCGACCGTATATCTCCAATGCGTCGTCAGCTGATTCGCGGCAAACTCAAGAATCTGCTGCTTGGCAAGTTCCGTTGTGCCTACCGCACCAAGTTTTTGAAGAAATAAGACACACTTGCGTTATAATCGCATATACATGAAGCATATCATAATCCTCTTAATGCTCGTGCTCTGCCCTTTGCAGCGCACGTTTGCGCAATACAACACCAACCGACTATTATCGTCGGGTCAGAGCGCATTGTATTATGAGGATTATGTGCTTTCTATACAATATTTCAATCAAGTGCTCTCTGCGAAGCCCTATCTTTATGAGCCTTGGTTTTATCGCGGGCTTGCCAAATTCTATCTCGACGACTATTCAGGAGCAGAGAGCGATGTGTCACAGGCCATCACACTCAATCCTTATATATATAATATGTATGAGTTGCGCGGACTCTGTCGCATTCGCCAGAATAACTACAGCGGTGCCATTGCCGATTACGACCGTTCTATCGGCATCAATACGCAGAACAAGAGCGCATGGTATAACAGAGCCTTGTGCAGAATGGAGAATAAAGACTATGATCGTGCGCAGTTGGAACTCGACACTGTCGTGAACCGATGGCAGTCGTTTGCCGGTGCATACTCGCTGAAAGCACAGGTGTATCTGTTGCAGGGCGACACCTTAAAAGCCGACACGTGGCTCAACAAGAGTCTTGATGTAGACCCTTATGATGCCGATGCGTGGACATCGCGTGCCATGATAGGCATATCAAGGCAGCGTTGGGCTGATGCCGACAAGTATCTTAGCCGTGCCATACATTTGAAACCGAAGATGGTTGCCAACTATGTAAATCGTGCTTTGGCCCGCTACAACCTCAACAACCTGCGTGGTACCATGGCCGACTATGATACAGCCATCGACCTCGACCCCGATAATTTTCTTGCACACTATAA
>CAKQAD010000019.1 GCA_934215545.1 uncultured Prevotella sp.
AAGAAGTCTGACAAATATTGTTGTCGCTTGTTGTATCTGATTCTGTATCCCTGAATCAACTCTACAACCTCTTTTACGACCTTTGCATTTTCCTCAAATGAGGCATTGTCATATACTTCCTTGATTGCAAACTCGTTATTCTTTTCAAGACGGAGTTTATTTACCTCTTTAAGAAGATATTGTTTTGTCTCTGGTGTTAAATTTGCACAACGCTTGTCGAAATCCTCATTGTTGAAGTCACTAACAGTTCTATCCAAGAACTTTTTCATACCTTTACTATAAAGGTCTGTTAAGCGAAGTTGGAAATCTACGTGATTATCTCGACCCTCAAGCCATTGAAACTTTAACTCTTCACCCTCTCCAGTTGTTGTTTCATCATAGACTTTGCACAAGAATAGTGTAAATATCTTGTTAAAAGCATTACCCTTGTCAGATACTACATTATGACGCAATATTTCAAGAAAACGATTGAAGATAAAACTTGAATCCTCTGCTTTTATCTCCTTCAACTGCTCTTTTGTTAAAACTTTGCTCTGAAAATTATATGGCTGCACCCAAGAATCGAAGATACCGTTATCCTTAGTGAGTTTATTCCATTTTTCATAAATGTCTTTAACATCACCATTGCGATAATCATCTTCTATCTTGATAATCTCGTTAACATAGACAAACTTATTTCCTTTCAATTCTGATGTATACAACATTAGCACATCAGCCTTACCACCAGATAATTGGAAATAAGTAAATAGCTGTCCTCCATCCTTACGAATTTTTGCCAACTCCTTATTGTACTCCTTGCCATAAGTCTTACATTCGATAAGCATATATGGTGTACCATCTTCGCGATTAACACAAATATCCAATCGTCCAGATGTACCGTGTCCTGACGGCCAAGTCTTTTCAAGAATTAAGTTCTGAGGCTTATATCCTTTTGTGAGTAATCTATCAACACACTCAAGTACTACAAAATTTTCCGCATCAGAAAAATTTTGAGTAGTCTTACTATCGGCAGTAATACCACTACCATAGTTAATGCTTTGTTTTTCAAAATCAATCTCTATGGCATAATCAACATATATTTTATGATAAATGCCATTCGTTCCGTTTTTTGGAACAAATCCCAAAACCGTAATATGTTTCTTAATATCCATAGTACTCTTAATTTGTTTGCAAAGTTAAAAAATTAATTAGAGATTACCTCATTTTTGTTTGGATTTCTCGCTATTTTTTATATAGGCGCTTATAGTAGTTGTATAAAAGAAGATGCTTCCACCTTATTATTAACGATTAACGTGAGTTCGACGAATTAGAATAACGTTAATTGTCTATCTATTGTCCTTTGAACAGCAATTGTTGGTTTCTTAGGAAAAAACGATAAGTAGCCAAAGCTCCAAGAGTGTTGACAATGAAGTTATCGAATGATCTGTGCCTGGAATGTTCTACCTGGGCTATGTTCTTAAGTTCATCGTTAATCGTCTCTATGATCGTCATCTTTCTAAGCAAGAGTCTGTCTGATATTCCCCAAAGAACCTTCTTTATTAAGAATGGCCAACGGAATGGCAATGGTCTTCTGAAGTTTCACAAAACGGTTATATGACACTACATTTGGAAATAAATGTCGAAGATGCACACATACTTATTCCTTATAGAAATGTTTCAGGCAACGAAAGCCAGAATTGTGGAAAAGTATAACGATAACCATTATTTCCGCCTTTGACATGGTGAACTCACGATGATATCTACGTTTAGTGTTGATTTTTATGGTATATTTTCCCATTTAGGCATCAAAAACTTTGCAGAAGTCATCCGCAATACAGAAAATTTCAGTAACTTTGTCTTCGGTGACCATAGCGATTATTGTTTGTAAACTTTTGATTTTAAGCACATTAAAGTTACAACATTTTTCGCTAATCACCATTTTTCAGACACTTATATTTCGTCGAACTCACGTTGTATTAAGTCGGGATATCTTAATCTTTAAACATTTAAGGCTAATCCGACAAAACTATACATTTGTCAGATTAGCCATTAGCCCCACCTTTTTTCTGCATTTCAAGATTGAATAATGAAAAAAACATTGACATTTATGTAATGCGTATTCTTTTTTTTGTATAAATTTGCAGCATCTTAGAAATAATTGAAAAGATGGTTTTCAAATACGACTTTCTTATTATCGGAGCCGGCGTAGCAGGAATGAGCTACGCTCTGAAAGTGGCTCGAGCACACAAGGGTAAGGTATGCATGATATGCAAGACCTCACTCGACGAGGCAAACACTTCGTTTGCACAGGGAGGCGTTGCTTCCGTTACCAACCTCGTAGTAGACAATTTCGACAAGCACATAGAGGACACTATGATTGCCGGCGACTTTATCAGCGACCGCCGTGCCGTGGAGCAGGTGGTGCGCAATGCACCGGCACAGATAGAGGAACTCGTGAAATGGGGTGTGAACTTCGACCGTAAGGAGAATGGCGACTTCGACCTGCACCGCGAAGGCGGACACTCGGAATTCCGCATACTGCACCATGCCGACGATACGGGAGCAGAGATACAACGCGGACTGATGGCTGCCGTGCGAGCATGCCCGGACATCGACATAAAGGAGAACCACTTTGCAGTGGAGATTATTACACAACATCATCTCGGTGCTCGTGTGACTCGACGCACACCTTACATCAACTGCTATGGTGCATACGTGCTCAACCCCGACACGCAGAAGGTGGACACATATCTTAGCAAGGTGACGCTGATGTGCACCGGTGGATGCGGTGCAGTGTATCAAACCACCACCAACCCAGTGATAGCCACCGGCGACGGCGAGGCAATGGTGTATCGTGCCAAGGGCACAGTGAAGGACATGGAGTTCGTGCAGTTCCACCCCACCGCACTCTACCATCCTGGCGAGACACACCCTGCATTCCTCATAACCGAGGCAATGCGTGGCTATGGTGGCATTCTGCGACTGCCCAACGGTGAGTCGTTCATGGAGAAATACGACCAACGCCTGTCGCTGGCTCCACGCGATATCGTGGCAAGAGCCATCGACAAGGAGATGAAAATTCATGGCATCGACCATGTGTGTCTTGACGTGACGCATAAAGACCCAGAACAGACTAAGAAGCACTTCCCTAACATCTATCATAAGTGCAAGACAATAGGCATAGACATCACTACCGACTATATTCCTGTGCGCCCAGCTGCCCACTATATGTGTGGCGGCATAAAGGTCGACCTAAACGCACAGTCGAGCATAGAGCGACTGTATGCCATCGGCGAGTGCTCATGCACCGGACTGCATGGCGGCAACCGCCTGGCAAGCAACTCGCTGATAGAGGCTGTGGTGTATGCCGATGCGGCAGCAAAACACTCGCTGTTGCATGTCGACGACTACGACTTCAACGACAAAGTGCCTGAATGGAATGATGAGGGCACCATGACCAACGAGGAGCAGGTGCTCATAACACAAAGCATAAAGGAGGTGGGCGAGATAATGTCGAACTATGTGGGCATTGTGCGCTCCGACCTGCGCCTGAAGCGTGCATGGGATCGCCTCGACCTGCTCTACGAAGAGACGGAGGCGTTGTTTAAACGTGTAAAGGCGAGCCGCGACATCTGCGAGCTGCGCAACATGATTAACGTGGGATATCTCATCACCCGACAGGCAATAGAACGCAAGGAGTGCCGCGGCCTGCACTACACCACCGACTATCCGCTTCACGCCTACGACAAGAAATAGAAGGGGCAAAAGCCTCTCTGAAATCTACGGATAAAGCATATACAATACGCCCTGCAATGGATAGCATTAATTCTGATGCTGCAACCATTGCAGGGCGTATTGTTGTTTTAAACCCAAATCGGTCATTAAAGCCCAAATCGGGATAAGACTTAAGAGTTTTGATTTTTGAATTTTGAATTTTGCGCTTCGCGCATTTTGAATTATTCATTTTTGAGTTATGAATTCGCAGCCAAAATGCGCCAACAGCGAAAATTCAAAGATAGTGCAAGCCGAATGCAATAAAGCTTGCTTTAATTGCTGAGGCGCAGCCTATCTTATTCAAAATTCAAAAACTCAAAATTGCCGAAGGCAACGACTCAAAATTCAAAACTCAAAATTTAAAACTGTGCCCCCTGCCCTACCTCGTGAGCGAGAACTTCAGGCTTAGGCCGAAGTCTTGCGTGGTTGTAGGATAGCTGCTCGACGACAACAACGGGGTGTTGGTCTGCCTGTCGTAATAGAAGCTCATGGTGAGCAGTCGCGACAATGTGTAGTCGGCAGAGAACGACAGCTTGAAAGCGGTGTTGCCGCTGCTTGCCGAGCTTGTCATGGTGGCAATGTCGCGGCATATCGATGCTTGCTTACGTAGGCTTAGGTCGAGGCGCAGGCGCAGGTCGTTGTTCACGCCATTGATTGATCGCGACGACGATGAGCTGGCTGACTTATTGGCATCCTTACCCTTGCCCTTCTGCTTTACACGGCGATGCTTGTTGCCGCTGCCGAAGATGTTGAGGTTGTTGATGGTGTAGCCTGTGCCAATCACCCAGTCGTGCGACGACGACTCGTTCACCTGCACTGATGTCATGCTAAGGCTTAGCACACGCGTCTGTCGGTATTCGGCCTTGATGGTCATGTTGTTGTTGAGCGTGAAGTCGATGCCAAGCAATGGCGAGAACGACTCGTTTATGCTCACCGTCGACACATTGAACATGGAGTTGGGCACTGGCATGTCGGTAGTGGCGTCGTTGATAAATCCGAGTCCATTCATATACTCCATATATGTGCTATACGATGAGTAGGAACCTACGGCATATATGCTCTTGTAGGAGTGGTTGATGTTGACACTCTTGAACACATCGCGGAACCACGGCAGCTTCGACAGTCCGCTATACTTGATAGTCCAGTTGGGCAGCAGGTGTGCCAACGATGGGAATATCGACAGCGAGCCCCCGCCCATATTGGTATAGGCAGCGAGGAATGCTGGCACCATAACATCAGAGCTGTATTTGTTGACACCGCCGTTGGCGGCATCGAAGGTTTGTCCTGCCAATGGCGAGCCAGCCGGATACACTGCCCCGGCATATTGTGCCTGCACACGCTGTCGATAGCTTTCGAGCGAGTTGCAGAAGCGCTCAAACGATGCCGAATGATAGCCATTGTCGGCATTGCCAGAACCCTCGAAGGCGCTGCGCAGCGACATTGTAGTCATGGTGAATGTGCCACTCTGCGTTGTTGGGTTGCCTTGATACATATACTGCACAGAGCGCGATGTGGTGACGGTGCGACTGGCGTTGAGGTCGATTTTGAGGTTGCGCACTGGCTCGAGTGTGGCTCGTATCTGCAAGTCTTCCGTGCGACTTGTGGTGGCTGGTGTAGCGAGTGAGTCGTTCATGAGCAGCCATCCGTTGTCGCGTGCCTTCTCAATGTAGGAGTCGCCGATGAATCCGAAGGCGAAGTCGAGTCCTGGCGACAGCGGACCATTGCCCGATCCCTGTCCGAACACATTGCCTATCATTGGCTTGAATCCAGGCAACGACATAGAGTATTGGTTGCGGTAGCTCACATTAACATTGCGCACCATCATCAGGAATCGTGCTGCCGACTGTGCCCATCTGTACCACGCCAGCTCTTCGAGAGGCTTGCGTGCCACCACCGACACCTTAATGTTTGTGGCAGAGTCGACCTTGTTCAGTATTCGTATGGTATTGTTGTCGGTGCGACGATATTTCAGTTCGAAGGCCTTGCCATCGGCAGTCTTTGCAGTTACGATGATGCGCTTTGTCTGCTTGTTGTGCGACACAAATATTGTGGTGTCGGGCATGAGCGTCACCTCGCGTTCATACGCCTTTTTGTTTTTAGGCAACTGATTGCGGAGCATGGCAAGCTGCTTGGCATCGCCGGTGGCGTTCTTGTCGGCAGGTGTCTTGCCTTTGCCGTCTTTGCCGTCTTTGCCATCTTTGCCATCCTTATCCTTTGCTTTTGCAGCCTCTTTTGCCTTGCGTTTCTGCTCTGCCCGCTTGCGTCGTGCCTCATCGGCCTTGCGCTTGTTGGCAGCAGAGTTGTCGCGGCGGAATCGGTCGTTGGCCTTCTTCAGGAATGGCACATGATTATAGAGTTTCTCCATATTAAACTGCCCGTTGACATTGAGCTGTCGGTTGTTGGCAATGGTGTTGCCAAGAGCCGTACCGTCTTCAAGGTCGGTGCCTCGCATCCAGCTATAGGTAGCGTTGTAGGATGCATCGGCATTGACCCAGTCGAACACTGGCAGCAGGTTGAGCGGCAGCTTGTAGGATGCCTGGAAGTTCTGGTTGTACTTCAGTGGTGTTCCCATGTGCTTTATAGACGTCCACACAGAGTCTTTCCATGCCGAGTAGCTGTCGGGATAGAGGTCTTTGTTGATTGGTGTGTATGGCTGTTCTATCTCTGCATTGGTGGCACTTTGGAAGTTCATGTGCAGATTTTTGGTCAGATCCCAGCGTATGCTGAAGTCGCGGTTCCACAGGAATTGCGACGAGAAGGTGAGCGGCAGATTCTGGTTTTCTGTCGACTCCATGTCGCGCTCCTGCAGTTCGTAGTAGCTTCGTGTTATCTCGCTGTTGAAAGCCACGTTTTGTGGCAGCCAGTTCAGTCCGATACGCTTAGGCAGGTCGAGCCATTTTGAGCGGCTGCGCAGTTTCTTGAACGGCTCATAGGGTTTATACACTGGCGACCATGTGTAGGCAAATGCTCCTCGCCAGTTGTCCTCTTTCTCATAGACTGTCGTCTCGCCTGTGGTGTAGCTATGGCTATGGCTGTAGGACAATGAGAAGTTGGCAGGGTCGTAGGGCATTGGGTGTCGTTTGTTCTGTATGCCCACTCGCACATTCGACAGCGAGAAGTTGGTTTGCGTTACCTTTGTCACGGCAATGCTTTCTATTGAGTCGCGCTCGTGTTTTGAGCCGGTGGCGTCGAGTGCGTCCTTGAGCTCCATATCGGAGTCGAGGGGGTTGTACTTAGGCGATGTCTTCTCTTTCGTCACGGAGTAGTAGAGTGGCACCGACACCTTTGCCTTTTCGGGGAAGAACTTACCCAGCTCCACGCTGGTGGTCACGGTGTAGTTGGAGTAGTTGTCGGTGGAGCGTTCTGCCACACCCTCCTCAAGTCCGCCGAAGCCTGCCGAGGTGTAGCGTCCCTGCACGTTGACGGTGCCGAGGTCGGAAAGCTGTAGGTTGAGGTTGCCCTGCGCTGCCCAACCGCCGGAATTGTTGAATTCCTTGAGTCGCAACTCATTCACCCACACCTCGCCGGTTTTCACCTCGCCGGCATTGTTGCGCACGCCTATCACCATGGTCTTCACCTCGCCCAGCGTAGGATTGCCCATGATGGATATCTTGTTCTTGGGGTTGTCGGAGTCGTAGGCGGAGTACACACGATTGTATGATGCCTGTCCGAGTGCCTTAGCCTTGTTGCGCTCCTTCTTGAGTCCGGTGAGTTTGGAGAGAGCTATATCGAGCATATTCTCCTTGGGCCACACCGCCCATGCGTCGTTAGACGAGTAGCGGCTATACTGCCCTGGCACGGTGAGCTTCAGTGGAATCTCGTATTCGTAGTAGTTGCTCTTGTAGTCGGAGCCGAGACGTATGAACACTGCCAGCTGTCCGTCTTGCAGATTTGTGGTGTTAGGCTCCATGGCATTGGCATGCACATACATCTGCAGGCGCTTATACTGGCGCATGTCGAGCGATGTGTTCTTATACACCGCCTTCGACTCGCCGGTGCCAAGTGTCTGCACAGTCATGGCAAGTGCCTGCTCGTTGTTCTCCACCAGCTGTGGCTGTGTGGGGTCGTTGCCTCGTGTTATGCCTGGAGGCAGCACATAGTTCACGGGCTGCTTGTCGTTGTTCTCTTCGATGTTGACGGCGCTGACAGCCATCTTGCCTGATGTAGACCCGGAGTTGTCGAGGTTTTGCTGATATACGCGCCACTCTCCACGCACCAGGTCGAGGGTGCCGAATCGTAGCACCACTGGGTGCTTGAATCCGGTAAGGAACATACGCATGAAGCGCATTGATGTGAAGTCGTTGATAGAGCCCACCCGCTTCTGATATTCGCGCAGCGGTATGCGGAACTGATACCACGACACTGTCTCCGTTTTGTTGTTGCGCAGCTTCTGTGCTGCAGTGCGCTTGTCGACGATGTAGTTGCGTCCCACCTCAAGGTCTTCGGGGCGCACAGAGATGTGATATTGGAAATACTTCTCGTATTCGTTCAGCGTATAGTCCTGGTTGATGTCCTCCACATCGGGCGTCGACTTATAGGATGTGTCGTAGCTCTCGGTTCGCGAGTCGCTATCGGGCGAGTTGCCCTGTGGGTTGTTGATATACTTATATCGGCGCAGTATTGATGCCTGCATATTGTCGTAGTCGGTGCCACGGAAGTAGTGATAGTCGTCGCCGGCAGGGTCGGCCCAGATGCTGTCCCAAACGGCGGGGTTCACCTTGCCCTGCACTTCGCGCAAGAATTCCTGATACGACTCCCACTGTCGTTCCTCGTCATTGTTCAGTCCGTTGTAGCCCACATCCTGCAATGCTCTGGCGCCCTTGCTTGTGGCAAAGGCGTAGGTTACGGTGGCTTGGTTGGGCACCTTTCCCCACTGTGTTGTTGTGAAGCTTTGCGAGCCGTCGACGGGCATTCCGCTCTCGTAGTATTTCTTTCCATCGCGCAGAATGTCCTCGCTCATCTCGCCGAGGTTTATGTAGAAGTCGCCACCATGGTCGGATGCGGTGCCTTGCTCACGGGTGTAGATGAATGGGTCGAGCATCCAGAATTCTATGTATTCTATGTTGGCAGCCTCGAAGTCGTTGGTGTCGAGTTTTCGCATCATGCCTCCCCAGTGCTGCTGCGGATTGTTGAGTGTTCCGTCGGGCGCCAGGTCGGGGTTGAAGTTGTATGGTCCACGCTCGTTGGGATAGTAGGCAAGGTTGAGCACGTTGAGTGTCGATGTGGCACCATTGTAGGAGCTTTGGTCGCGGTTGGGGAACAGCTCTTTAACATACACCTCGCGCACATAGTGGTTAGACAGCTGGTCGAGGTCGCTCTTGATGTGGCCTGGTGTGAGCGACGACGAGCGGCGTGTGAACAGCGGGTCGATGGTGTACCATGCCATGCGCGATCGGTTGAAGCCCGACTTCAGTGTGGCCTTGTCGGCCGACTCTGGGAACATCGATGGCACGCTTGATATCACCCACGATGTTGGGGTGCTCACATCGATGGTGTTCTTGGTGTTCTCGAAGTCGTCGATATACGATGCGTTGTCTTGTGTGCCGCTGCTCTGTCCGGCAATGAGCTGTGCAAACTCGCCGCTGAACGATATTGACGATGGCTGTGTAAGGTGCAGGAATGGCAGCTTGTCGAGCATATTGGTGAGCCACTGGCTCTCCTTCTTCCAGTTTATATTGAGGCCCCAGATGGTGTTGTTGAGCGGCTCGGAGCCCATATTCACCTTGTTGGTGAGTGGCTGTTCGGATAGGTGCTGGAGTGTACCCGACAGCTGGAAGTTTTTGGAGATGTCGTACTCCCAGTTGACGCCAAACATCGTCTTGCGTTCCTGTGCATAGTCGGTGTTGCTCTCGAGCGACACATTCACTGCTGTGCCGGCATCGATAATGCTTTGGTTTAGAATGGTCACCTCACCGGCAGAGTAGTCGACAGAGTAGTCGGTGCCCTCGGCAAGCGTCACTCCGCCTGCCGTTACCACCACAGAGCCCTGCGGGATGTTGTAGGAGCCGAGCTGTATGATGTTGGCCGATGTGCCACGAAACTGTCCGCTGAGCATGTACTTATCCTTCTCGGCTATCTGCTTTGCCACGGTCTTTGTAGAGTCGTAGAGTTCGGTGTAGGCATATTTCAGTGCCTTGTCGGCAGGCACGCCGCGCTGCACCAGATAGTTGTAGATGTGCTTGCCAAAGGGTTCTGCCACTGGGAAGAACACGCGACCATTCGACACGGTGTAGCCCTCGACAAAGTCGAAGTAGCCATTGGAGTGTGCCTTGTTGTTGTTGTCGAGGCGGTCGGCACCGAGCACTTTTATGAGTGTCTGGCTCTTTACCTGCGGCTCTGGCAGATACGACAGATACACGCCTGCCGTGTCGCTCTGATACTTCACGTCGAGGCGGAACTTCTCGCGCTCCACCGACGATGCCAGGTAGTACACATTCTTCATCATCAAGCCCCAGTTGCCTTGCTTTGGGTTGTTGCTGGTGTTCTTCAGCGACTTCACGAACAGTGCCTTGCTGGTGTCGGTGACGTCGCTGGCAAACTCGCCCACCTGATAGGTGGTGCCGCCATAGGTATATTCGTAGGCTATAGCAAGCACCTGGTCGGTCTGCAGCGATGTCTTCAGCGATACATAGCCCAGCGATTGGTTGACGGTGTATTCTGAAGAGTTGAGCAGACGTGCCTTCTCGAGCTTCTCATAGTCGCTACCGCCCACAAAGCCTGGAATAGCATCGAGCACCGACGATGTCTGGTCGATGTTGCGTGCCTCGACATATTGCGTTGTCATGGCACCATACTCGGAGTTGGCGGCGTTGCATGGCACTGGCTGCCCTGCCACGCCCCACATCTGGTTCGACACGGCCTTGTTCTCGCCGAGGTCGGTGAGTGCAATGATGTTACGGGTGTTGCTGGTGCTTCCCGACTTGTTGGTGACCCATATCTCCACACGGTTTATGCTCACTCCCGATGTAAGGTTGGGCAGTGTGCGCATGTTGTCATCGTAGCGGTCGTGGAAATATTGCGACAGGAAGAAGTGGCGGTTTTCCTCGTAGTTGGCGGCATCGATTTCGAAGGGCGTGAACTGCTTTCCACCCTTCGACGACACGCTCTTTGAGCTCGACTTCTTTTGCGAAGCCACCATCTGCAGCTTCAGCTTGCCAAACTGCAGGTCGGTGCGGAAGCCGAATAGCGACGAGGCGCCCTTCACCAGCGACGAATTGCTGGGAAACGACACATTGCCAGCCTCTATGAGCTTGACAATCTCGTCTTCCTTGCCATCATATTTCAACTTGAGGCTTTGGGCATCGAAGTCGAATGTGGCGTCGGTGTTGTAGTTGAGGTTCATATTCACCTTGTCGCCCACCCTACCATTCATGTTGATGTTGATCTTCTCGTCGAAGTCCATCGTAGTGGTCTTGCGGTTGCGTATGGGCAGCGATGGGTTGTCGATATTCTTCATTGTGGCGCCAAACTTCAGTTCGGCAGAGCCCTGCGTCTTTATGCGCACGCCGCCAGGACCAAATATCTTCTCTGCCGGACCGAGGTCGAAGTGCATGTCGGTGAAGTCGAACTTCTCCTTGCCCTTTGCCTGATATATCTCGTCGTTCTTCTTACGGAAGAAGTCGCTCATCATGCGCTTCTCGCTCCACTTCATATACTCCTCGGTGGTCATCATCACCGGTGCATTGATATACGATTGGCTTATCTTCGAGCCAATGACATAGCGGTCGAGCGAGTCGTTATATTGCACGTCTTGCTTAAGGTTGTCGGGGCGGCGCAGGTCGGCAGCACCCTGGTCGAGGTCGTCGAGGGTGATGGGTAGTGTGCGCTGTATCTTCCAGCGTGGGTGCAGCAGCGAGTCGGGAATGGTGTCGGTGGAGTGTATGGTGGGCTGCGCCTTCACCTTCATGGTGTCGGCAGTGCGGCGCGACGGCAACTTAATGGTGCGGCGCGACTGCATCATCGGAGCGGTGAGGGCATACGATGCCACTGCTGTAGCAAGAAAAGCCACAGCAGCGAGCGTTGCCGCCGATAGGCGAGGCAGCCTACCGCACAATCGTCGTAATATGTTGAATATGCTATTCAATTGTGAGTTTTGAGTTTTGAATTTTGAATTTTGAATTGTGCGCCGTGGGCGCATTTTTGAGTTTTGAATTTTGAATAAGATAGGCTGCGCCTCAGCAATTAAAGCAAGCTTTATTGCCTTCGGCTTGCACTATCTTTGAGTTTTGAGATGCAGCGGAGCTGCAATTTTGAATTTTGAATTTTGAGTTTTGAATTATTCTCGGCTTCGCCTGCGATTTTTGAATTTTGAATTTTCGCTGTTTGCGAGTTTTGAGCTGCGAATTCATAACTCAAAATTGATAAATTCAAAATTGCCGAAGTCAACAACTCAAAATTCAAAACTCAAAACTGCGCCCACGGCGCATCTCAAAACTCACTTTATTTGCTTAAGCGCCAGCTTCACCACCTGCTCCACTGGCAGCGTGGCATCGGCAGTGAGCAGCTCTGTAACCACCTTTGCCGATGGTGCTGGCGAAAATCCGAGCATAGTGAGCGCCGCCACTGCCTCGTCGCGCACATCCGATGGCACGGTGCTGGTGGTGCCGCCACCGCTGGCAGGCAGTTGCTGGGCAATGCCCAACTGCACAATCTTATCTTTCAGGTCTACAATTATGCGTTGCGCCGTTTTCAGCCCTATTCCCTTCACGCCTTTCAGCAGGCGCTCGTTGCCCTGCGCTATAGCCCCAGCCAGCTCTGATGGCGAGGCAGCCGACAGAATCATGCGTGCGGTGTTGGCACCCACGCCCGACACTGTTATAAGCAGGCGGTAAAGATCGCGCTCCTGATGCGAGGCAAAGCCAAAGAGCGTGTAAGAGTCGTCACGACCACCCGCAACAAGCGATTCGTGCACAAAGAGCTTCACCTCCCCTTTGCCCTGTATGGCTTCGTAGGTGTTCAGAGAGATGCCAAGAGCATAGCCCACGCCATAGGCTTCTATAACGGCTTGCGCCGGCGTGAGCTCTGCCAATTGGCCTTTTATATAGTCTATCATCTTATAAAATAACGTTATTATATAGTATAATAAACGCCATCGACATTGTTTTATTGTATATGGCAGTGCTTTTTTAAAGCGTACAAAGAATCGTCAAGAGCATCGAAACACCATTATTCATATATTTCTTTGTTTTTCCTTTGCAGAATTATATATTTTGCGTATATTTGCCACGTCAGTAATGACCAGCGGGTGGTATACCTTGGGAGCAAGACCTTCTCGACACTACTCCGATAGCAGCCTTCGGGCTGCTATTTCTTTTTAAAAGGGTGCTGCTTCTATATTTAAAAGGTGCCTTTATAGAATTCTGAATGGCAGGCATCCTGGCAAGAATTGAAACCTAATAACCAATTGGGGTTAAAGCAATTGATTTTCATCGTTATTAAAGCAATCCCCCTCCCCTTCCCCTCCATTATCTCATAAAATTTATTAAAATAAAAAGGGTTCATCGCCCTGTGATAGCGGAATGTTGTACTTTTGCCGATGCAATGAAATATTTCTGGCTTTTAACTATTATATTAATATTGGCGTCGTGCGCCAAAACCGAAGACGAGAAGGCAGCACCCCTGCTCGAAAAAATCAACATGCTCTATAGCCAAGGAAAATATAGAGAGACTCTCGACTCTATTACTGCCTTGCGCGAACGCTACCCCATGGCAGTGGATGCCCGCAAAACCGCTCTAACAGTGTGGCAGAACGCCTCGCTAAAAATGGCGCAGGCAGATGTGGCGGCAACAGACATAATGCTGCAACAGACTATTGCCCGGCGCGACACGGCTGCAACACTACTCCACCGCAACATGCTACAGGCAAAATGCGACTCGCTGAAAGCACGCTATGAGGCCATGTGCGGAGTGGTGAGAATGATACACATCAGGCAGAAACAGAAATAGCTGTTTGGCTATATCACAATAAATTATTACTTTTGTGCCGAATATGGACTTTAACAAAACAGAACGTCAGTTTGGCGAGGCGATGCAGGAGTGTCGCACGCTGTTCGAAAAGAAGCTGCACGACTATGGTGCTTCGTGGCGCATACTGCGACCTGCATCGCTCACCGACCAGCTCTTTATAAAGGCAAAGCGCATACGATCGCTCGAAACTACGGGAGAATCGCTCGTAGGCGAGGGCATATTGCCCGAATTCATAGCCCTGATAAACTATGGCATCGTGGGACTGATACAGCTGAAGCACGGATATGCCGACACGGTGGATGTGACTCCGGAGCAAGCCATGGCGATGTACGACGAGCATGCAAAGGAATGCCTGCAACTGATGTTGCGCAAAAACCACGACTACAACGAGGCGTGGCGCGACATGCGCATAAGCAGCTACACCGACTTCATACTCACCAAAATACAAAGAGTGAAGGAAATAGAGAATTTAGGGGGCGACACATTGGTGTCGGAAGGTGTCGACGCCAACTATATGGATATAATAAACTATGCTTGCTTCGGTGTTATCAAGATGCATGAACAAGAGCAGGAATAGGCTCACCTTCATAGCGGTGAACATTGCGAGGCTGTGTCTGGCGCTAACCTTCATAGTGTCGGGGTGTGTGAAAGCCATCGACCCCTTGGGCACGCTATATAAGCTAAAGGACTATGCTGTGGCAATGGGATGCCAGCAATGGACTCCCGACTGGCTGCTATTGGTGGCGGCAGTAGGCCTAGCGACACTGGAATTTGGCATGGGTGTGCTGATGCTCTTTGCCATCAGGCGGCGCTTGGTGTCGAAGATGGCGGTGGCATTCATGACCATGATGACCATCGTTACTGTATGGATTTACATTGCCGACCCAGTGAAAGACTGCGGATGCTTCGGCGATGCCATAACGCTTAGCAATGGGGCCTCTCTGCTGAAGAACATTGTGCTGCTGGCGTGTGCGTTGCTGGCAGCCCGATGGCCACTGGCAATGCCACGGCTGATATCGAAAGCCAACCAGTGGCTGGTGTGCAACTATACCGTGGTGTGGGTGCTGGGCACAAGCATCTACTGCCTGTACTACCTGCCGCTTATCGACTTCAGGCCTTACAGCATTGGAACGAACATAAAGAAATCGATGGAGATGCCTGAGGGAGCGCCCGAGCCAGAGTTTGAAACGACATTCATTCTGACAAAGGGCGGCGAGACACGCGAGTTTACCATCGACAACTATCCCGACTCTACATGGACATTCGTCGACTCGAAGACAATACAGACAAAGGCTGGCTACGAACCGCCGATACACGACTTCAGCATTGCACGCACCAGCGATGGCTGCGACATCACCGATAGCGTGCTGACACGCAAGGGCTACACCTTCTTGCTGATATCGCCAAACCTGGCGGTGGCCGACGACAGCAACTTCGGACGCATAGACCGCATCTACGAGTATGCGCAAGAGCACGACATTCCGTTCTACTGCCTCACAGCATCGGGAACCGACGACATTGCCCGATGGCAGGATATGACGGGAGCAGAATATGACTTCTGCAACACCGACGAGACCACGCTGAAGACGATTATTCGCTCTAACCCTGGACTGCTGCTGCTGAAAGCCGGCACCATAGTAAACAAGTGGAGCCACAACGCTCTGCCAAACGCCACCGACACAGAGATCTTGGCACAAGACCGACCAGGGACAGCAAGTAGCATGCTGATGATAGCACTGACATTCTTGGTGCCACTGGCGCTGCTGACCATTGCCGACAGGTTGTGGGCATGGACAAAATGGATTAAAAGAAAAAAACATATAACAGAATATCCAAAACTTTCAAAAACAAAAAAAGAAATGAGAAAGAAAATTGTAGCAGGCAACTGGAAAATGAACATGAACCTGCAAGATGGCGTGGCTCTCGCCAAGGAAATCAACGCAGCTCTCGTGGCTGACAAGCCTAACTGCGATGTAGTTATTTGCACTCCTTTCATTCACCTGGCTTCTGTAGCTGCTGAGCTCGACCAGACTGTAGTGGGTCTTGGTGCTGAGAACTGCGCCGACAAGGAGAAGGGTGCTTACACTGGCGAGGTGTCGGCAGAAATGGTTAAGAGCACTGGTGCTCAATACGTAATCCTTGGCCACTCTGAACGCCGCCAGTACTATGGCGAGACAGCCGAAATTCTCAAGGAGAAGACCGACCTGGCTCTCAAGAACGGACTCAAGGTGATTTTCTGCTGCGGTGAGACTCTCGAAGAGCGCGAGGCAGAGAAGCAGAACGAGGTTGTCAAGGCTGAACTCGAGGGTTCTGTATTCCACCTCGACGCAGAGGCTTGGAAGAACATCATCATCGCTTACGAGCCAATCTGGGCCATCGGCACTGGCAAGACTGCCACATCTGACCAGGCAGAGGAAATGCTCGCATACATCCGCTCTATCGTAGCAGAGAAGTATGGCAACGAGGCTGCTGAGAACACTTCTATACTCTATGGTGGAAGCTGCAAGGCAAGCAACGCTCCTGAGCTCTTCTCTAAGCCTAACATCGACGGTGGACTCATCGGTGGCGCTTCACTCAAGTGCGCCGACTTCAAGGGCATCATCGACGCTTGGAAAAAGTAATTGAAACACAACTCACAACACACTCTCTATACACTCCAGGCTCTAATAAAAGGAACCTGGAGTGTTGGAGTTTTATTTGAGACCTTTAGAATGAAAGCATACATCACACGATTGCTGCTGATGGCAAGCCTTGCTATCTGCATCACAGTCGACGCCAATGCACAATCCTACACGCAACACCTTCAAGAGAAAAAGCAAGGCGCTGCCAGCGTGACCGTGACACAGAGTAGCGAAATAACAAAGATAATAGACGAGGCAGATATAAGCACCAAAAAGAAGGAGCCTGCACCAAGCAATCAGCATACTGCAGCCAGCGAGCACACAGCCGGCAGCCTGCACCCGACTGCTGGCAATGCACACTCGGCTACTGGCAATGCACACTCGCAGGCCACAACAAGGCACCCGGCAGCCACAAGCCAGCACCCTACAAATGCTGCTGATGGGCAGACCGCCGACGAGGGGCAGCAGAACACCGAGACAGGGCAGCACAAAATGATGCGACGAAGCTATAAGGTCAACGGATATAGAGTGCAGATATATGCAGGTGGCAACTCGCGCAACGACAAAATTAAAGCGCAGAACGTTGGCAACTCCATAAAGAAGGCGTTTCCAACACACCCCGTATATGTGCATTTCTACTCACCACGATGGATATGCCGCATGGGCAACTACCGCACCTACGAAGAGGCAAGCGCCATACTCGCACAGGTGAAGAAGATGGGATATAGCCAAGCTTGCATAGTGAGCGGAAAAATTACTGTGGCGTATTAGGAGTTTTGAGTTTTGAATTTTGAATTTTGAGTTGTGCGCTTCGCGCATTTTGAATTATTCATTTTTGAATTATGAATTCGCAGCTCAAAACTCGCAAACAGCGAAAATTCAAAGATAGTGCAAGCCGAAGGCAATAAAGCTTGCTTTAATTGCTGAGGCGCAGCCTATCTTATTCAAAACTGAATAACTCAAAATTGCCGAAGGCAACAACTCAAAACTCAAAATTCAAAATTCAAAACTGCGCCCACGGCGCATCTCAAAATTCAAAACTCAAAAATCAAAAATGATAACTCCAGAATATCGTGAGGGACTCGACGAGCTTGCCTCACACTATAAAAGCATACTGACATTGCTCGGCGAAGATGTGGACCGAGAAGGATTGATAAAGACACCTATGCGGGTGGCAAAGGCCATGCAGGTGCTCACAAGGGGCTACTCGCAAGACCCACACAAGGTGCTTACCGATGCGCTGTTTAAAGAAGACTACGACCAAATGGTGGTGGTGAAGGACATCGACATCTTCTCGCTATGCGAACATCACATGCTGCCCTTCTATGGAAAAGCTCATGTGGCATATATACCAAACGGATATATCACTGGGCTGAGCAAGATAGCACGAGTGGTAGACATTTTCTCACACCGACTGCAGGTGCAGGAACGACTGACACAACAGATAAGAGAATGTATTGAAAGCACACTCAACCCTCTTGGAGTAATGGTTGTGGTGGAAGCAAAACACATGTGCATGCAGATGCGTGGCGTGGAAAAGCAAAACTCCATAACGGTGACAAGCAACTTCTCGGGTGCCTTCGAACAGGCAAAGACACGACAGGAGTTTATGAACCTCATACACAATAATTTATAAAACATTATTCGTGCTATATTTGAAGTGATAACAAATAATAAATATTAGAAGACATGAAAAAATCGCTATTCTTTTTGCTGATGATCGGCATAGCATCAGTATTCACATTCACATCATGCCTTAACGACGACGATGACAACGGCGCTGCATCACGCATTCTGACACTCGATGAGCAGTATCAGCAACAGGCAGCTATGAAGGGTACTTACTTTGGCAAAACGCGCCTCTACTATCCCGGAACTAACAACAACATCGTGAAATACGACTCGGTGAAGGTGACATCATGGACAGTACGCACCGACTCTACAATAACTCTCAACACCTTCCCGGTGTGCAAGCTCGACTCTGCAATAAATGTCAAGAAGACAGACCTCTCGCCAACAGCTAACACTATGCGAGCACTGCAGCAGGCTATCAAGAGTTGCGAGGCATTGGTTAACATAAAGTGCTATTACTGTATTCCTACATGGGGATACATAACCGACACACAGAAGATGTTCTTCGTGGCACCAATGGTAATAAGTCAAACACTGAACTATGAGGGCGAAGACCATAAGGTGGACTTCATCTTCGACAACAATAGCTTCGGTGGCACTTACACCAAGACTACTGGCGATGCCAAGTTCGAATTCTCAATGTGCCTGACGCATATCGGCATCGACAAGCAAGGAACGTCGTACAAGACATTGCTGCAGGCAGGACGCGACAATTATTACTTCCAGCAGATTTTGATAACAAACAATGCAAACTAATGTTTGCATTATAAGTCATTATAAATTATGAAGTTTATCTCTTGGAACGTGAACGGCCTGAGGGCTTGCGTGCAGAAGGGATTTGAAGAGGCTTTCAATACTCTCGATGCCGACTTCTTCTGCTTGCAGGAAACAAAAATGCAGGAAGGACAACTCGACTTGCAGTTCCCTGGTTACAACTCATATTGGAACTATGCCGAGAAGAAGGGCTACTCTGGCACTGCCATATATACACGCCACACGCCATTGGCAGTGACGTATGGCTTGGGCATAGACCAGCACGACCACGAGGGACGAGTGATAACACTCGAGATGAACGATTTCTTCCTTGTGACATGCTATACCCCAAACTCGCAAGATGGGCTGCGCAGGCTCGACTATCGCATGCTGTGGGAAGACGACTTCCTTAACTACATTAAGAAGCTCGATGCCCAAAAACCAGTTGTAGTGTGTGGCGACCTTAACGTGGCACACGAAGAAATCGACTTGAAAAATCCGAAGACAAATCGTCGGAATGCCGGATTTACCGACGAGGAACGACAGAAGATGACTACACTGCTGAACAATGGCTTCGTAGACACTTTCAGAACGATGCATCCCGACGAACAGACATACTCGTGGTGGTCGTACAGATTCAAGGCAAGAGAGAAGAACGCTGGCTGGCGCATCGACTATTTTATTGTGTCGGAACGACTCAAGCAACGCCTCAGCACTGCAGCCATACACACCGAAATATTCGGTAGCGACCATTGCCCCGTGGAGTTGCAGCTGAAATAAAGCCAATCAGTCATTAGATTTGGGATAAACATAATAGATTATCAAGAAACAAAAAAGTATCTCTATATAAAAGTAGCATCTTCGCTACTTTTATATAGAGATACTTTTTTATTACGATTATTCCGAATAACAGCAGAACATCCACTGGTTATTCTTTACTATCGATACTGCCAATTACCAATTCTCGGCTCTAACCTCAAAATAGCTCTGCGGATGGTCGCACACCGGACATACCTCAGGGGCATTCTTGCCCACTACGATATGGCCACAGTTGCGACACTGCCATACTGTGTCGCCATCGCGAGAAAACACGATGCCATCCTCTATGTTCTTTAGAAGCTTACGATAGCGCTCCTCATGATGACGCTCTATCTCAGCCACACCGCGCATCTTGGCAGCAATCTCAGGAAATCCTTCCTCCTCTGCTTCCTTAGCCATACGGTCGTACATATTGGTCCACTCATAATTCTCGCCCTCGGCAGCAGCACGGAGATTAGACATGGTGTCGTTCACTGCTCCACCTTCAAGAAGCTTGAACCACATCTTGGCATGTTCCTTCTCGTTGTTGGCAGTCTCTTCAAAGAGAGCTGCAATCTGCTGAAAGCCTTCTTTCTTGGCTTTTGAAGCGAAATACGTGTATTTGTTGCGAGCCTGCGACTCACCAGCGAAAGCCTCCATGAGGTTCTTCTCTGTCTTTGTACCTTTCAATTCTTTCATAGATGTATTGTTTATGGTGAATGTTGATGTATGCTTGATATACGAAGATTAGAAGCGCACTACACGTGAGCCATCAGCTGTCTCTTCGATTGTAACCTTTGTAGCATCTTCTGGCAACAGTTCTTCTATGAGTTCCGGCCATTCCAAGAAGCACACTGAGCCTCCATAGAAATAGTCTTCATAACCCATATCATAGACTTCCTCTAGTTTTTTTATACGATAGAAGTCGAAATGAAAGATGCTGTCGCCAGTGGTGGCCGACTGATATTCGTTCACAATAGCAAAGGTGGGCGATGTAATTACATCGTCAACACCCAAC
Organism: uncultured Prevotella sp.; assembly: GCA_934215545.1. Taxonomy (GTDB): domain Bacteria; phylum Bacteroidota; class Bacteroidia; order Bacteroidales; family Bacteroidaceae; genus Prevotella. Next base: position 20,542 of record CAKQAD010000019.1, read on the forward strand.
TGCTCGCAAATGGCTTTGATGAATGTGGTTTTGCCGGCTCCCATTTTGCCGTAAAAAGCAAACACTTTGCCACTGCCCATATTGTTGACAAAGGTCTTGGCGGCATCATTGATATCTGCCAGCGAAGTGATTTTAATTTCCATATTATATAGTTGTTTTGTTTTTACTTCTTTCTTGAACTAAGCGTGATAAGTGGTATAAGCATCTCTTCCATAGATATGCCTCCATGCTGGAATGTGTCTTTATAGAACGACACATAATAGTTGTAGTTGTTGGGATAGGCAAAGAAGGTGCTGCCTGTGGCAAAGACATACGATGTGCTGATGTTTGGCGCAGGCAACTGTGCTTCGTGCGGATTCTTTATCACAAACACATCCTTCGACTGGCAGTTGAGGTTTTTGCCCAACTTATAGCGCAGATTGGTATTGGTGTTTCTGTCGCCCACTATCTTAACTGGTTTCGAAGCACGTATACTGCCATGATCGGTGGTGATAACTATCTTGCAATCGGTTTGCGAGAGTGCCTTCAGAAGGTCGGCCATTACCGAATGGCGAAACCACGAGAGGGTGATGGAGCGATATGCCGACTCATTATTGGCAAGCTCACGCACCATCTTCGACTCGGTACGGGCATGCGACAGCATGTCGATGAAGTTCACAACCACCACATTAAGATCGTTTTTCTGCAGTTCGCCAAGGTGGTCGAGCAGGCGGTCGGCACCCACAGAATCGTTTACCTTGTGATAGGAGAAGGTGTCGTGCCTGCGGAAACGCTCTATCTGGGTGCGCACAAGAGGCGCCTCGTTGAGGTTCTTGCCCTCATCCTCGTCTTCGTCGACCCATAACTCTGGAAACATTTTCGCTATTTGCTGCGGCATGAGACCGGAGAAAATGGCGTTACGGGCATATTGGGTGGCAGTGGGCAGAATGCTTACATACATGTCTTCGTCGATGTCGAACATGTCGCCAATCTCCTCGGATAGCACACGCCACTGATCGTAGCGAAAATTGTCGATGACGATAAGAAACACTTTGTTGCCAGCTGATATTTCAGGAAACACTTTGCGCTTGAAAATATCAGGACTCATAAGGGGGCGGTTGGCATTGCCTGGCGCCACCCAATCGATATAGTTGCTTTTGATGAATTTGGCAAAGGCATTGTTGGCCTCGTCTTTTTGCATCTGAAGCATATCGGCCATGGCTGAGTCGGCAGCTGATAGTGCCAGCTCCCAATGCACAAGGCGGCGATACACATCCTTCCAATCGTCGATGGTACGGCTGCCGTCTATCTGCATTGCTATGTCCTGGAAATTCTGCTGATACCCGCTCTGTGTCACCTCCGACACGAGTTGCTTCTTGTGAATATTCTTCTTCAGCGTAAGCAGTATCTGATTGGGGTTGACGGGCTTTATTAGATAGTCGGCAATCTTTGAACCTATGGCCTGGTCCATGATGTTCTCTTCCTCGCTCTTAGTGACCATCACCACTGGCGTGGCAGGCAATATCTCCTTTATCACCTGAAGAGTTTCCAAACCAGTAAGTCCGGGCATCATCTCATCGAGCAACACAAGGTCGAAGGTGTGTTGCCTACATTCTTCAATGGCATCGGTACCATTGCTTACGGTTATAACCTCATAGCCCTTTTTCTCGAGAAATAGAATATGTGCCTTGAGCAACTCTATCTCGTCGTCTACCCATAATAGCAATCCTGTGTTCATATATTTTTCAGTATTGTCATTGAAGTTCATATCGTATGACGGCGCTTCAGCGTCGCCAAATATTATCTATATAATACTATCATCAGAAACCATCGAGCTCGTAATACTCATCGTCGGTGCCTACCGACTGCGGCTGATTTTGTTTTTTGCCCTTTGTTGTAGCAGAAGGCTCATCACCAAAGTAGAACTCGTCTTCGAGCTGTTTCGACTCCTTAGCTTTATCTTCGGTCGAAGGCTGTGGCTCACCAGGCACTACAGTCTCACTGGTAGAAGGCTTCGTTGGTTCGTCGATAACGATTGTTTCGCTGCCTGGCGTTGCTGTAGACTCACTGGCGGAAGACTGTGGCTCACCAGGCACTACAGTCTCACTGGTAGAAGGCTTCGTTGGTTCGTCGATAACGATGGTTTCGCTGCCAGCGTTCTGCTCAGTGCTCTTCGATGGCGGCGTTTCGACATCTGGCACACTGACAATTGTTTGTTGCTGCGAACTACCTGAAGCAGGCTCGTCATCAAGATCAATAGTGCCTGTTGCAGATGTTGTCTTTTGCGATGCCTCAGGCTCTTCGTCAACAAACGTATTGATCGTTGTAGAAGTGCTTTGAGCATCAGAGTCGTCAATATCAGAATCGTCGGCATCGGCAGGTCGCTGACGCCTTTCATCGGGCATCGCCACCTCAGTTGGCATATCGAGCAATAGATCTGTGCTTATCTGCAATGGAGCGAAGTGCAGGCGATAGAACTCGGCATAGTCGTCGTAGCTATACTGTCGGCCCAACAACACAAGGTTGGGCTCGCTGATAAGCAGTATGCGACTCTTGCCAAGCAACTGCATGACATGTGTCTGTCGTTGCAGCTGACGGGCATATTGCAACACCTCGTCGTAGTTGCGGAAACCGCTCACCATCATACGATGCAAGCCATCCACCTCCTCGACACCAATATCGAAGTTGCGCACCATATACGATGTAAAGTTGTAACGGGCCAACTCAAAGAGCATGCGGTTCTCGTCTACAGAGTCGGGCTTATAGGCTATCATATACACAAACGATGCATTACGGTCGTCAGTGAGTTGCTGGGCTGCAGTAGAGTCGCCCTCGTTGAGCACCACCGAGCGGCGTTGCCAGATGCCATCAAGGTCGAACTTGCCACCACGCAGGCGGCGCCCCTCCTTCACGCCCTTCACTATCATGCCTGCCATCTCAGCCACCTTGCTCTGCGGATAGTCGAGCACTACCTTATTCATATCGGCGAGGCATCCGTCGGCATCGCCATTGTTTAGCTTGCCCAGACCTCCGATAAACACAAAACGATCGCGGTTGGCACCGAGTGGAAAGCGCTGCTGCGACACTTCTACATTGGCACTCACTTCATTGTAGCGCGATGCCTTAAAGGCTGCATAGGTAGCGGCATAAAGCGAATCTTCGATATGCACTCCAAGTCGAGCATTCTCTACAAAATATGGGTCGGAGAGAAGCGTAGTCCAGTCGCTATTGGGATATTGCTGCTTCAGACGGTCGATATATGTATTTGCCACCGCCGCCTGACGCTTGCGCATATACAGCAGATAAAGATGATAATATGCCTCGTCGGTCTTCTCAAAATCGGCATAACTGCCAGTGAGTCGCAGCAGATTTTTCTCTGCCAGCGACAGATTGTCGAGTTTGTCTTTAAACATCACACCGGCATTGAACAGTCCATCGGCAATTATTTCATTGCTCGCCTTTACTTGCTCAGGGTTGAATGGAATCTGCGCCATGTAATACTCACGGCGATGCGGATTGTTTTGTGCCGAGTCGGCTATGGCGGCTATAGAGTCAGCAGCGAGTTCTGCCTGATATATGGAGTCGCGTTGCTCCTGTGTTATCTCTGGCTCGGCGGCACTCTCGAATGCCACCACCGTTTTATTTACACGTTGCCAGTTGTCTACATTGGCACGTTTACCCCAAAGTTTCTGGAAGGTCTGTTTGCCCTGCTGCACTGCCATAGGATTGTAGAAATACCATAGCGACTTCTGCCCATTCTGCAGCATGGTGTTGCTGCTGGCATTGTTATTATCAACGTTGCTGCCACCATTCTGCTGCATTGCCTCTTCGGCAGCCCTTTCAGCCTGAGCACGACGCTCCTCGCGTTCCTTCTTTTTAAGAGCCTCAATAGTGCGGTCGATAGCTGCATTACGGTCGGCTTCGCTCATTTTGGCAAGCGCCTGCAGAGAGTCTTGCAGATGTATTGCATCGGTATATGGCACCAACTGGTCGAGCACCTTAGAGCGCTTGCTCAGCTGCTCGTAGTCAGGACGCTCCTTGTCGAGCTGTCCGATGGCTTCGCCATAACAGCGCTGTGCATCATTATATCGCTCCATATCCCAGTAGATGTCACCAAGACGCAACAACAATACACCCTTCTCTATGCCAGAACGGGTGGCTTTGGCTGCGCCACGCTCATAGGCTTTTATGGCTTGTATGGTGTCGCGTTGCGCCATGTATATGTTGCCAATGGCATAATACACCTGATCGAGATAGTCCTTATTCTTGTCGGAGCGCGCCATACGCTTCAGCTTACCTATCATCTTACGCGACTGCCCTTCCGACATCACCTCGGTCATGGATATGCGGGCATTGAATTCAAGTTGGTAGGGAGGATTCAAGCGTATCACATGGCGGAATGCCTTCATTGCCTCCTGCCTATTGCCAAGGGCTGTCTGCAACTGCCCCATGAGATACCACTCACGGGCACGTTGCTTGCGACGCATCTCGTGCTTTATAACATTGCGCAGATAGGGCACCGCCTTGTCGTATTGCTGAGCATGGATGTAGTAGTCGGCATAGGTGTAGTCCCACTCCTTGCGTGCCGACCAGTGCATAGAATCGCGCTGCATGCCACGAATCACATCTTCAGCATCATAGAGCCACCCTTCTTCAATATAGCTCTTGGCAAGCCATGCACGGGCCTTGCCATATATGGCAGGTTGAGTTTTGTAAAGGCGACTCATATATGCAAAAGTAGAGGCGGCCTCGTCAAAAGAGCCCTTATAGAATTGTGAGCGCCCCATGAGCAGCCATGCACGCCACAGGAAGGGGTTGTATTCTCGACGCGAGAGCCACTCTATGTCTTTGTCGGTTTTGCGACGCGACTTGGTCCACTTAGGACGGCGCTTTATACTATGCTGCTTTATTGTTTTCTGGCATTTCTCTATGGCACGCTCATAGTTGGCCTTGCCTATCTCCCTGCTGCTTTTATTGCCAACGGTATAGAGTGGCAGCATCTCGGTATAGTTATCTTGATTGCCATCCTCCTTCTCAAGAGAGGCATCAATGTAGGCTTGCGAGCCGTTGAAATAGGTGTTGTAACGTGCCTTAAAAGCATGCCAACGGCGTGTTACTGAAGTGTTTTTCTGCGTAGAACACCCCGTTGCAACCATTATAGTGGCTACAATGAGCAGTGGTAGTATATGTCTGAATTTTATTTGTCTCACCTTATTATAACTCTGTTAGGTGGCATTTTATTGCATTTTCGACTCATTAATAAGCATCACCACCTCGTCTTTCAGCTGGTCGGGCAGACTCACATGGCGCAAGTTAAGACTTCGGCACCAAGCAGCCACTTCGTCAGAACGCATGGTGTAGAGCACTTCCGAGAAGCGCTCCACATCAGCATCGGTGTAGGCATCGGACGACATACCACGATAGGCATCGAGCTCTTCGTCGTCGAAATATTCTATCGGCTTGGTGCTTGCTTCCATCATGCACTCTTGCTCGCACTT
>CAKQAD010000020.1 GCA_934215545.1 uncultured Prevotella sp.
AAAATGAGGAAAGTAACTGATAACCAGTAAACTTTCCTCATTCTTCTCTCAAACACTTTTTATATGTACTTTCAAGAGAAAAGTTAAGTGAAAGTTGACGGGTATCTACTTCTTGACGGCGACTTTTTCTTCTGTTCGCCTTAATTCTTACTTCTCGCATAATGGCATCCAGATGTTGTTGTCGCTGCCACCACAAAGGTAATGAATTTTGAGCAAATCACAACGCTCTTAGTCTGTTGGCAATAGTTCCAAATTCGCTGTGCAAGGTTTAGTCCTTTAGGTGTATTCAGTCGACTTGCGATGAACGTGGCAGCCGCCGTCTTGCAAGTCGCGCTCAAAGCCTTGTCGGATAGCACGGAGAATGTTCCCAACGTGGCATTATCATGGGCGTATGCAAGCGCGACACCATCGGTTATGCCATTCTTGCAACACAATAAGCTATTCGCATAGTAGTCATTAAAAATATCATTAAGTCGCTTGCGCAAGGTAGGAAAATTGTCGAAGTTAAAGCCATTAAAAATGTTTGATTTTTTATACGATTATTTTTGCACGCTAAAGTTTTTTGTTAATTTTGTGGCATAAACATATTACCGCTGAAGTAAAAGAGTAGCACCGTAATCGGGTTTAGCAAATTACTTCGGCGGTTTCCTTTTTTGTAGTTTCCCTATCTCCGCATTGAACATACGCTGGTTTATAATGGCGTTGTCGTTGCTACCACAAAGGTAATTAAATTTGAGTAAATCACAATACAATCAACACAACCTGCTTGTGCAATTTGTTATCATTGCACAAAGGTACTTATTTTTGTTAAAATTAAGTTGTGTTATACTGGATATATAAGTATAATGTGTAACTTTACTGCATGTGAAATCTTAATATTATCAATAAAGTGTATGAAAAAGACATTACTTCTTTCTTCTTTCTTATTGCTGTCAATGCTTTTTGTCTCGGCACAGCCGACATCACGCAGTCAGCTTACGCCAACCCCTCCAATGGGATGGATGACGTGGAATCTGTTTCAAGGAAATATTAATGAGCAGCTAATTCGTGAAACTGCCGATGCTATGGTGGAAGGTGGCTTTCGCGATGCGGGCTACGAATACATATTTATCGATGACCTATGGCAGGGTGGACGCGACCGTCAGAACAACATGATACCCGACCCTGAGAAATTTCCTAATGGCATAAAGGCACTTGCCGACTATGTGCACTCCAAAGGGCTTAAACTCGGTATCTATTCAGATGCTGCTCAACTTACATGTGGCGGTTGGACTGCAAGCCTTGGTTTTGAAGAGCAGGATGCCCGCACATTTGCCTCGTGGGGAATAGACTATCTGAAGTATGACTATTGTAATGCTCCGGAAGATAGTGCAACGGCACGTCAGCGCTACCGCACTATGGCTGATGCTTTGCAGAAGTCTGGACGCAACATCGCGCTTGGTGTTTGTGAGTGGGGCCAGCGCCATGCTGAAGAATGGTGCGAGGAAGTAGGAGGCCAGCTATGGCGAACATCGTATGATGTACGCGATATGTGGAAAGATATAGTGCATCAAGGGGGTATGGGTATTCTTGACATAGTGAATGTAACGGCTCCGCTTGCAAAATATGTACGTCCTGGTCAGTGGCCCGATATGGACATGCTTGTAGTAGGTCTTAATGGTAAGGGCGGTCCGTCGAGCGATCTTGGTGGCGTGGGCTGCACCCAAACAGAATATCAGACTCAGATGAGTATGTGGTGTATGATGGCCTCGCCTCTTGCGATGACAAACGATTTGCGCAAGGTTTCAGACGACGACCGCCGTATACTGCTTAATCTAGAAATCATTGCTATCAACCAAGACCCTCTTGGCAAAGGTGCTGAGCGTAAGGTGATGAATGAAAACTATCAGATATTTGTGCGCCCACTTGCCAATGACACTCATGCTGTAGCATTGCTAAACACTTGTGATAAGCCTTTAACATTGACTGCCGAATTGAACGAACTTGGCATGCCTGGTAAATATACCATTCGCGATGTGTGGCAGCATAAGGACATCGCCCACAAAACTTCGAAATGGAAGGGACGTGTGATGCCACACGAGACGCGTGTGTTTATCATTAAGAAATAAGGTACAAAGAGGTGTATTACGCCTTTGTGTTTTTTTAGAATATAGAATTTCGGCTTAATAAAGTCATTATACTTTAAAATAGAATAGCAAACAGAACCATAACGAGGTTCAGTTTGCTATTCTATTTATTTTTGAGATTAAACGCTTTTTATTTTCTGACACCAATATTCATATAAATAGCTTATTAATCTGTGTGCAGAAAGGTAGAGAACTCTGCCCACCTCTGCTTTATTCTTGCTTATTTGTAGTCATCGGTGTGGAGTGATGGCATGCTGAATTGTGATTATTTTAGCAGTTTGCGGATGCCATCAATCTGTTGTGGAGTGGGGCAGGTTGGCAACGTTGCTATTTTTGCTTTTGCTTTGGTTTTTGCTTTGGGCGTTAATGTCGACTTATCTATGAGACTGTTGAAGAAATGCTTCAGAAATTCGCCGCGGTTGATATTGCGGCAGACAGCGTATTTGCCTCCAGTGATGGTGGGCAGCGCCATTGAAGTGTAGACACACTCGTAGCCATCGTAGTTATGTGTGCCCTCGCCGTTGGGGAAATTGGTGCTTGTAGGGTTGGGAGTGTCGCCCCATTTTGTGTAGTGCTCTTCGTAGAACATGGCAATGCGGTCGTCAGCCTGCAAATCGATACTGCTATAAGCCGATGCCGTGTTACTAACGGGATAGAAGCCATCCCACTGTGTTGCCAGCGCAGTAGCGTCAGCGCAGTCGTCGATGCCAGCAATCTCCTTGTAATATATGCCCACGTTGTTGCGTCCTTTTATGGTAGGTGTAGACTGTAGCGCCACATACACCGGTGTGTCGTCGGCAAGTCGTTTTGCAGGCACTATAAGCATCTCACCATTGGTAGGGATGTTGCTTGGCTTCACTGCCAACTCGTTCATGGTAGCCTTCACAGGTACATCCCATTGTCCGCTACCTGTCTTGGTGTTGCTATAAGTGTAGATATTGATAAGGCGTCCGTTGGCAGCCCTGCTGCTTATCACCACGCTACCATCGGGCAGCTCCTCGCACTTTGGCTCGTCGCCCTCTGGTACAGGTGTTGCATTGGCACCACCCAGCGCTTTCCATGTGCGCCCGAAGTCGTCGGAGTAGATCACGCGGTTGCCCAGTGGACGTGCCGTGAGTGCGGCATACACACGATAGTAGTTGCCCACCTTAACTACTCTGCTCTGAAACACCCTTCCGCTGCCCACAAAGGCAGCCTCCAGCGGTTTGCCTTTGTCGAATAAGGAGTATATTGCCTCGGTCTGGTCTGTTGGTGCCTGCCATGTGTTGCCCCCATCGTTGCTGCGTGTTGCGGCAATGATGCAAGGATTCTGTCGGTTGGTTGTGGCATATCCATACACCGTACATCCCGCAACCATCATCATAAGCACCTCGTTGCTCTCGCGGTCAGCCACGATTGCAGGGTCGCCATAGGCAGCTTCCATGGGTGTAGCCTTGCTATTGATGAGCGAGGCGTCGCCCCGTGCCACGTCAATCTCGTTGCTCCATGTAGAGCCATTGTCGTCGCTTGTCTTCACCACGCAGTCTACGCTGCCGAATCCGGGGTCGGTGCCACACACCAAACGTGCGGCACTGGCAATTAGTCGGCCATCTTTGGTGCATGTAATTCCAGGAATGCGATAAGGAGGAGTGTTGATACCCCCTGTCATAGTACTGAACAGTGTGGTTGTGGAGCCATTAAGAAATGCCTCCATGCGCTTAACCTTAGCGGCGCAGTCGGTGCCTGCCACCGCAAATTCCTTGAATTCTGCGAGCAAGGCATTCAGCTGTTTCAGCATTTGTGGGTTGTCCTTATACTCATTCTTTAAAATCTGTATCTTCTCATATTGGTGTATACCCTCTATCGTGCGCTCAAAACGCACCGATGAGCGGTTGCCAGGATAGTAGCAATAAGTGTCGCCGCTGCCAAAAAGTCGGTAGCGTGAATCGGTGAGTGGATGCTCGTCCCAGTTTATCCACGACCAGTGCAGCATGCCATCGAGATTGTTGGCAGCGGCATGCAATGGCAGATACGCCGCTTCTACGGGTAGTGAACTTGTATAGATGTTAGGCTCCACATCGGCGCAGCAGAAGTAGACAGTTGTGGGCAAGCCACGCTCCTTGCGATATTGCAGCTGTTCTGGTGTCATTGCCTGCACCTGAGCTGGTGCCAGGCTATAGTCGTAGAGTTTGTTGCAGAGCGATGGGTGATGATTGCCAGCCAGCGCCATCTTAAATCCCTTCTCGCTGGCAATGGCATAGGCATTGAGCATGTCGGGTTCGCTGCGCTCATCCATGGCTATACATGTCTTGTCAAACCACCCCTTCTGCGTCAGATGCTTCTTGAAAGCCTCCAGGAAGTTGCTCCATATCTCGCGATAGATAGCGGCATCGGTGGTGGTCTTTACATCGACATCGCGTCGTAACCGCTCGTCGTAGTAGCGGAAGGTCATGTCCCATGGCACCATAGAGTAGCAGTTGATTTGTTCCTTGATGCCATACTCCGCACACAGGTCTACATAGCGGTCGAAGACGCTGTAGTCGTAGCTCCATGTGCCGTTGACCTTCTTTGTGCTTGCCACCATTGGCGAGAACTTATCGTGCGACTGGTCGCCCCATGGCTCGTAGAACATAATGGCACTTACCACCTTCTGTCCTGCTTTTCCCAATGCCTCCAGGTAAGGACGTAGTGCGGCAATGTGTGCCTCGCTCCAACGCTTCACACCATAGTAGCGGCTCACGGCATACGGCTGTTGCCAAAAGTCGAGGTGAAACTTCTGTTGTGCCACCTCGGGCAGAGAGCGAGCATTGACATTTATTGTTAGTGCCAGCTGTGCCACTACCTCTTGCTTGTCGTTGGTCACCTGCATAATGGCTTTCTGTTGTCCGGCAGGCGTATTGCGTGGCACTTCGATGCTGCACCACACGGGGCGTGTCTCGCATGCAGGCACGGCATGCGGCTTGTCCTGACAAATAACATCAGGCACAAGCCACTGTTGCAGATTCATGTCGTGCTCCCCACAATTCTTCTTGTCGTCGGTGATGATATAGTTTATAAATCGTGCCTTGCACCATGGCAGCACCTTGCCATAGGTGTCGACAAAGCGCACGCTCAGCATGCCTTCGTTGCTACGGCTGAACAGCACCGCCGTGATGTTGGCACGCTCGCCGCGCCATGCCGCTATCTCAGCCTCTTGTGTTTCGCAAACCACAGGAACCCGATGCAGCTGATAGTGCACATCGCGGTCGGCCCAGGTGGCGTGCAGTCCAGGTGTTATGGCATTCCATTCGGTGGCAGAAGGCGTGGTGCCTACGCGCGGCTCCTCGTAGTTGTCGATAGGATACTTGTCTGCCCACATAATTGTGGTCAGAAGCATTAAAGCAAATAATAACGATAGTCGCTTCATGATATAGTTGTTTAATGGTTGTTGTAAAGTTAATAGCTTTACAAATTTAGGCATTATCTGCCTTACATGCAAGAATGGTATTTAAAATGGTGCGAACACATGCTATTTTTCTTGTGCCATCATAGCTTTATAAGTTCTTGGCGTTCTTAAAATCCATGATATTTAGGAAATAAAAGACAATAAAAAAAGCGTACCAGCATAAGTGCTGATACGCTCGAAAGGAGGTGGGTGGTGATGGATTCGAACCACCGAAGGCATCGCCAGCAGATTTACAGTCTGCCCCATTTGGCCACTCTGGTAACCACCCGATAGCTTTATTTGTTCTAAAGCGAGTGCAAAGGTAAGAATAAAAATCTATATTATCGCATAAAATCGAGATTTTTTTCTTTATAACGCAAAAAAACTTGTTGGAACAGAAAATTAATTGTATTTTTGTTTGCCTAACTACGCAAATGCAAACCTTGCTATATTACAACCCAAACGGCAAGCGTAGCGATGCCCATTAGCATAAAGACAAAGAAAGCAAATAAATAAACAAAGCCTAAGTATATGAAAAGAAACCTATTGTTGGTGGCAGCCCTTGCCGCACTGACATTTGCCATGCCCTCTTACGGCCAGCGTCATGCCCGCAAGGCGTCTGCCAAGGCAGTGCAGACATCGGCAGTGCAGGGCAATGCCCAGACCTCACAGTTCAGCGAAGCGTGGGTAGAAGACGAAACAAAGTTTGAAGACCGCAAACTCCCTGCCCATGCCACGTACATTCCCTACACATCGACATCGCAGATGATGCTCGACAAGACATTTAACACACCATGGGCAGAGCCTAAGCTTGCCAATTACCTGTCGCTCAACGGACAGTGGAAGTTTAAGTATACCAAAGACTGGAAGGCAGGCAAACCTGGTGAGTCAGACTTCTATGGTGACGATGCCGATGTGTCGGCATGGGACAACATCGCCGTGCCACTGAATTGGGAGATGGCAGGCTACGATGTGCCTGTATATAATAATGTAGGATACCCATTCCATAACGATCCCCCACGCATAAAAGCCTTCGACGACAATTTCGACAAGAACCCTGTGGGTTCCTATCGCCGCGACTTCACCCTACCTGCAGGTTGGGAAAGCGGACAGCGTGTGCTGCTGCATTTCGATGGTGCATGCAGTGCCATCGTGGTATGGGTGAATGGCAAGTATGCTGGCTACTCGCAGGGCGCCAATACCGATGCCGAATTTGATGTTACAAGCCTTGTACGTAAAGGCACCAACAACGTGTCGGTGCGCGTTTATCGCTGGTCGGATGGCTCATACCTTGAGGGACAGGACATGTGGCACCTCGCAGGCATACACCGCGACGTGTATCTCGTAGCAACACCACAGGCATTTGTGAGCGACCATTACATCACTGCCACCCTCAACGATGGCTACACTTCGGGAAAGATGAATGTGCAGCTTACCGTCGACAATGCCCTCCGTCTGAACACCAGTAAGACCCTTGAGGTGGAGCTATTGTCGCCAGAAGGAAAGCGGGTGGCAGCACGTCGCACCACAGTGCAGCTCAACGCTAAAGCCACTTCGCAGAAAGTGAACCTTGCTCTTGACAACCTTACCGATCTTAAGGCATGGTCGTCGGAGCACCCATGGCTCTACACCGTCATCGTAAGACAGAGTGGAGCCAATGGCGAGGAGATGGTGTTCTCTACAAAATATGGATTCCGCTCGGTAGAAAAGCGCGGCAACCTTATTTATGTAAACGGCAAGCGCGTGTTCTTTAAGGGCGTCAACACTCAAGACATACACCCACTGCTCGGACATGCCATTGATGTGCCCACCATGCTGCGTGATGTGACGCTTATGAAGCAAGCCAACATCAACACTGTACGTACCAGCCACTATCCGCGTCAGGCAAAGATGTACTCAATGTTCGACTACTACGGACTCTACTGCATGAACGAGGCCGATGTGGAGTGCCATAACAACCATTCGCTATCCGACAACCCAACATGGGAAGCAACTTATGTCGACCGCACCGCACGCATGGTGCTTCGCGACCGCAACCATCCAAGCGTAGTGTTCTGGTCGCTCGGCAATGAGTCGGGAGGCGGACGCAACTTCCAAGCCACCTACGACTGTGTGAAGCGCCTGTTGCCTGGCCGCGATGCATGGGTACACTACGAAGGCTATAACCACGGCGAGAAATACTCCGACTTCGGTTCTGACATGTATCCACAGGTGCAGAGCGTTGTGGCACATCGCGACGGACTTAATGGTAAACCCTACTTCATCTGCGAATATGCACACGCTATGGGACAGGCCGTGGGCAATCTCCAGGAATACTGGGATGTGATAGAGCAGAGCACGGGCATCGTGGGCGGATGCATTTGGGACTGGGTGGACCAGGGAATCTTTAATCCTAAGAAGATAAAAGAAGGCAAACTCTTCACCGACTCCGTGCCACACATGCCTTACTACACCTCTGGCTACGATTATACACGCATGAACCATGGCGAAAACGGCTTCCAGGGCGACTTTATGAGCAATGGCATCATTACACCGGGACGCGAGTGGACTGCAAAACTCACTGAGGTGAAGTATGTGTACAGAGACGTAGACTTCGTGGAGTTTGCCAACCACACACTCACAATAAAGAACAAGTTTGCATTCACCAACCTTGCCGATGAGTTCACACTCGTGTATCGTGTGCTTCGCAATGGTTACGCAGTGGAGCGTGGTCGCGCCAAACTGCCATCGGTAGAGCCTGGTGCTACATGCAAGGTAAACATTCCTTACACCACAGCCGTAACTGCCGATGCCGAATACCTCATAGAGTTTGACCTTAGACTTAAAGCCTCTACATCATGGGCACGCAAGGGCTATGGCGTGATGGCACAGCAGTTCCGTCTCGACCGCGATGCCTCTGCAGTAGCAATGTCGGTGGCTGACCCAACATTCGTGCAGCAGCCACACGGCACACTGCCACTCGTCGACACCAAGGGAAAGCTCAAAGTGAAGGGCAACACCATCAGTGGCAACGACTTCGTCATAACATTCGCTACCGACGGAACCATTGCCGACTGGCAGTATAAGGGCAAGCAGATAATAGTGCCAAATGCCGGACCCGACTTCAACGGCTTTCGCCGTATTGCCAACGACAATATCTCACTCGGTGCGACAGGTGGCGTGGCTGAAAATGACAACAAGGAAGAGGGAGCACTCACTGGCAAGAAGACCATGACATGCTCACCACACAAACAAGGCGACAACGTAGTAGTGTCGACAGAGGTGTCTAATGGTAAAGACACGCACCGCATTGCCTACACCATCTATCCTAACGGTGTGGTAGACATGCGCGTGGCATTCAACAACTCAAGCGACGAGACACGCCGCGTGGGTCTCACTATGCAGTTTGCACCAGGCTTTGAGCGCGTGGGTTACTATGCAAAGGGACCATGGTCGAACTATATCGACCGTCAGCGCGGCTCAATGTTCGGCTACTATCGCACCACTGTCGACAAGATGTTTGAGCAGCAGTCGGCACCACAATCTATGGGCGACCGCCAAGGCCTGCGCACCCTCGATCTCTATAACGACAATGGTCTGCATCTTAACGTGCAGACAGAAGGCATGCTTGCCTTCTCGCTTTCGCACTACGACGACCAGCAGTTCAACTACGATGTGTTCTATGGCGGCAAGCACCCCTACGACCTTACACGCAGCAACCAAGTGTTTGCACACTTCGACTATTGGCAGCGTGGCATCGGCAACCGCTCTTGCGGTGGTGACTCATGTCTGCCACAATTCAAGACACCTACTGGTGAGCACATGGTGACCATGCGCTTTGCGCCAAGTGTGAAAGTGAAGTAAACCATCAACCCTAAATACACCACATCCGGCATGCCCTCATCAAATGAGGATGTGCCGGATGCGTGTTTTATGGAATAAAATAATTAAAAAAACACACTTTTTAGCAATAAACCACATAATGTGGCGTTATAATTACGTGTTTAAACGCAATAGAATAATAATAACGTTGATGCTTACGCTTGTCTCGCTATGCAGCCAAGCGCAGTACGATGTGTCGTTCAGCCACTACTTCGATATGGAGCCCTCCTATAATGCTGCAGCAGTGGGCAAGGAGCCAAAACTCAATGTGGCAGCCGCTTATGCCATGGATCTTGCAGGCTTCGAGCACAATCCGCAGACCATGTATGCCAGTGCCGACATGCCCTTTCGCTTTCTGAAGATAATGCATGGTGCAGGCATACAGTTCATGAATGATAAACTCGGCCTCTTCACCCATCAACGACTGGCGCTGCAATACGCCTTCAAGCTGAAACTCTTCGGCGGACAGCTATCTACAGGTGTGTCAGTCGGACTCCTTAGCGAAAGCTTCGATGGCAGCAAGCTCGACCTCGAAGATGCCAACGACCCCGCCTTCTCTACGTCGAAAATCGATGGAAACTCCTTTGATATGGGTGTAGGATTATACTATTCACACCGCAATTGGTATCTCGGAGCTTCCGTGCAACACCTCACAGCACCACTCGTGAGTCTTGGCGAAACCAATGAATTGCAGGTAGACCCCACCTATTATTTAACAGGTGGATACAATATTCGGCTAAGAAATCCGTTTTTAACAATAAAAACATCTGCCTTATTGCGCTCCGATGGTGTGGGCTACAGAGGAGATGTAACTGCGAGATTAGTGTACACACACGACAAGAAGATGATGTATGGAGGTGTAGGCTACTCGCCAACCAACTCCGTTACGGTGTATCTGGGAGGCAATGTGCATGGAATGATATTGGGCTACTCCTACGAACTCTACACCTCTGCCATCAACCCTGGTAATGGCTCGCACGAGATATTCATAGGATATCAGATGGATCTAAACTTCCAGAAGAAAGGACGCAACCTACACAAGAGTGTGCGCATATTATAATTGAAAAATAAAAACAAAACATATAGATGAATAAGACAAAACACATATTGGTTCTTGGCATTTTGGCACTCTCCATGATGCTTACAGGCTGTTTTGGTAGCAAGGCGGCATCATCAGCCGGACGTGGCGGCGAAGTGGTGGGCGTTGGAGGCCGCAGCTTTGCCGAGCCCGCGCCATACGGCATGGTGAAGGTGGGCCGCGGATTCCTGCACATGGGTCTTGAAAAGCAAGACTCGCTGTGGGGCAAGAAGACACCAGTGAAAGACATCTCTGTAGATGGCTTCTGGATGGACGAGACGGAGGTGACAAACTCTAAGTATAAGCAGTTTGTTACATGGGTGCGCGACAGCATCATACGCACACGTCTTGCCGACCCACAGTATGGTGGCGATGAAACCTATATGATTACAGAAGACAAGAACGGCGACCCTGTGACGCCACACCTCAATTGGAAGAAGCCGTTGCCACGCAAGCCCAACGAAGACGAGCAGCGTGCCATAGAGAGCGTGTACACACGCAATCCTATCACCGGCGAGAAGATGCTCGACTACCGCCAGCTTAACTATCGCTATGAGGTTTATGACTACACTGCTGCAGCATTGCGTCGCAACCGTCTGAATCCAGAGGAACGGAACCTTAACACAGATGTTGCCGTAAATCCCGACGAAGTGGTGATGATATCTAAAGACACCGCTTATATCGACGATGAAGGACGCATAGTGCGCGAAACCATCAACCGCCAGCTCAGCGGTCCATGGGACTTCCTCAATACATACATCGTAAACGTATATCCCGACACTACATGCTGGGTGAACGACTTCCAGAATGCTGAGAACGAGACATATCTACGCAACTACTTCTCTAACCCCGCCTATAACGACTATCCTGTGGTGGGCGTGACATGGGAACAGGCAAATGCCTTCTGTGCATGGCGCACCGAGTATCTGCTGCGTGGGTTAGGTCCAGAAGCACGCTATGTACAGCGCTATCGTCTGCCCACCGAGGCTGAGTGGGAGTATGCTGCCCGAGGAAAGTCTGGCACCGAATTCCCATGGGAAGACCCCAGCGTGAAGAGTGGTGACGGATGTTTCTTTGCCAATTTCAAGCCCGACCGTGGCAACTATACCAAGGACGGCAACCTCATAACATCGAAGGTTGGTATATATAATGCCAACTCCAACGGACTCTTCGACATGGCAGGCAATGTGGCAGAATGGACGAGCACTATCTACACAGAGGCAGGTGTAGAGGCAATGAACGACCTCAACCCACAACTCTCTTATAATGCCGCCAAGGAAGACCCATACCGACTCAAGAAGAAGAGCGTACGCGGAGGCTCTTGGAAAGACCCAGAATCGTTCATACGCGCAGCATGGCGCACATGGGAATACCAGAATCAGCCACGCTGCTACATCGGATTCCGTTGTGTGCGTAGCCTTGCAAGCACTTCGAGTGTGAAACAGAAGAAGACCAAGAAAAAATAAATAACATGACAGTTTATAGCAAATTCAATATTGTCTACCATCTGCAGAAGTGGATGGATAGCGTGCCCGGACAGACATTCCTCAACTACGCATATAGCTGGGGTGCATCTATCGTGATTCTCGGTACACTTTTCAAACTCACCCACCTGCCTGGAGCCAACTTCATGCTGTTTGCAGGTATGGGCACTGAGGTTATAGTGTTCTTCCTGTCGGCATTCGACCGTCCTTTCGACAAAACACAAGACGGCAAGGAGATTCCCGTACATATCGATGAAGAAGAAATAGATAAGGAAGAGGCTGAGGCTGAAGCCGAATACAATGCTCAAAAGGCTGACACTGCAACAACAGGCACACAAGGTGTGGGCACCATAATAATAGGTGGTTCGGCCGCTACTGGTGGCACTCAGGCTCTATCATCCAGTGACACCCACGTTGCAACCGGTTTCGATGCTGCAGCAATCGCTGCAGCAGGCAATACTGCCGCAGCCGCTGCAGAGCTTGCCGCCAACCATGAGGTTGCAGCCCAGCTTGCCGATGCACAGGCAAGCTATCTTGAAGAACTCAAGCGTCTCACCGAGACATTGCAGAAAGTGTCGGAGCAGAGCGCACGCCTTACACGCGACAGCGAGGAGATGGAAAATCTCAACCGCACCCTCACCGGCATCTGCAAGGTGTACGAGATGCAGCTTAAGGGTGCCAGTCAGCAGATTGGTACTATCGACCAGATTAACGATCAAAGCCGTAAGATGGCAACACAGATAGAGCAACTTAACGCTATCTATGCCCGCATGATAGAGGCAATGACCGTAAACATGAATCTCAAGGTTAGTAAGACAGATACAGAAGCCTAACAGTAGGGTATTCTACAACTCCAAATCCAAAACTCCATATAATGGCAATAAAGAAAAGACCAGTCTCTCCGCGCCAGAAGATGATTAACCTCATGTATGTGGTTCTTATGGCGATGCTTGCGCTGAACATCTCGTCGGAGGTGCTCAACGGCTTCTCTGTAGTAGAAGAGAGTCTGAATCGCACCACTGCTAACGCTACAAAGGAGAACGCTGCACTCTACGACGACTTTGCCGCACAGATGAAAGCCAATCCTGCCAAGGTGAAAGAGTGGTTCGACAAGGCTACCACCGTGAAGCGAATGAGCGACTCTCTATATAACTATGCACAGTGGCTCAAGGAAGAAATAGTGCGCGAAGCTGATGGTAAGGATGCTGATATCAGCAATATAAAAAACAAGGATAACCTCGAGGCAGCAAGCCATGTAATGCTGGCACCAGGTACAGGACAAGGACGCCGTCTCTATGAAGCCATAAACAGTTTCCGCCGCAACATGCTTTCTATGGTGAGTGATGCACATCAGCGTCAGATAATAGAGAGCAATCTATCCACCAAAGTACCGAAGAATGTCAATACGCTTGGCAAGAACTGGCAGGAATACATGTTTGAAGACATGCCAGTGGCAGGAGCTGTGACGCTGTTGTCGAAATTGCAGAGCGATGTGCGCTATGCCGAGGGCGAGGTGCTACACACATTAGTGTCGAACATCGATTTGAAAGATATTCGCGTGAACAAGCTCAGTGCCTTTGTAATTCCAGAGTCGAGGACCGTTATCAGTGGCGACCAGTTCTCTGCACAGATTGTAATGGCAGCTGTCGACACCACACAGCAGCCAGAAATATATGTTGGTGGCACACGTATCAACAGTGGCAAGTATCAGTTTACGGCAGGAGCTGTGGGTGAGCACTCCTTTGGGGGCTACATCACCATGCGTAATGGCAATGGCGAACTGATACGACGCGATTTTACACAGAAATATACCGTGGTGGCACCAAGCGCTACAGTGTCGGCCGACCTTATGAATGTGCTTTATGCAGGCTACGACAACCCCATCAGCGTAAGCATACCAGGTGTGCCTTTGAATGCTGTTCAAGCATCAATGTCGGGTGGTGGATTTCGTAGTGTAGGCATGGGGCGCTACATAGCACGCCCGTCGGCAGTGGGACATGATGTAACCATTAATGTGGCAAGCAACCAAAACGGCAAGTCGCGCCAGATGGGTAAGTTCGTGTTCCATGTGCGCAAGTTGCCTGATCCTGCAGCCTACATACAGATTGGTACTGATCGCTTCCGTGGTGGTTCGCTCGCCAAGGCATCGGTTATGGGTGCCACAGGCATAAAGGCAGCTATTGATGATGGAATTCTCGACATACAGTTCCGTGTGGTAAGCTTTGAAACCGTATTCTTTGATAATATGGGCAACGCCGTGCCGATGGCATCGTCGGGCGCCAACTTCTCAGAACGTCAGCGCAACACCTTCCGCAAACTGTCGCGTGGCAAGCGCTTCTACATATCGCGCATCACGGCAGTAGGTCCCGATGGCATCACCCGCAAGCTCAATGGGTCGATGGAGGTGATAGTGAAGTAAGTAAATATAAAAAGGTAACACATATACAACATAATGAAACGAATACTTATCATAGCGCTTCTCGCATGTCTCTCTGTCGACACGCTCATGGCACAGCCAGCGGCGCGTCGTCGTGAGCAAGCACAGCAGGCACAGCAAAAAGACCAGAGTCTTAGCGTGCGAGCCCAGATATCATTCCCCACACAAAAAGCCATGGACGAGGATGTGGTGTGGCGTCGCGACATCTATCGTGAGCTGTCGCTCACCGATGATGCCAATGCCGGATTGTATTATCCAGTGGAGCCAGTAGGGTCGCAGATGAATCTGTTCACCTATATCTTCAAGCTCGTGCTGCGTCGTGCAGTGCCTGCCTACGAGTATCGTCTCGATGGCAATGAGGTGTTCGACGATGCCTCAAAGCTAAATCTTAAGGCTTTCCTCGACAACTATCATATATTCTATGAGCGTACCGGCAAGGGAATACGCATTGATGATAGCGACATTCCATCGAGAGAGGTGACTGCGTATTATGTCAAGGAGTCGACCTATTTCGACGATCGTAATGCCACTTTTCACACAAAGGTGTTGGCACTATGTCCTATACTTAAGCGCGACGACGACTTCGGTGATGCCGCCACCAGCTACCCATTGTTCTGGGTGCGCTACGACGACTTGGCACCATTCCTTACTAAACAGACCATCATGACATCCAATCTTAACAATGCTGCAACGATGTCGATGGACGACTTCTTCACCAAGAACATGTATAGTGGAAAAATCTACAAGACCACTAACATGCTTGGCAAGACACTGGCACAGTATTGTTCCAACGACTCAGCTATGAGCAAGGAACAGAAGCGCATAGAGCAAGAACTTGTGAACTTCGAGAAAGACATGTGGGGCAAGCCCGAACCAAAGGACACACTCGATAGTATAGCTAAAACCGACAAGAAGGCACTGCGCGCAATGAAGCGCAAGAACCGTAGAGCAGGCGGCACCACCGCCACAACTACCAAGGCTGCTAAGGTTAAGAAGACACGACCTACAGGCCGCTCTTCATCAGGTGGAGGCTCGTCGGCAAGAGTAAGTGTGCGTCGTCAGAGACACTAAGCAGAAAAGTAACATTAAACAGATAAAGGTATGAAAAAATTATTCACTACAGCAATGCTTGCCATTGCTATGCTTTTCACAGCCAACAACGCGCATGCCGGCATTAACTTCGGTGTTAAGGGTGGTGTCAACGTCACCAGCATGAGTCTCGACTCCAAGGTGTTTGATTCCAGCAACCGCGCTGGTTTCTTCATCGGTCCAACCGTTAAGTTCACCCTCCCCATCGTGGGTCTTGGTATTGATGCCTCTGCACTCTACGACCAGCGTGAGGCAAAGCTCAAGATTGAAGACGAAGATGCTAACGTTAATGTTGTTGACAGCAAACTGAAACAGCAGTCAATCATGGTGCCAATCAACCTTCGCTATGGTTTTGGTCTTGGCAGCGCTGCTAGCATCTATCTGTTTGCCGGTCCGCAGTTTGGCTTTAATGTAGGCGACAAGAACCAGTCAATCGTAAAGGATGTTGCCGATTGGAAGCTTAAGACATCCAACTTCAGCATCAATGTGGGTCTTGGTGCCATGCTCTTGAAGCACCTACAGGTGTCTGCCAACTACAATATCGCATGTGGCAAGACCGGCGAGGTAACCACCAGCGGTGTTATTGGCACTACAGTTCAGGAAGCCGTAGGCAAGACCACCGGCCGTTCTAACGCTTGGCAGATAGGTGTGGCTTACTACTTCTAAACAGCAGTAAAACATTTCAGTAGCCCAAACCATTAATAGGCGAGGGGCATATACACTCGTGTGAAGGTGCGTGAGAACCGACAGCCGGCATATAGCATTATGTGCCATGCATCGCTTCTCATGCATCTTTTCTACGTTTTATAAAAACATATCAGTCAACATAACACACATTAACGTGTGCAACACCCTTAAGGATTATCAACAACAAGCAATGCTCTACGTCGACGTCATACTCCCTTTGCCCCTTGAAGGCACCTTTACTTATAGCGTACCCGAGCCCATGACGGCACAGGTGTGTATGGGAGTGCGTGTTCTCGTGCCACTTGGCAAGAGCAAGACCTATACCGCCATGGCAGTGCGCACACACACCACTAAGCCCGCTTTCAACATACGCGATATTATTCAGGTGATCGATACCCAGCCAATGTTATTGCCCATACAGCTGCGTTTGTGGCAATGGATATCAACCTACTATATGGCATCCCTCGGTGATGTGTACAAAGCAGCCCTTCCTGCTGGTTTGAAGGCCGAAGAAGGTTATCGCCCCAAGACCGTGCGTTGTGTTACGTTGCCTGAAAATCTACGTAATGCCGACTCGCTGCACCTGGTGCTCTCCATTCTGAAACGAGCAAAAAAGCAATACGATACCTTCATCACCTATCTGCACCTGTCGCATTGGGATGAGGCTATTGAGTCGGCATCTTCTACCACTGCCATACAAGAGATTGCCGCTGATGAGCTTCAGAATGCTGCTGGTGCCTCCGATGCCGTGCTACGCCAGCTTGTAAGCAAGCAGTTTCTGTGTTGCTATCAGCGCGAGGTGGGGCGCATTGGGGGTGGCGGAAGCTATAACCCTGAACGCATACAACCACTCAGCGAGCCACAGCAAGCAGCCATGCAATCCATACAAGAGCAGTTTGTCAACAAGAATGTGGTGCTGCTGCATGGTGTTACATCCAGCGGCAAGACCGAGATATACATACACCTCATACGCCAAGCTATAGAGGAAGGCAAGCAGGTGCTCTACCTCCTGCCAGAGATAGCCCTCACCGTGCAGATGACACGTCGTCTGCAAAGCGTGTTTGGCTCGCGCCTTGGCATCTACCACTCAAAATATTCCGATGCCGAGCGTGTGGAGATATGGAAGAAGCAACTCTCCGATGAGCCTTACGATGTGATACTCGGTGCGCGCTCGGCAGTGTTCCTGCCTTTTGCACGCCTTGGACTCGTCATCGTCGACGAGGAACATGAAACATCATTCAAGCAGCAAGACCCTGCACCACGCTATCATGCACGTAGTGCAGCCATCATGCTCGCACGAATGTATGAAGATGCACATGTGCTCCTTGGCACAGCCACACCATCAATGGAGAGCTACAATAATGCCTCCATCGGCAAGTATGGCTATGTGAAGCTCACTACACGTTATAATAATGTAGCAATGCCAGAGATACGCGTGGTAGACATAAAAGACCTATATCGCCGTAAGATGATGAAGGGTCCGTTCTCGCCAGCACTAATAGAAGCAATACGCACAGCCTTGCAGCATGGCAAACAAGTGATACTGTTCCAAAATCGTCGTGGCTTCGCACCAATGGTGGAGTGCAAAGTGTGTGGATGGGTGCCCAAATGCAAAAATTGCGATGTGTCGCTAACCTATCATCGTAGCATGAACGTGCTCACATGCCATTATTGTGGTTCTACCTATGCTGTGCCACAACGCTGTCCTAACTGCGAGAGTACCGAACTAATGGGCCGCGGCTATGGCACCGAGAAAATCGAAGATAGGGTGAGTGAGCTGTTTCCTGAAGCACGTATAGCACGAATGGATCTCGACACCACACGCTCGCGCAATGCCTACTCGCGCATCATCAACGACTTCTCTGCACAGCGCACCAATATACTCATCGGAACACAAATGATATCCAAAGGACTCGACTTCGGCAATGTGGCAGTGGTGGGCATTCTTAATGCCGACACCATGCTCAACTATCCCGACTTTCGTGCCTATGAGCATGCCTTTATGATGCTCTCGCAGGTGAGTGGACGTGCTGGCAGACGCGATGAGCAAGGGTTGGTGATACTGCAAACCAAGAGTGCCGAACTGCCTGTGATTCATCAGGTGGTGAGCGGCGACTTCTGCTCCTTCGCCCATGACTTAATGGAAGAGCGTCGCATGTTTCGCTATCCACCATTCTATCATCTGGTATATGTCTATCTGCGCTATCGCTATGAACCAGTCGTAGAGTCAGCCTCCATAAGGCTTGCATCATTGTTGTTGCAGCTTTTCGGTGAGCGTGTGCTTGGTCCCGACAAACCAGCTGTGGCACGTGTGAAGACAGAGTCGATACGCAAGATAGTGCTAAAGCTCGAAGTTGGCATAGATATGTCGCGCGTACGCCAATGTCTGACAGATGCCCGCACCACCTTGCTCGCCGACAAACGCTATGCCGCCATCACCGTATACTTTGACGTAGACCCCATGTAGACAAACGTCTACAGGTGCTTGCTATTTGTTAATGATTACTAACAATCTGCTTGTTAACGTAGTAAAATCAGTATATTTGCAATTCTGACAATAGAAAACGTAATTTTTTATAGAAATATGAAAGTAAAATCTTTAATTTTTGCACTCTCGCTGGCTGCCGTTTCAGCGAGTGCGCAGACCTCTAAAGGCATTGATCCTGCCAACATGAACACTACCGTGAAGCCAGGCAACGACTTCTATGAGTATGCCATCGGTGGTTGGCGTAAGGCTCATCCACTCGATGCTGAGCATGCACGCAACGGTTCATTCACCGCTCTCGACGAGATGAACCAAAAGCGTATCCTCGATCTAATCAACGAATATTCGTCGACACCACAGGAAAAGGGTTCGCTCGGACAGAAGATAGGTTCGCTTTATAACCTTGCTATGGACTCAGTGCGTCGAAACAATGAGGGGGCTGCTCCTCTGCAGTCGGTGCTGAAGCGCATCAACGATATCAACGACCGTCGCGAATACCAGCTCGTGACAGCACAGCTTGATGCACGTGGTGTGTCATGTCTTATGTTTGGTATGGGTGTTGGTGCCGACATGAAGGATGCTGCCAACAACCTCGTGGGCATCGGACAGGGCGGACTCGGACTTGGCGAGCGCGACTACTACCTATCTGACGAAGCACAGGTGAAGGCAGTGCGTGATGCTTATGTGGCTTACCTTACCCGTATATTGGTGCTGGCTGGCAACGATGAGGCTACTGCTCAGCGCAAGGCTGCTGCTACAATGCGCATAGAGACACGTATTGCTAAGGCAAGCAAGAGCCAGGTGGAGCTGCGCGATGTGCAGGCTAACTACCATAAGATGCCATACGCTGCACTTGTGAAAGATTTCCCTGGCATTGACTGGGGCAATCTGTTCCTGGCACAGGGATTTCCTCCTTTCTCACACATCGATGTGGGACAGCTCGAGCCTATCCATGAGGTAGAAAAGATTTTGGCCGATGAGCCTCTTGACGACCTTAAGGCTTATGCCGAGGCTCATGCCGTTTCGGCAGCGGCAGGCTATCTTGATGATAACTTCCGCACTGCAGAGTTCGAACTCTCACGCGTGATGTCGGGTGTTCAGCAAGACCGTCCACGTTGGAAACGCGCCACTGCTCTTGTGAGCGGTGTGCTCGGCGAGGCTATCGGCAAACTCTATGTGCAGAAATATTTCCCAGAATCGTCGAAGCAGCAGATGTTGCAGCTGGTGAAGAATCTCCAGGTGGCACTTTCGCAGCGCATCGATGAGGCTACATGGATGTCGGCTGAAACAAAAGCACAGGCACAAGACAAGCTCGCAAACTTCATCGTTAAGGTGGGCTATCCTGACAAATGGCGCGACTACTCTGGACTTATCGTCGACGACTCACTCTCGCTCTTCGAGAACATGCTCAATATCAACGATTTCCTCTCACGCGATTACATAGCCCGCAAGGTGAATAAACCAGTAGACAAGACTGAGTGGCAAATGACACCACAGACCGTTAATGCCTACTATAACCCTACAACCAACGAAATCTGTTTCCCTGCAGCTATTCTGCAGCCTCCTTTCTTCGATCCTAATGTTGATGAGGCAGTAAACTATGGTGGTATCGGTGGCGTTATTGGTCATGAGATGTCGCATGGCTTTGACGACCAGGGTTCACAGTTCGACAAGTTTGGCAATCAGCATGACTGGTGGACACCTGCCGACAAGAAGAATTTCGAGGCACGCACAGCAGTGCTCGTCAATTACTTCTCTACTGTTGAGGCACTGCCAGGCAAGTTTGTTAACGGTAAGCTCACCCTTGGTGAGAACATCGGCGATAATGGTGGTTTGAACATCTCGTTGCGTGCTCTGAAGAATGTGCTTAAGGAAAATCCAGAGGCAGGAAAGACCATCGATGGCTTCACCCCAATGCAGCGCTTCTTCCTGTCGTGGGCTACAGTGTGGGCAGGCAATGCTCGTCCTGAGTTTATTGATCGTCAGATAAAGACCGACCCTCACTCTCCAGCTGAGGCACGTGTTAATGCTGCTCTACCACAAATCGACGAGTGGTATAAGGCGTTTGGCGTGAAGAAGGGCGACAAGCTCTTTGTACCTGCAAAGAAGCGTGCACATATTTGGTAATCAGATTGAGTGAAAATTGATACTGATGTTGCAATATTAAACACTGCAACACAGCAATATAGCAAAACCGTTTTAGAGTTGATGCCGATGCATGACTCTAAAACGGTTTTTTTTGTGGTTGATAAAAGCTATCTATTGCAAGTGATGTATTTATTGCAGGTGATGTATCAGACAATGAGTAATGATAGCAGTCTGAAAAAGTATAGATAATGAAAAAGTATAGACAATAAAAAAACCAGTTTACAAGAATTGCAAACCGGTTTAATTTTACGCTGACTTAGCGTTTAATTTTTTATTAGTCCTTGAGGCTGATTGCTTCCTGAGGGCAAACGCTTGCGCAAGTGCCACACTCTGTGCAGAGGTCAGGATTGATTGAATACTTTTCGCCTTCAGAGATAGCCTCTACTGGGCACTCACCGATACATGTACCGCATGCGATGCAGTCGTCGCCAATTACATAAGCCATAATAAAAATCTTTTTATTGTTAATTAATGTTTGTTCTTAATGATGTTTCTTCTGTTAATAGTGGCGTCACTACCTACAAAAGAACGGTGCAAAGATAGTTATTATTTTTTGAATACCTAATAGTAGGTACTTTTCTTTTGGTTAATGTAAGTTAAACGTGTTCATAAAACGGTTATTCATTCGTTTATATAGCAAAGAAAAAATAAAAGTACGAACCCATTTATTTTGAAGGACACTGAGTTTGAATACATGGCAGCCGCATTGCGGCAATGCTCGCTCAACATTGCATGTCGTCATTCGTTGAGTGTAGACGAGGCAGAGGACGTGGCTCAAGACACGTTGCTCAGGCTGTGGCAGCTACGTGCCGACATTGAAGTGGGGCGTGCAATGGCATTCGCCTTGACTGTGGCGCGCCATCTGTCGGTTGATGTGCTTCGCCGACGGCGCACTCAATCCATCAATGGAATGTCGTTTGCAGCAGGGCAGGCATCGCGTCCCGACCAACAACTCGAGTCTGCCGATAACGACAGATGGCTTGAAGGCAAACTAAAAAGCATGCCATCTACTGAGTATATGATACTGAAGCTGCGGCAGGTAGAAGGACGCACCAATAAGGAGATAGCTGCTGTGCTCGGCATTTCAGAGAGCTCGGTGCCCACTATCCTTTCACGTGCCCGCCGACGATTGCTCGAAGCTCTGCAACATCGAAAATAATAAAACACGTTTCATACATTATATATAATATATATGATTTACCAACTGATACGTAAATTCATGGAGGGACAGACCACACCCGACGAGGAACGGTGGATTGCTCACTATTTCCGTAGTCATGTACATCTGCCTGACGACTTGGAAATCTATCGTGACATGTTTGCCTATTTCGATGGCGGCATGGAACAAGGGATGTTGCCTGATTTTGATGGCGTTAAACCACAGCAAAATACAAAGCACCATTATAAGGCATTGCGCTCTATTTGGTTGTGTGCCGTAGCTGCTGCCGTAGCGCTGCTACTTGTTGTTGTGATACCACACCGAAGCGAATTATCTACACCCGATATAGCATCGACAGATATTGAAACCATCGACGATGCACAACATGACGTTGCAAAGACCGACTCTCTGCCGAGCCTGCCGACTGCCGTTCCTATACCTCAACAAAATGTGCCTATGCCACAGCAGAAGAAGTCGAGAACTGTTACTACCAAAAATAAGAAGCACCTTCCGACAGGCACACATCGCCATCACTACTATATGGCTCCACCGAAGACTTATTATGCCGATGTCGATATGCTTGCCCATCCTGCGACAAACGAGAGCGAAGCTTCATCGGTGGCAAATGCAGCAATGGCGGCAATCAACCAGAAGTGTGTCAACGACGAATTGCAACGGCAGCAGAGAACTCTTGCTGAGATACAACAGATCATAAATACAACTCGTGAAAATCTCGTCGCATCAGGCGACTTTATCGACGATGATGCATACTAATTACTATATGAATATCAATAAATTTAAATATTAACACTATGATACGGAAAA
Organism: uncultured Prevotella sp.; assembly: GCA_934215545.1. Classification (GTDB taxonomy): domain Bacteria; phylum Bacteroidota; class Bacteroidia; order Bacteroidales; family Bacteroidaceae; genus Prevotella. Next base: position 22,783 of record CAKQAD010000020.1, read on the forward strand.
GTCTTTTACTTACAATAGCAGTATGCTTTGTTGCCATTGACGCTATGGCACAGGTAAACATAGAAAAGTCGTGGTATCTTATTGATAATGGCAAATTCGGCAACACTACCAGTGTGCAGAAAAGCCGCGACATCGACAAATATGGCAAACCTTGGTCGTGTGCGCAATATACCTTTGTTGACAGAAAACGCAATCATAATATCACTCAACTACTTGCTGCTTTCGAAGCTGATGACAATGCCGCCTATTGCTCGCAGAAACGACTGATGTCAGCACATTATACTAACCACGACATTATCACTACCATATCCTATGGTTACAATCTCGACGAATCGATAAAGGTGGGGGTCAATGGCAGTCGTTACAATTATTGGTATCAGCTTTTTCGTGATAGAGCTGATGCCAACCGCCGCACTGCTTATGTGCTGGCATGGCGCTATTTTGCCAAGGGCGACAGCATAGAGCTATATGCTTGCCGTGTGGTAGGAGCCGATCCGCGCAAGGTTAAAAGCCGTAACAATCAATCGGTTACGGTGCAGGCAGACGGCACCATCATCAAGTTCGATGGCAATACAAATAATAGCGTTATAATGCGTCCACAGGATGCTACCGACTATTCTAAAATAAATATCATCGATGGCATCGACTTCCTGATGCAGTTCAATGGTATTCGTGCAAGTCTTGCCAGCCAACTGTCCTATGCCGACAAAGATCAAGATGTATTTCAAAAGTCGATATACAAGTCCGTCAACGACATCCTGTATATGTGTAAGAACTATTCGCATCTGCTCAATGCCTACGAAAAGGTGTCGTGCCGCAACTCACTTTCCGACTTGCGCTCAAAAGTGTACGACAATAGCATGCGTGCAATGCTCGATCTGGCACTAATCTACTTGAGGTAAAATCATAGTATATATAATAACTCTCTTGAATATCGGGTTCTGTCGCATAGCAATGGAACCCGATTTCTATATTGTAAAAAAAATATTATTTAGAATAACAAATGTGTTAAAACGGAAATGCGTGTTGTGGCATTATAGAATAAATATAGTGGCGTAAATACGTATCTATAACTTCTTTAACTCGATTATTGTTAAGATACGAGCGTATTATATAAACTATTATATAATGTAGTAGCAGAGTACATTATCTCAATTAGCGTTTACAATTTGTTAAATAAATGTAAAATCACGCATAGTGAAAAGCTATGCTATATTTATGTTATAAAAAATATGTAATTTTGCAGACCGATTATTTGGGGATACACTTAGAGTCCCCTTGTACGAGGGTGTTAATAGCGTCCGTTATAGAAAAGGCCAAACGGCGTGGTTAGTGAATCGCTCGTGCGAAAAAAATAAAAGAAAACGTTTTTTAGTAGTAATTTTTAAATTTAACAATGAACACTTTAAGTTACAAGACTATTTCCGTAAACAAGGAAACAGCTAAGAAGGAGTGGGTGGTAATCGATGCCACAGACCAGGTAGTAGGTCGTCTCTGCTCTAAGGTAGCTAAGCTCATCCGCGGAAAGTACAAGCCAACTTTCACTCCACACGTAGATTGTGGAGACAATGTAATCATCATCAACGCAGCCAAGGTTGTTTTCTCTGGTAAGAAGGAAACAGACAAGGTTTACACACGTTATACTGGCTATCCTGGTGGACAGCGCTTTAATACACCAGCGGAGCTTCGCAAGCGTCCTGGTGGCATCGACAAGATCATCCGTCATGCAGTGAAGGGTATGCTTCCAAAGGGTCCTCTCGGTCGTCGTCTTCTCGACAACCTCTATGTTTATGAGGGCACAGAGCACAAGCACGAGGCACAGCAGCCAAAGGCAATTGATATTAACCAGTATAAATAAAGCATAGAAGATGGAAATGATAAATGCAATTGGTCGCCGTAAGAGTGCCGTAGCTCGTGTTTATCTCACAGAAGGCACAGGTAAGATCACAATCAATAAAGTAGAACTCTCAAAGTATTTCCCATCAGCAATTCTCCAGTACGTGGTTAAGCAGCCGCTGCTTTTGCTCGGTGTGGAAGAGAAATACGATATTAAGGTAAACCTCGACGGTGGTGGTTTCACTGGTCAGAGCCAGGCTCTTCGCCTTGCTATTGCCCGTGCACTCGTTAAGGTAGACGCAGAGGACAAGAAGACGTTGAAGGTACAGGGCTTCCTCACTCGCGATGCTCGTGAGGTTGAGCGTAAGAAGCCAGGTCAGCCAAAGGCTCGTCGTCGCTTCCAGTTCAGCAAGCGTTAATATCGCCCAAGTCTTGGATTCGTTCTCTTTGTTATCGCTTTATGGCGTCTGCGTGATGCCACAACGAAGCAACAGGTCGCTTAAGGTGGCTTGAGATAAGGGAGAGGATAGTCCGAGCAGCGTTTAGCATCCAAACCTGCGAGACCCCAGGCAAGATACGTGGCGTTTTGTGTAAGGCAGAATGGTCATAAATCATTTGGGTTACCCGTAGGCTGGTTCAAATCAACTCAAAGGAAAGTAAACAATTTAAACAAACAACGAAATGTCAAGAACTAATTTTGACCAGTTGTTAGAGGCAGGCTGTCACTTTGGCCACCTCCGTCGCAAGTGGAATCCAGCTATGGCTCCTTATATCTTCATGGAGCGCAATGGTATTCATATCATCGATTTGCACAAGACCGTAGCTAAGGTTGACGAGGCTGCAGAGGCTCTCAAGCAGATCGCAAAGTCAGGCAAGAAGATTCTGTTCGTCGCTACTAAAAAACAAGCTAAGGACGTAGTTGCTGAGAAAGCAGCGAGCGTAAACATGCCTTACGTTATCGAGCGTTGGCCGGGCGGTATGCTCACCAACTTCCCGACAATCCGCA
>CAKQAD010000021.1 GCA_934215545.1 uncultured Prevotella sp.
ATTTTTGCGCTGACGCATTTGTGAAACATGACGCTTTGCGTCTTAGTTTGGTGTTGCGCACCCTACAGTCAAGCACATTGTGCTTGACAAAAATTCTCTAATTCTCTAATTCGGGACAAAAAACTCAAGACAGAAAAATCTCGGGACAAAAACTCGGGATAGGAAATAGGGATAAGAGACTAAGATAGAGACAGGAACACTACGATAAGTATGAGTGTTTAGAAGGCCTGTTCTATGCGTGTCTTCATGCCCTTGATCTTCACCCCTTGTGCCGCCTTTATCACCTTGTTAGCCACGCAGCGAGCCACGGCAGCATAGGCATAACGCTCATACACATCAATGCGACCTATCTGTGTACCTTCGATGCCACATGTCTTGCAAAGGAAGCCAAGGATGTCGCCTTTAGAGAGCTTGTCTTTCTTTCCCTTTCCTATATATAGCGTTGTCATTGTAGGCACTGGCGCTTTCTGGCATGCATCGCCAATGCTATACTCTTCGGTAGAGTCCTTGACATATTCAGGCAGATGCTCCTCCGGTCCAAGAATCATAAAAGCTCTGCCAGTGGCGTCCCAGCGTCCGGTGCGTCCCACGCGGTGCACATACTCATCCTCGCCAACCGGCAAGTTGTAGTGAATGATGTTCTGCACATCAGGAATATCAAGTCCGCGTGCTGCCAGGTCGGTGCCAACAAGAATGTTTGCCGACCCATTGGCAAAGCGATACACCGCCTCCTCGCGCTGTCGCTGATCCAGGGCACCATGCAGCGTACTGATGGTGAAGCCCAGTTCGTTGAGGAATTTTGCAGTGCGCTCCACACCATCGCGATAGTTCAGAAACACAATGCTCTTGTCGGTGCCGAAGTCGTAGAGCATGCGTGCCAAGGTTTGCAGCTTGTCTTTCTCTGGGCTTTTTACTGTATACAGCCCGATGCGGTCGGGTGTCTGCTCTTCGTTGTCGAGGCAGTCGATGCGCTCTGTGTGTCCCATGCGAACAAAGCGAGGCATCTCCTCGGCATCGGTTGCAGAGAGCAGTATGCGTCGTTCCACATTTGGCAACGCCTCAATGGCCTTCTGCATCTCTGCACGAAATCCCATGCGCAGACACTTGTCAAACTCGTCGATGACGAGCCATTTCACGCTCATGGCATCGAAGTTAAGCTTGTCCAGGTGGTCGTTGAGCCTGCCAGGTGTGGCAAACACTATCTGTGGCTGTGTGCGCATGATGGTGCGGTGCTCGTCCATGGTGGGGCGGCCGCCATACAGACAAGCAGAGCGCATGCCCGTGCCCATGCTGCGGAAAACACCCTCCGACTGTAGTGCCAGCTCACGGCTTGGCACTATCACCACAGCCTGCACCTGGTTGCTCTCTGCATCGAGGCGTGTGGCAAGCGGCAGAAGGTAGGCGAGAGTCTTGCCCGAGCCGGTAGGGGCAAGCACCGTCACATCGCGGTCGGTATGCGCAATGGCATGGATTGACTCCTGCTGCATGGCGTTAAGCTCATCGATGCGCAATTTCTGAAGTATCTCTGTTATGGTCATAGCTTTTATCTTTAACTTATAGACAAGGGGTTTGGGGTTTCTGAAATGCAAAGATACGAAGATTATGCGCTTTCACACCCCTGCCGTGGCATAATTTTTGCATGATGCTATTTAAAACCCATGTGTGCGACAACAAAAATATAATATATATGAACACAATCAACATTACCCCCGTGCTATTGCTTACGGGCTATCTGGGCAGTGGCAAGACCACTCTGCTCAACAGAATACTCTCCAACCGCCGAGGCATTCGTTTTGCCGTGATTGTTAACGATATCGGCGAGGTGAATATCGATGCCACCCTCATTCAGAAGGGTGGAGTAGTGGGGCAGCAGCAAGGCGACGACCTTGTGGCGCTGCAGAATGGATGCATCTGTTGCACTCTGAAGATGGATTTGGTGCAGCAACTGTCCGATCTCGTTGCACAGCAGCAGTTCGACTATATCGTTATAGAGGCGAGCGGCATTTGCGAGCCGGCTCCGATAGCACAGACACTATGTGCCTATCCGCAACTCTATCCGCAACTGGCAAAGAAAGGCATTGCCAAGCTCGATGCCATAGTGTCGGTGGTGGATGCTCTGCGCCTGCGCGACGAATTTGCACTCGGTGCTGACCTTACACGCCACGATATTGGCGACGACGACCTTGCGGGACTTGTAATACAGCAGGTGGAGTTCTGCAATAAGATATTGCTCAACAAAGCCTCTGAGGTGACACCAGCCGAACTCGACCGCATCCTTCTGATACTGCACGAGATACAACCAAAGGCAGAAATCGTTACCTGCGACTATTGTGATGTCGATCTCGATGCCTTGCTCAACACCCAGCTCTTCGACTTTGAGCGTGTTGCCACCTCGGCACGATGGATCGAAGCCATGGAAGGCGATGCCGATGATTACAATGAAGAGCACGACCATCATCATCATCACGACCACCATCATGAGCATCATGAAGAGCACGACCATGAGCATCATCACGACCACACTGACCATGAAGGTCACGACCATGACGAGCACTGCCATTGCTGCCACCACCATCACCACGGACTCGAAAACGAAGAAGAAGGTGAGGCACTCGAATACGGCATCGGCACCTTTGTGTGGTATCGCCGCCGTCCGATGGACATGAATAAGTTCGACTATATCGTTACCAAGAAATGGCCGAAGTCGGTGATACGCTGCAAGGGACTCTGCTATTTCGACAATGAGCGCGACATCTGTTATGTGTTCGAGCAAGCAGGCAAGCAGATGAACATGCGCAACGCCGGACAATGGGTGGCAACGATGCCTCCTGCCGAACTCGCCGACTTCAAGCAACAGAACCCTTCTATAATGCGCGACTGGAGCGAGGAGTATGGCGACCGCATGCAGAAACTTGTGTTCATAGGGCAGAATATGGATCGTGAAGCTATAGAACGCGACCTCGACTATTGCCTTGTGTAACAATAAAAGCCAAATAGGTATATCATATTTTCGTAGCGGAGGCTGGTGCAGCCTCCGCTTTTTTGTGTATGTTATGTAGCATACACCTACTTATATGCGATTAATTTTGAACACCTACTTATATATAGATTTTTATTTAAAAAGAAATGTCAGAAGTGTCAGCCATGATATAAGCCATTTGTTATTAGATTGATACGGCTTACACATTTCACAAAAAAAGTTTCTAAACTACCAGTAAAGTGTCAGCCAAGTGTCAGCCATTCTCGACTATATATAGCTACACCTTATTATATATATTATAACTACACCTTATTGTATTATATAAGCAATGCCACTTACAATATATTTTATCCAAATGTTGGCAGAAATATGAAGAAAACTGACCGATTTCTTTAAAAATCCATAATTTCTCTGTTTTTTAACCCACTTAATCAATTTTGTGCTGAAAATTTGTTGCTTGTTTTCGTTACCACCTTACAATCTTTCAAAAAATAGGGGCTAAAACTTATAAATTGTCATTTTATATGCATTTTGCGCTCTTCTAATGTTAAAAAACATTTACAACTGTACTTATTTAATAATAATATTTGTTTGCATGGCTATTTTCCATTAATTTTGCAATCTGATATTAAACATGGATTAAAATCTCCACCAAAAAGCCGTAAATGGTCGAATAGTTGTCAAAATGAAAGTGTAGAATGTATACAAACTGTATTTTTAAAACATTTCCGGTATGATGAACGACGTGTCAGGCTCCTCGGTGTCGCCAGTTTAAGTTTGCTATTCTTTAGTGGGATAAAAACAATAAATTACTATTCTTTGTAGCATACAACGAACTTATAGCATACAATAACGCAGATTACAATTAAAATTCACTATTATAATTTAAATTCAAGAGAGATCTTATGAAGAAAAGACTGACAATGATGCTTGCTTGCCTGTTCCTAAGTATAGGAATGGTGCTTGCACAGACAAACATCAAGGGTCACGTAACCTCGAGTGAGGATGGTGAACCCGTGATTGGAGCATCCGTGAAGGTCCCAGGTGCCAAGCAAGGTGCCATGACCAACGTGGATGGTGAGTTCGAGATCAATGTGAAGCCTGGCACTATGCTCCAGATTTCTTACATTGGTATGGCTCCCAAGACAGTGAAGGCAGCACAGAACATGCGTGTTGTTCTTGATCCAGACAATAAACAGCTTGACGAGGTGATGGTGATCGCCTATGGTACTCAGAAGAAGAGCGCGTTTACCGGTTCTGCAGCTGTTGTAGGCGCAGACGAGATTGGCAAGGTCCAGGTGACCAACGCCGCCGACGCTCTTAAGGGTAAGGCTGCAGGTGTGCAGCTTAACACCGCATCTGGTCAGCCAGGATCTACTCCTACTATTCGTATTCGTGGCTACAACTCAATCAATGCCGGTAACGATCCTCTTATCGTGCTCGACGGTTCACCTTATGGTGGTTCGCTCAACGATATCAACCCTGCCGACGTTGAGAGCATGACAGTTCTTAAGGACGCTGCTTCTACTGCACTTTATGGTGCTCGTGGTGGTAACGGTGTAATCCTTATCACAACAAAGAGCGGCAAGCGTGGCACTAATGGTACTATCACCGTTGATGCCAAGTGGGGTTCTAACTCTAAGGCCGTTCCTGAATACAAGACCATCAACAATCCTGCTGCTTACTACGAAATGTGGTATAAGGCACTCTACAACTACGCTACTAACAATCAGTGGGGTGTTATAGGTAAGAACGACGATGGCACTCCAAAGGAAGGCTATCTCTATGGCAATATGAACGCACACGATGGTTGGTTGTGGGCCAACGCCAACCTTATCGACAACCAGACCTATGGTTTGGGCTACAACGTATATACTGTGCCCGATGGCCAGCAGATGATTGGTACTAACGGCAAACTCAACCCTAACGCAACTCTTGGTGCCTACTCTACACGTGGTGGCGCAACATACTATCTTACTCCAGACAACTGGGAGGATGCTATCTACAACAACTCACTCCGTCAGGAATACACCGTTACAGCAACTGGTTCTAACGACAAGGGTACATTCTACGGTTCTGTTAACTACCTCAGCAACGACGGTATCACCGCTGCTTCTGATTTCAAGCGCCTCACATCACGTTTGAAGGCCGACTATCAGATTAAGCCTTGGCTTCGTATCAGCGCCAACATGAGCTATGGTCACTACAACATCAACTCACTTGGTGGCGATGGTGAAGGTGGTGACACTGGCAACAAGTTTGCGTTTACCAACATCGCACCTATCTATCCTCTTTACATGCGCGATGCCAATGGCAATATCATGTTCAACAACACCGCAGGCATCACTGCCTACGACTATGGCGACGGCATTGTAACAGGTTTCCGTCCATACATGTCAGGTTCTAACGCCATCTCTGACGCACTTGTAAACACAAGCAACGTAGAGGGCAACACATTTAATGGTACTGGTACTGCTGAACTCCGTTTGCCTTACGGCTTCACCGTAACCAGCATCAACAACGTTTATCTCAAGGAGCAGCGTAGCACAAGCACTGTCAACCCTTACTTCGGACAGTATGCTTCAAGCAACGGTATGGTTTCCAAGGGCCACAGCCGCGCTTGGTCTTACAACTACCAGCAGCGTGTCAACTGGCACCAGATATATGGCAAGCACGACATAGAGGTGATGCTCGGTCATGAGTACTATCGTGAGTATGGCTACAGCCTCTCTGCTTCTAAGCACAACCAGGTGTCGGTAGACAACAAGGAGCTTGCAGGTGCAGTGGTTCTTGACAATGGTAGCTCTTCAATGTCAGAGTATAACACAGAGTCATGGCTCAGCCGTGCAATGTACAACTACGACAACCGCTATTTCGCTTCAGTATCAGCAATGCGCCAGGCATCTTCTAACTTCGACAAGGATTCTTGGTGGGGCACATTCTGGTCGTTTGGTGGCGGCTGGAACATCCATCGTGAGTCTTGGTTCAAGGCTAAGTGGGTAGACGAACTCAAGCTTAAGGCTTCTTATGGTGAGAATGGTAACGACGGTATCGGTTCTTACCTCTTCACTAAGTACTACTCTATCTCTAACTCTAACGACAATGTGTCGCTCACACCAGCATCGCTCGGTAACAAGAACATCACATGGGAGAAGAACGGTAAGTTCAACGTAGGTGTTGACTTCTCAGTTCTCAACCACCGCATCTGGGGTTCTGTAGAGTACTACAACAATATGACTAAGGACATGCTCTCATGGGTGTCTCTGCCTCCTTCTTACGGTTGGTCGGGCTACTACGACAACGTGGGTAACATGAAGAACGATGGTGTCGAAGTTGATCTTCACGCTGATGCTATCCGCACAAAGGACTTCACATGGAATGTTTACGCCAACCTCACCACCAACCGCAACAAGATTACTAAGCTTTCCGACTCTCGTAAGAAGCAGTGGCAAGACGGTATCGGTCTTGGTTATAGCTCTGGCTCATTCTTCTATCAGGAGGGTCACTCACGCTTCACATACTACACTCGTCAGTATGCAGGTGTTGATGAGTACGGACAGTCAACATGGTGGAAGAATATCTACGAGAAGAACGCCCAGGGTAAGGATGTTTACTACGACAACAACGGCAACGTTGTTTCTGATACCTACCTTGGAACAAAGCACCGTAATGTAGTGGGCAAGGAAAGAACCACAACTTATAGCGATGCCGACTACTACCTCTGCGGCGATGTGCTGCCAGACGTATATGGTGGTTTCGGTACAAGCCTCTCTTGGAAGGGCATCGACTTCTCTGTCGACTTCCAGTATCAGATTGGTGGTCAGGTTTACGATGGTACATACGCAGGTCTGATGTCGGCACAAGCAGGTAATGCTATCCACGTAGATATGCTCAACGCATGGTCGAAGGACAATCAGGGTAGCAACATTCCACGTTGGCAGTATGGCGACGACTACATGTCGGCAGGTTCTGACCGCTTCCTTACCAACGCAAGCTACCTGTCACTGGCTAACATCACTATCGGCTATACATTGCCACAGCAGTGGCTCAAGGCTGTTCACTTGCAGTCAGTTCGCGTATATGGTGTAGCCGACAATATTTGGACATGGTCTAAGCGTCAGGGTCTTGACCCACGTCAGAGCATCACTGGTAGCTCTTCTAACGCTTTCTATCGTCCAATACGTACCATCTCTGGTGGTATCACAGTTACATTCTAATAAGTTATTCGACTCTTAAAAATAAGATATAATGAACAAGAATAAGATATATCGCTCTTTCTTGGGACTCGCTATTGCGAGTCTCACAGTGAGCTCGCTCACTGGCTGTATGGATGAGACAGAGCCAACTTCAGTGGCTACCGAAAAGCAGGTAGAGAAGTCGCCGAACGCTGTTGAGGCGTTCCTTAGCGGTGTTCCTGCCCAGCTCAATGCCGTTGATGCCGGCTTTGCTGATAAATATCACTTCCCATTCGGCTACAGCGCAATAATGTACATCCGCGACCTTATGACCGGCGACTGCACCCAGAACAACTCTGGTTATGCATTCCACTTCTGGTATTGGGCTCGCAACAAGTACCAGGGCGACGGCTACCTGTTCCCACAGTACATCAACAACTACTACTTCGAGTTGGCACTTGCTGCCAACAACGTTATCTCTTCAGGCGACATCAACACCGCCGAGGATAATGTGAAGGGCTATTTGGCAGCAGGCTATGCCTTCCGTGCTATGGCTTACCTTGATATGGCTCGTATGTATGAGTATCTGCCTACTGATGTTACAAGCAACATCAATGCCGATGGCAACGACGTGCTCAACCTTACTGTGCCTATCGTTACAGAGAACATGACAAAGGAAGAGGCTCAGAACAACCCACGTGCCACACGCACACAGATGTTCGACTTCATCCTTGGCGACCTCGACAAGGCTGAGGCAAACATCGGCAAGCTCAAGTCAACACAGAGCCACACACTGCCTGACCTGGCTTGTGTATATGGTTTGAAGGCACGTCTCTACATGTGGGTAGAGAACTATCCTAAGGCTAAGGAATACGCTCGTAAGGCTATCGACGCCACAACAGTTGTTCCTATGACCGAGAAGGAGTGTACCAACTACACCACAGGCTTCAACGACATCTCAAAGTGGATGCTCGGCGGACAGCTCACAACTGAAAACTATGCCGTGAAGACTGGTATCCTTAACTGGGTGTCATGGGTTTCTAACCAGACCACCTTCGGCTACTCAGGTGCAAACGCATCTAACATGGTGTTCAACATGATCGACCGCAACCTTTACGACGAGATCAGCGACACCGACTTCCGTAAGTATATGTATAAGGCTCCTGATGGTTCTGCTCTTGCAACCAAGAACATCTACATCCCTTCTATCAAGGACAAGTGCTTGGAGTACATGCCAGCCTACACTTCTTTGAAGTTCCGTCCTGGTCAGGGCAACGCTACCGACCCTAAGGTAAGTGCTACTGTAGCTTATCCAATTATGCGTGTTGAGGAAATGTACTTCATCGAGGCAGAAGCTGCCGCTCATAGCAATCCTACTGAAGGCAAGCAGCTCCTTGAGAACTTCATGAAGACCTATCGCGACAAGAAGTACGAGTGCAAGTTTACAACTCAGGATCAGATTGTTAACGAGATCGTTCTTCAGAAGCGTATCGAGTTGTGGGGCGAGGGTCAGAGTTTCTTCGACATCAAGCGTCTGAACCTGTCTGTAACCCGTGGCTATCCTGGCACCAACTGGTATGAGGAAGTTCGCTTCAACACCACTGGCCGTCCAGCATGGATGAACCTCACCATGGTACGTAACGAGTCTAACAACAATCAGGCTCTCGTTGGCTGGAACAACCCAGACCCATCAGACAAGTATCCTGTTTGGAAAGAGAAATAATAACAACTACAACAATTAAGAAACGATTATGAAAAAGATATCAAAGCTTTCATATCTGTTGCTGCTCGGTTTGGTGGCTCTTGTGTTCGGTTCTTGTAACAACGATTTCGACTACGAGGCTGCCGGTAATCCAGGCAAGCAGATTTATTTCAGCAACAAGCAGGACACTACTATCAATATCGATAAGAATGGCACCAGTTTCAATGTTGTGTTGCATCGTGTAAATACTGCCGATGAGCTCACTGTAAACCTCGTTTACACTCCAGACCCAGCTCCTGGCATCTTTACACTTGCCACTCCTACAGTGACCTTTGCCGCTGGCGCTGCCACTGCAAATGTAACCTTCACCTACGACCCAGCAAATACTGAGTATGGTGTTTACACAGGCGGTACGCTTGCTGTTGCCGATACCGACAACGATGCAACCTATGGCATTGCCTCACTTAAGTTCAAGGCAGGTCCTACAGAGTGGGAGACAATGAAGACTGCCAAAGGCGAAGACGCTATTGCAAAGTTCCGCGACGACGCCATCACTACTATCTTCGGTTTCCCAAGCACACCTATCTGGAACTGCAAGATCCAGAAGAGTGTTGTTACCGAGGGCCGCTACCGCTTGCTCGATCCTTACAAGGATTGGTATGACCAGGAACACGAGGTTGATCCAGAAGACACAAAGTTCAAGTATGACGATTCAGAGGTTCATGGCCTTGTAATCAATGCTACTGACCCTGACTATGTATACGTAGAGGAGTGCAGAACTGGTCTTTCTTATTCAGAAGAAGGTAAGGACTACGGCCGTTTCACTCTGCTTGGTGTTGTTTATTACAACTTGAATAATGGTGTTTCTCTCGATCTACTCAAGGAAAGGAAGCCAGAGTGGTTTGGTCAGCTCAAGAATGGTGTAATCTCATTCCCAGGCGAGCTCGCTATCGCAATCTGTCTTGATGGTCTTCAGAATGGCAATCCTCTTGGTGGTAACGCCAATGGCGCATGCGCTATCGCATTGCCAGGCCATATCATTGCCGACTATACTCTCGACGCAACCTACACAGGTCGCTTCACCGATACAGATGGCAACGACCACGCAAGCTTCAAAGTTACCTTCGGCGACGATGTTGCAAGCATCAAGTATGTGCTCAAGCCAAGCAGCGAAGCAACAGCTACTGTAATTTCCGGTATTGTCGATGGAAGTATCGAGGCTACCGAGATGACAGCTTCTGGTACAGCTCAGGCTGCCTTCACTGAGACAGGCAACTACAACTTCATTGCTGTAATCTACAACGCCGATGGCGAGGTAGTGGGCAACAAGGTGGTAGCTGCAAAGCTCAAGTCGAGCAAGGATGCCGACGAGAAGTTCGAGGATATAGCAGGTGGTATCTTCACCGTCGGTAAGAAGAACCTCAGCTCTACATTCTTCAAGCAACCATGGACAGATAAGTTGCCTTTCGGCGACAACGAGGAGCACGAAGCAACCCTCTCACAGGGTCAGACCGACAAGACAAAGTTCCGCATCTCACCATATCTGCATGAAGACTATCTTGAGTTTACTGTAGGCGAGGACGGCAATATCATCCTCGAACCTCAGCAGACTGGTGCTCAGGTTCAGATATCTCAAACAGAGGTTACAGATCTGTATGTTTCTGATTTCTACTCATTTGAGCTCAAGGATGATCCACAATTCGCAGCACTGCTGAATGAAAAGGGCTATCGCTCAAGCTATTCTTCTGAGAAGAACAACTACCTGTTCATCAATATATTCCTGTGTGAGAAAGAAGGTAGCCTCCAGATATTGGCTCCAATTTGCCAGATCGATACCTATCAGGTGAGCGATGAGGGCAATGCTGCTATCCGCCGCGCATTCTCTGTAGCACAGAAGGAAGCAAAGGCTAAGAAGTACATCACCTTGCCAAAGACTAACACTGAGTTCAAGAGCTTCTTTGCACCTGCAAAGGCTAACCATGCAAAGCGCTCGCTTGTGAAGAACGCTAACTCAGTAAATGTTTCGCTTCGCTAAACGATGCAACTATACTTAGAAAGTATATAAAACCCTAATCACAAGACTCCACATAACCTGAAAAGCTATGTGGAGTTTTGTCGGTTTTTGCCAGCGATATGCGCAATGCACCATTTGTCTTGCCGACCAAGGTGCGCCGCACCCGCAGGCATCCCGATAAAAAACAATAACTATAGTAAAGATTATGACTTTTAGTTTCAAACACCTACTGCTTGCCACCGCCCTTGTTGGTGGCTCGCTTGCAGCCAATGCAGTGCCTGCAAAGCCAGGACTGTGGCGCACCATCACCCTCGCCGACGGCACACAAGTGCGTGCCGAACTTCGTGGCGATGAATATTGCAGTTTCTATGCCGACAAGCAAGGCCGCACCTTCCGCTTGTCTGACGATGGCAAGAACTATGTACAGATAGAGCTTAAGGACGAGCTCGTTAAAGCCGATGCACTCCGTGCCCGTGCCAATGCCGACCGCCTAAAGCGTGTGAATGCCCGCAAGTCGGCAGCCCGCATAGGCGAGGCCAATGGCAGCTACTTCGGAAAGAAGAAGGGCATCATCATTCTTGTTAACTTCAAGAACAAGAAGTTCATGTTCAGCCACAACCAGAAGTTCTACAACAAGGTTGCCAACGAGCGCAACTACACCTCAAGCCTCGGCCATGTAGGTAGTGTCAAGGACTACTTCCTTGCACAGTCTAACGGACAGTTTGAGCTCGACTTCGACGTTGTTGGTCCTTACACCCTGAGCCAGAACTACGAATACTATGGCGCTCCAAAGGGCGATAGCCACGACACCTATCCATATAAGATGATACAGGAAGCCTGCACACAGGCTGATAAGGATGTGAACTTTGCCGACTACGACTGGGATGGCGACGGCTATGTAGACCAGGTGTATGTGCTCTTTGCAGGCCTTGGCGAGGCAGCTGGTGGCGATGAGAACACCATCTGGCCACACGAGTCGCAGCTGAAATACTACGACGGCTCGTTCAAGACCTCGGCAAAGACTGCCGATGGCAGCCACGTATATGTAAACACCTATGCCTGCGGACCAGAGAACACTGTAGTGCAGACAGCTACTGGTGCGCTGAAGACACGTGTTGACGGTATCGGAACCCTCTGCCATGAGTTCTCACACTGCCTTGGCTACCCCGACTTGTACGACACCGCCTACTCAGGCAATATGGGCATGTCGAGCTGGGACCTCATGTGCGCTGGTAGCTACAACGCCGACGGCATGTGCCCACCTAACTACACCGCCTACGAGAAGATCTTTGCAGGCTGGATGAAGCCTACAACGCTCGACCGCGCTGCCACAGTGAAGAACCTGCCTGCTCAGGATGTGAACTATGGCTATGCCTACATCATCTACAACGATGCACATCCCGATGAGTACTATCTGCTCGAAAACCGTCAGAACAACGTAGGCGTGTGGGATAGAGGCTTGGCAGGAAGTGGTCTGCAGATTACACACGTAGACTACGATGCCAACATCTGGAGCTACAACAGGGTGAACACACCTGCCGACTACAGCAATCTGAAGAACGACCACGAGCGTCTCACCATCTTCTGTGCCGACAACGACCGCGTGGGTTCAAGCAACACCACCGATGGCTACACTACCGATGCCGGCGACCTCTACCCTTACAAGGGCAACAACTCGCTCACCGACACCTCTGTGCCTGCAGCCAAGATTTACAATGGCGGTGAGTTCATGGGCAAGCCAATCACCAACATCACCCAGAACACCGACGGCACCATCGCCTTCGACTTCATGGGCGGAAGCACCGAGAATGTCATCATTACCGGTATCAACGGCATCGCTGTCGACAGCAAGCCAGCCACCGACAACCGTGTGTATTCTATCGATGGCACATATCTTGGCACTGACATCAACGCCGTAGGTCATGGCGTGTTCGTACAGAACGGCAAGAAGATCGTAAAGTAATCCGTGCATTATGAAATGTAATGTCATAATGCTTGTCGTTGGCACCGCACTGTTGCTCGGATCATGTGGCGAGAGCCGCAAGCCAAGCAGTGCGCCGGCTGCCAACGACGAGCAGCATGTTGAGAAATTCATGGGCGACTCCCTGCAAAACTCCGACAAGGTGCAGCAGGTGGCTGAGGATATGAAGTTTCACGACGTGCCTACGCCAGAGTTTCAAGGCGGCTTCGAAGCCATGCGTGCCTACATAAAGAAGCATCTACGCATGCCTGAGGCAGCACGCAAGAGCAAGCTCGAAGGCCGTGTGGTGGTGTTGGCAAGCATCAATGAGCATGGCAATCTTACCAAAGCCTCCATCCTTATGTCCGACGACGACGTGTTCAACGACGAGGCACTCCGCCTTGTGCGTAGCATGCCCCGCTTTCTGCCGGCACGCAAAGCAGGCAAAGCCATTGCTGCCGACATGAAGATACAGGTGATGTTCAGACACTAAATACCGCATTTGAACCACTATTCACAATATTTTAATGGGGATTAAGCCATTTGGCTTAATCCCCGTTTTCTGTATATACACCACCTATATACCACCCATCCGTAACCTCCCAGCCATATATACCGCTTTTATACTCATTTTGTTGTTAAAATCTTTTGCCTTTTGGCATAATTGCCGTATTTTTGCATAATATAACAGACAGTCTGACCAACACCAATGTGTTGTTTTAGCAGTGCAGACGTGTTGGCCGACAAATACTTAAAACAATTATTATGCAAACAAGATGTCATCTTTCGGTACTAGCCAATAAGCAGGCAGAGAAATACGGAGAGCGCAAAGCCTTTACTTACAAAAACTTTGGCGGCTCAGAGTGGAAAACCATGACCTACAATCGTTTCTCGCTTCTTGTGAAGCAAGCCAGCAATGCCTTGCTCAACTTAGGCGCTAAGCCGCAGGAGAACATCGCCGTGTTCTCGCAGAACTGTATAGAATACCTTATCGCCGACTTCGGTGCTTATGGCATACGCGTGGCATCAGTGCCCTTCTATGCCACCTCGTCGGAGCAGCAAATACAATATATGGTTAACGATGCCCAGGTGCGTTTCCTTTTTGTCGGCGAGCAGGAGCAGTACGACAAAGCCCATCGGGTGTTTGGGATGTGCCACTCGCTCGAGCGCATCATCATCTTCGACCGCAGCGTGCGCATAAGCAGTCACGACACTGCAGCTCTCTACTTCGACGACTTCCTGAAGATGGGCGCTAAGCTGCCCCGCCAGCCTGAGGTAGACAAGCTCTATCGTGAGGCATCCGACGACGACCTTTGCAACATCCTCTACACCTCTGGCACCACCGGCGAGTCGAAGGGTGTTATGCTCACCTATGGTCAGTACAATGCTGCCCTGAAGGCCAACGACGAGGTGGTGCCCATCACCGAGAACGACCGCATAATATCCTTCCTGCCGTTCACCCATATCTTTGAACGTGGATGGGCTTACCTCGCGTTCTCTGAAGGTGCCCACATCATCATCAACACCAATCCACACGACATACAGCAGTCGATGCGCGAGACACATCCCACATGCATGTCGTCGGTGCCACGCTTCTGGGAGAAGGTCTATCAGGCAGTGAAAGACAAAATCGACCGCTCCAGCCCTATGCAGCAGAAGATGTTCCGCTACGCCCTTGAGGTGGGCCGCCGCTACAATGTAGAGTGCAAGAGCCGCTGCAAGCGCCCGTCGCCATGGCTGGCACTGGAGTATAAGATAGTCGACAAAGCCATACTGCGCCTTGTGCGCAAGCAGATAGGCTTGGAGAATGCCCACCTATTCCCAACAGCTGGCGCCACAGTGTCGCCGGCAGTGGAGCGCTTCACACACTCGGTGGGCATAAATATGGTTGTGGGCTACGGCCTCACAGAGAGTCTTGCCACCGTATCGTGCGACCGTGAGAATATGCCCTACACCATCGGTTCGGTGGGCCGCCCCATCAATGGCATCGATGTGAAGATAGACGACAACAACGAGATTCTCCTCAAGGGCCCTACCATCACCAAGGGCTACTACAAACGCGAGGCAGTTAATGCCGACGCTTTCACACCCGATGGCTACTTCCGCACTGGCGATGCCGGATATATTAAGAACGGCGAGCTATTCCTCACCGACCGCATCAAAGACCTCTTCAAGACCTCCAACGGCAAGTATATCGCTCCGCAGCTTGTGGAGTCGTTGCTGCTCGTGGACAAGTTCATCGACCAGGTGGCAGTGATTGCCAACGAGCGCAAGTTCGTATCGGCACTCATCGTGCCAGAATTCCGACTCGTGGAGGAGTGGGCAAAAGACCACGACATAGCATACGAAAGCCGCGAAGACCTTTGCGCCAACCCTAAGGTGCACAAGATGATGACCGAGCGCATACAAACACTGCAGCAGTCGCTGGCACACTACGAACAGATAAAGCGATTTACACTCATACCACATCACTTCTCTATGGAGTCGGGCGAGCTCACCAACACCCTGAAGCTGCGCCGTCCGCAAATCTATAAGAACTATAGCGATTTGATTGACGAGATGTATGCAGAATAAGTCGATGAGTGAACTCACCCATAAAGAAACAACAAACGAATAAATGATAACAGCCGACCAATTAAAAGACGTACTTCAGCGTGCTGAAGCCCTACATCATTACCTCAACATCGACCAAAAGAAGGTGGAGTTTGAAGAGGAACAGCTGCGCACACAAGCCCCCGATTTCTGGGACGACCCCAAGCGTGCCGAGCAGCAGATGAAGAAGGTGAAGGAGCTGGAGCGTTGGATAAAAGGCTACGCCGAAGTGCGCCAGATGGCCGACGAGCTACAGCTGGCATTCGACTTCTTCCACGACGAGCTTGTGAGCGAAGAGGAGGTAGACGACGACTATGCCAAGGCAATGAAAGCCATCGAAGACCTTGAACTAAAGAACATGCTCCGCCAGGAGGAAGACCCGATGGACTGCGTGCTGAAAATCAACTCCGGTGCCGGCGGCACCGAGAGTCAGGACTGGGCACAGATGCTCATGCGCATGTATATTCGTTGGGCAGAAGCCCATGGCCACCGCGTAACCATCAGCAACCTTCAGGAGGGCGACGAGGCAGGCATTAAGAGCGTCACCATGGAGATAGAGGGCGGCGAGTATGCCTATGGCTACCTGAAGAGCGAGAACGGCGTGCACCGCCTGGTGCGCGTGTCGCCATTCAATGCCCAGGGCAAGCGCATGACCTCGTTTGCCTCGGTGTTCGTATCGCCGCTGGTAGACGACACCATCGAGGTGTTTGTCGACCCATCTAAAGTGTCGTGGGATCTGTTCCGCTCAGGCGGTGCCGGCGGTCAGAACGTGAATAAGGTGGAGACGGGCGTGCGCCTGCGCTATCAGTATACCGACCCCGACACAGGCGAGGAAGAAGAGATACTTATCGAGAACACCGAGAGCCGTAAGCAGCTCGAAAACCGCAACAACGCCATGCGCTTGCTGAAATCGCAACTCTACGACCGCGCCATGAAGAAACGCCTCGAGGCGCAGGCAAAGATAGAAGCCGGCAAGAAGAAGATAGAGTGGGGCAGCCAGATACGCTCCTATGTGTTCGACGACCGCCGCGTGAAAGATCACCGCACCAACTTCCAGACATCGGATGTCGACGGGGTGATGGACGGCAAAATCGATGGTTTTATAAAGGCATATCTCATGGAGTTTGGAGTGCAAGAGGCATAAGCCCGCACTCAGATTATGTCAGCCCAGTGCCCAAGAGGCAACACCGGCAGGCAAAACGGCAGCTGGCGTGTGCAAACGACAATAATGAAAACAAAATAATTAACTTTTAAAATCAAAACAACTATGAGCCAAAACAGCAAACTAAAGCGCGAGAAATACGCCAAGGAACAAGAGAAGAAGGGCAAGAAAGTGGTGGAATACATTTTCTGGGGTCTGATATTATTGGCCATCGCCTTCCTGTTATCAAGCACACTTAACGGTTAATTCTGTTATGAGCGGATTAGAGATAGAACGCAAATTCCTCATACGCAAAGGCGGCAACTATAAGGATGCCGCCTTTTCTTGTAGTCGCATAAAGCAGGGATATATGCCTTGCCAAACCGCTACGGTGCGTGTTCGCACCCGCGACGACCGCTCGTGGCTCACCATAAAGAGCCATAGCAATGCCGCTGGCGTGTCGCGCTATGAGTTCGAGAAGGAGATTACTGCCGACGAAGCGCAGCATCTGTTTGAGCTGTGTCGAGGCGGAGTGATAGACAAATGCCGCTGGCTGGTGAAGAGCCCCGACGGGCAGCACACCTTCGAGGTGGACGAGTTTTTTGGCGATAACGACGGACTCGTGGTGGCAGAGGTGGAGCTCGGCGATGAGAACGAACCCTTCCTTGCTCCCGACTTCATAGGGCAGGAGGTGACGGGCGACCGCCGCTACTACAACTCACAACTGCTCATTAATCCTTATAAAAACTGGAAGTAGAATAATATTTTTTATGTCTCGGGATTTTTGTCCCGAGATTTTTTTGTCTTGATTTTTTTTGTCCCGAATTTGAGAATTTGAGAATTTTTCTTTACTCTGATTTTCTGTCCCGAGATTTTTTGTCTTGATTTTTTAGTCCCGAATTTGAGAATTTTTCCTTTACTCTGATTTTCTGTCCCGATTTTTTTTGTCCCGAGATTTTTTATCCTTGAACAGATTATTATCACGCTAAAAACGTGATTATTATCGCCTTTTGCGATAATATAATATTATTACGCCTATAGCTGCTGCTAATGTGGCACCAATGGAGTTGGCGGCAAAGTCGAGCCATTCGCCGCTACGGCGTCCGCCGGTGCAGTTGGCTTGCAATATCTCTATGAGTCCGCTCATGAGTATCGGTGCAATCCATGCCAGTGCCAGCAGACGCTTCAGACTCGTCTTCTCCACAGAGTGCTTGCGCAGATATTCTATCCATATCGTTAGACAGGTGCCAAGATACATGGCAGAATGCACCCATTTGTCGATGAGCCGCACGTTGTCGAGAGGCGTCTCGGGGATGGAGGCAAAGCACAGCACCCATATAATAAGAATGTAGAAGCACGCCACTGGATATGTGTGTAGCAGATGTTTTAAGTATGTCATAATTGTTATGTTTTGGTTTAAATGATTATCAATCTGCATGCAAAAGTAAATAAAAATTTATAAATTTGTAGCGTGATTATCCAAAATATGAAGTTTTATGACACAAGACAGAACGAATTTCGGCACTAAGCTCGGCATGGTGCTTGCTACGGCAGGCTCTGCAGTGGGCTTGGGCAATGTGTGGCGTTTCCCCTATATGGCAGGCGAGAATGGCGGTGCCGTATTCATTATAGTATATCTGGCATGCGTGGTGATACTCGGTTTGCCATGTATGATGAGCGAGTTTATCATAGGCAGGCATGGCGCTGCCAACACCGGCAGAGCCTATGGCGAGATGGGAGCACCTAAAATATGGCGCCTGGTGGGTTGCATGGGTGTGCTCACCGGTTTTCTCATTACAGGCTATTATGCCGTGGTGTCCGGATGGTGCCTGCAATATGTCTTCGCCTCGGCAGTGGGCGAGCTGCGTGGCGACCCTACTTATGTGTCGAGCTATTTTGCCGACTTCTCGTCGTCGCCACTACGCCCCGTGTTTTGGACTGTTGTAATTCTGTTGCTCACCCACTTGGTGATAGTGGGCGGTGTGCGCGGTGGCATAGAGCGTGCCTCCAAGACCCTGATGCCCACCCTCTTTGTGCTGTTGCTGGTAGTGGTGGTGGGCTCGTGCATGCTGCCTGGTGGACGTAAAGGCATTGAATTTCTGCTGCGTCCCGACCTCGGCAAACTCAACCCCCGCATGTTTCTTGCCGCCATGGGGCAGTCGTTCTATTCGCTGAGCATAGGCATGGGATGCCTTTGCACCTTCGCCTCCTACTTCTCGCGGCAAGCCAATTTGGGCAAGTCGGCAGTGAACATAGTGCTTATCGACACTCTTATTGCCGTGCTCGCCGGACTGATGATATTCCCTGCCGCCTTCTCCGTGGGCGTAAATCCCGACTCCGGTCCTTCGTTGATCTTTATCACACTTCCCAATGTGTTTCAGCAAGCCTTTGCCGGCATGCCTGCTTTAGGCTATGTGGTGGCGCTACTGTTCTATGTGCTGCTGTCGCTGGCAGCCCTCACCTCGCTAATATCATTGCACGAGGTGAGCACCGCCTTCTTCTTCGAGGAACTGCACATCACCCGTGGCAAGGCAGCAGCCATTGTCACTGCCACCTGCGCTGTGGTGGGCGCCCTCTGCTCGTTGTCGCTCGGAGCCTGCACGGGGTTGACGGTGTTTGGCAAGGATCTATTCGATGTGTTCGACTTCGTCACCGGTCAGATATTCCTGCCCGTAGGTGGTTTCCTGACATGCGTGTTTATGGGATGGATAGTGCCTCGCAACATTGTGCGCAATGAGTTCACCAACTGGGGAACCCTTCGCGGCACCTTCTTCTCTGCCTATATGTTCCTCTTGCGCTATGTGTGTCCAGTGTGCATCGCTGTGATATTCCTCAATCAGCTCGGACTGATATAGGGAACCCTGACTGCCGGGCATGATGCCACCAGGAATTGCACTGGGGTCACAAGGATTTTCAGTCCTTATTGAATATCCTTGCAAATGGTTGAGTTCTAGTAGCAAAACACATAAGAGCAGTCTTGTAGTTGAAACATTTTGGAAAACAACAGGGTTGCTTATTTGGTTATTTACTCTTGTTTGTTTTTGCTGCACGGCAGAAAAGGCTCTTTGTAGAGTGCTAGTCTGCACATACAACACAAGTTTTGTTTGTAGTCACTTCTCCTATAATAAAAATAAAAGAAGTGACTACATTGGTTTATATAATACTTACTCTGTCCTTACTTGGAATTTTTTGAAATCCAAAATCCATTTATTTTCAATGAGGAAAGGCATTCCAAGGATGCCGTGTATCTGTATGCCACTTTCATTTTGAACCATAGAAATAGCTTCTTCTGCATCCACAATAGAGAATGTTGCATCACTCTGCTTGCCCTCAAAGACTATTGTACCCCTTACTTGGCTGACATTCTTTGTTGAGCCGTCAATCCCCATGAGGGTCGTATCATTGTTTAGTTCTAGAACTGAAAATAGATGTTGGAGTTCAGCATAGACAAAAG
Organism: uncultured Prevotella sp.; assembly: GCA_934215545.1. Lineage (GTDB taxonomy): Bacteria > Bacteroidota > Bacteroidia > Bacteroidales > Bacteroidaceae > Prevotella. The sequence continues at coordinate 20,019 of CAKQAD010000021.1, forward strand.
AGAAAAGCACATTATGGGTTGCTCCTGTATCTATCAAAAAGCAAAGGGTTGGCTTGCTTGATGTTACAATCAGTGGCAAGCCAACCCTGCTAAGACCGTAATATAGAGGAAACTCCATATTAATGAGATTTTTTCCACCGCAATTCATTAACCTTACAATCCTCCAATGCTTGAACAGCAGGATAATACCCATACTTTATGGCTTTCTTGTACTCTTTCTTTGCTTTTTTGTATTCATCAAAATACTCAAAAGCCTTTCCTCTGTCATAATACATAGACGAAGTGTACCAACCACAATTTAAGGCACATTGTGAGTAGTACAAGAAGCCATTGTAGTCTTTCTTCTGCAAGTATGAATATGCCAAATCTTTATACTCGTTAAATTTCTCTTTTTGCCTTTCTGATTGTACTGCTTCTGCCTGTACTTGAAGCAGCATCTCATTCCACGACATCGGTCTAAACCTACTTGTTATGGTTTGACTGAAACAAGTTGGGCAAATAGCCAACAAGAAAGAAAATATTACGACTAATCTTTTCATAATCATTGGAATTTTACTGCATTTTTACGAACATGATGTATGTCTCATAGGCGTTAAGACGTTGTACATACATAACTTTCTTGTTGCTTTTTAGTATTTTGAAGCGGTCAGTACTACCACCATCAAAATACACATAAAGAACTCCGTCCAATATTTTCCATTGTATTTCATTCCTACTAGTGCCATTATATAACTCATAACCAGTGCCGTCTGAATTAAATGTGTAGTAAGAGTACACTTCTGCAACTTCGGTATTGTTGAGGTCAAAAGATTTTTCATCAGCATGTTCACCAAGCCACTCTGTTTTCCATTTGCCTACAAGTGAAGTGTTGTTGCCTGTCTCTTCATTGTCATCATCACTTGAACAAGCGATGAAACCTACACTCACGATGATGACTAACAAAGCCATTCCTAATAACTTAAAAATTTTCATTTTGTTGTTTGTTTAATGATTAATAACAACTTGCCTTTGTTACAGGCTTAAAAAGAAAAAAATAAGAGCAGCAAGAATGACCATAGAACCTACAATTCGCTGCTTTTTAATTCTACTGAAAGTTTCTATATCATCCGACTTCTTCCAAATGAGGAAGACAGCTAAATTGCAGATGAAAGAAAGCAACTTAGCCACAGGTACAGCGATAAGATATACTATCAAATACCACCAATGCTCTGAAAATGTCAGATACCCGACCATTCCGAGGACAAAGATTACTCCTAAAATGTTCGACAACCCATAAAAAACTCTGAGCAATGGATTTTGCGTCCAATACCGCTCATTCATTTGTGCTTCAAATCTTCCGTTCGGATTTTCTGGTACACACATTTGCAACCCCAATAGAGCCACAAATGATGTAAGTAAGACTAATGATGTGTCCATATTATTTGTTTTTTCGTTTGGTTATAAACTCGTCTATCTTGTCTCCCCATTTCACATAGATGATGAAGCCTAATGCAGCAATGCCTAAAAGTGAATAGAAGAACCACTTATAGAGCAATATCAGTGTGTATAGTATGACAAGAGCCACAGACAGAAGAAGATACAAATTGCCACTAATCCTCACTTTCTTTTTTACCCATAAGTAAATGAGTATGGCTATCAGTAGTAATGCATTTAGCCACCAAGGAGTTGGAGCTACATCGTCATATTCAGGTCTGTATCTTTGGGCAAACAAGTCAGATGAAAGCATTGTGAATGAAGCTGTCAGCAATACTTTCTGCAATAAAGGTTGTTGCTTTGGCAACACCTTGTGTTTTAATATGATTTTTCTCATAGACATATTATTTTGCTGTTTTCGTAAGAGCATAAAAAATAGGTGCAGGCAATCCTTTATTTGAAATTCGGAGGTATCGCCAAACACCTATACAACCCAAACAAGGAAAAGCCCACACCATACAGCATGAGCATTCACCTACTTACTACAGGTTGTATATTCTTCTAATTGGCGATTTTCCGAATATCCTTAGTAAGAAGCAAACACTTCTTTAATATGTCTTATAAATAGTCTCTTATATCATTGGCAAATCATTTTATTGATTACTGACTACAAAGTTACTCATTCTCCATGAGGAAACCTCTTATCATCCGTGTTTTTTAGACTTTTAGACATATAAATGCCGTGATTGGTGTGGGTAGAATAGTAAAAAATGCTCCAACATCACATAGCAGTGACATTAGGGCACACAACAATAAATCTCCTTAGTGGAGGTTTATTCTATCTAGTACTAAACTAAATTTCCCATCATACAGAAATGCAGCCGACACTTTGTTTGTGCCAACAGGCATATCAGTACTAGAACAAAGGTAATGAATATTTGTCAAGCAGACCACTATCCACGATACTTTTGCACAATTCATGTGCCGATTTGTTTCTAAGGTCATATCCAAAGTGTTCATCACCCACTTTCCTTATCACAGCGACAATGGTCTTGACTAAGGTCTGCTGCAATGTTCTATGGTACAGGCAGACACTTTCTGCAAAGGTCTTGCTATTCCAACTATAATCATTCAAGGCTTGCTCCAATTCCATTGCAGCCTTGTATTCTTTGCTGTTTTCCAACATGATTCTGAACCTTATGCCTATGGTATTTTCGGATATTCCCTGCTTCTTAAGCCAAAGTTCATACTTGCATAACCAACCTATACCAATATCAGAAAAAGGTATATCCAAAGAGCCACAATATTTTACCAAGGAGTTGAAAGTCTGTTTCACAGAAAGCATGTAGCCAGTTCTTTTCATGTCTTGAAGAAAATTTATATGCTGCTGAAATACATCTGCAACAGACATAATTCTTTCTTCTCTTTCAAGATGATGCAGAAGAGAAGTGGCAGTAAATTCTGTATCAGAAGCCTTTAGCTTCACTATTTCCGATTTGATTTCACAAATATTGTTGGCTATCAGTTTTTCTACAATCTCCTTATTGTGACATTTCTCATTTGGATCATTCCGCTTAATGTCCCAATGCTGCGGTTTTACAGATATGCCAAGATTAATGTATCTTGATTTTCTGTCCTTGCAAATCCTTACTTTCAGAGGAAACTCACCATTCTTCAATGGAGTGTACTTATAACATACAACTTCTACTGTTGTCATTTTCTAGAAAACATTTTAGAAAATAACCTGTGGTTTCCTAGCATATTTCAGCATTATACAAAACGAAAAAAGCAGTCAAGATTTCTCTTAACTGCTTCTCTTTCAAGTGGTGCCACCAGGAATCGAACCGGGGACACAAGGATTTTCAGTCCTTTGCTCTACCAACTGAGCTATGGCACCATGGTTGTTTTGCGCAACTTGTGAGCCACCTGAAGCTGTAATGATAAGCTCATACGTGCGGTTACTCTCCAACTTCTCCACGCCATAATCTGCAAACGTCACCATGACGGGGCATAGTTGGCATGCTTTACTTTCAGCACCCATTTCCAAACAGGCACTATCTCAATTTTCAACCCATCACGCTCCACAAATCCCTCATCCTCGTATGTCACTATTAGTGCCCTTTTTAGAGGATATAAAGAATTAAGGGCTACCAAGGCTTTTATCTCACGCTCCAATGTTGCCTCGTCGCTCATCCTATAACTGGCTTGCACAGCCAGTCCCTCATCAGGCACATAGAAATCAACCTCTATATTTCGATTGAAATAATAGATGCCACTGCCATACTTCTTATATAATGTTATGGCACATAGGTTTTCAAGCAACAGAGTGTCAGGGTTGTTGATGAAGAGGTGCAACAATCCGTTGTCCACAAAATAGTGCTTCTTCACTGTTTCTTTTTCTGTGAACTTAGAGGCATAGTTGTCCAATGATATCAACAAGCATGACTCCTGCAAGTATCTCACATACTCCATAATAGTTGACGGACTACATGGAACGCCTGTCGACTTAACCAAATTGCTCAATCTGTTCAACGAGCAGGGTTGCATCACGCTTTCTGCCAAACGACGCACACAAAGACGCAGGGCATCCTCGTTCTTTATCTTATGGCGTACAATGAGGTCGTTGAAGAATATGCGGTTGTATAAGCTGTTGAGCCAGATGCGCTTCTCACGAAAGTTAACCAATTCCGGGAAACCTCCCCATTCAAAGTAAGTTCTGAAATGACGCTGCAACTCATTAGCCTTTCTGCCATACTGCCATCCTCCTGCAATGTTTACACCGACAGCCGTAAGATATTCACTAAAGCTATACGGAAAGACATTTACACTAAGATACCTGCCTCCCAAAACGGTCTCTATGTCACGGCTCAACATCTTGGCGTTACTTCCTGTCACATAAACACTATACTTCAAGTTGGCAAGACGACGCGCAAAGTTAGCCCAACCATCCACATTCTGTATCTCGTCAAAGAAGAATATCGGCTGACCGCTATACATGCTGTGATAAGCCTGAAGTATAAGGTCGAAGTCAGTAGCTGCCATCCCTTGTAGACGCTCATCGTCGAAGTTGACATAAACAATATCCTCCAATTTCTTTCCTCCTGCCAATAATTGCTGCACACGTTGATACAACAAGTAAGACTTTCCTGCCTGTCTAACACCCACAAATACATAGTTGCCATATTCTTCCAAGTCAAGAGGACGCTCCACCAACGGTATGCTTCCTATATATTCTTGATTCTCAGAGATTATCGTTCTAAACAATTCCTTATCCATACTTCGCTTTTTCCTACAAAGTTACACTTTTTATTCGGTGGTACGAAATAAAATGCAGTGTTTTTATTCGGTGGCAGCGAATAAAATGATTAAAATATTTTCGTTTTGAGGTTGTTTTGTATAAAAAAAAGAGCACTCCGAAGAATGACTCAACAAAGTGGTGCCACCAGGAATCGAACCGAGTACACAAGGCCCATAAATATATAATGTCAGTCCTTTGCTCTACCAACTGAGCTATGGCACTAAGGTTGTAAACAAAAAAAACAGTTAAGATAATTCTTAATTGCTTTTTACTGTGGTGCCACCAGGAATCGAACCGTGGACACAAGGCCCATAAATATATAATGTCAGTCCTTTGCTCTACCAACTGAGCTATGGCACTAAGGTTGTAAACAAAAA
>CAKQAD010000022.1 GCA_934215545.1 uncultured Prevotella sp.
AAACGAACAGCCATACGTGTATCCTTGTTAGCTCCGCAGAAACCATCTACTACATAGAGGTTCTTGTTGCAAAGCTCTTCCTTTGCGATATTCTTAACCTTTGCCCATACCTCTTCAGACATTGGGTGGTTGTCGTTCTTATATTCCTCTGAAGTCCACCATACAGTGTCCTTAGAGTTAGCGTCCATTACGATGTACTTGTCCTTAGGAGAGCGACCAGTGTAGATACCTGTCATTACGTTAACTGCACCGAGTTCTGTCTGCTGACCTACCTCGAAACCTTCGAGACCTGCCTTTGTCTCTTCTTCAAACAACTGCTCATAAGACGGATTGTGAGCGATTACTGTAGAACCAGTAATACCATACTGTGTCAAATCTAACTTTGCCATTTTTTTTGAAAATATAATTTAGATGTGAATATAGATCAACTTCGGTAGGCCTGACTCCGCTATTGCCTGATTGGGGCCGTTGTTTCTGCCTAGGCGACTTTCATTGTCTTTTAATATAAATATGTGTGTGCGTGCCTTCACTCCCGAGGGCTTCGCACTGTTTACCACCGCAAAGGTATGAAAAACTTTTAACACGACAATGTTTAGTAATGACAAAATTTGCATCAATAGTGTATCATTTATGTTAATTAATTGCAAATTGTAGACGCTTGTACCCCATTTGCTATATGTAGGTTGCAAATAGTAATATTTATTTAATTCAACTACATATTCTGACGCTGAACTCTTTTATAATAACATTGTTTATGAAGGCTCACGGATTTTCAAACGACAAAGGTGCAAAGGCTGATTTTCAGATGGCTGTCAAGGCATCGCCATAAGTAGGTGTTCAAAATTAATTTAAATGATTTTATGCCCTATTTTGAACACCTACTTAACATAAAACAGGCTATAGGCAAAGGCAACAGGCTATGAAAAGACTTATTGGCAAGTGCGAATATAATTAGTTAAAGAAACTGAATTTTTATTGCTGTGTGCGGTCTGCAATGACATGACATGGCAAGAAAAGGCTTTTTATTATTAACTTTGTAGAGTTTAAGCCTAAATTTACTATTGGTGTCCGACAACACTATCGTCTAACATATAATGATGCCAAATGCTACGTGCTGACAGTTAGCATATTATAACAGGGCAGACATTATATTTTTTAAAATAACACAGACGGCAATAGCATAAGGCGATATAAGGAACGTAACATAATAAAAAACAAGAAAAACATATGGAAATTATCGATTTCAGCAAGTCAAACTCCATCATCAACAAGTATATGGCGGAGATGCGCGACAAGGACTATCAGAAAAACCGTTTGCTGTTCCGTAACAACATCATGCGCGTGGGAGAGCTCATTGCCTACGAGCTCAGCAAGACATTCAACTACGAAGAGCGCAACGTGCAGACTCCTCTCGGAGTGGCTAAGGTGAACGTGCCTACCGACAAGCTCGTGCTTGGCACCATATTCCGTGCCGGACTGCCTTTCCACCAGGGTTTTCTGAACATCTTCGACCATGCTGGCAACGCCTTCGTTTCGGCTTATCGCGAGTATCAGGACGAGGAGCACACAAAGGTGGGAATACATGTGGAATATCTTGCCACTCCCGACCTTAACGATGCTACACTGCTCATCGTTGACCCTATGCTTGCCACTGGCGGCTCTATGGAAATGGGCTATAAGGCTCTGCTCACCAAGGGTAAGCCTAAGAAAGTGCATGTGGTGTGCGTGATGGCGGCTCCTGAGGGCATAGACCATATTCGCAAGACATTCCCTGAAGACACTACAATATGGTGTGCTGCCGTAGACCCAGGACTCAACGAGCACAAATATATTGTGCCTGGATTCGGCGATGCAGGCGACCTATGCTATGGCGGAAAGATTTAACCCAAATCGGTCATTATATTGGGGTTAAAACCAAAATCGGTCATTAGACCGATTTTATATGATTATTAGGATACTATGTATTCTTTTCAACTTTTGTCAGCGTTTGTTTAGCCAGGGATTAAGCAAAAGCACCCAACAATGGATATAATTATATGGTTGCAGAACCAACAAAACAAATAAAAAAACCGAAGATGAGCAAACACTCATTCTTCGGTTTTTTTATTTGTTTTATTGTCTAAGCGCAACCTAACACAAAGGCTATGGCTGCAAATTATAGCTACATACTATGCTTCACGCTGGCGTGTACCCATACGAGCCTCAACAACATTCACAACATAGTCGCCCAGCTTCTCGCACTCGCTGACAATGTCCATATACATGGTGCCAATAGCATAGGTGTACTTATGGTCGTTAACATCGTTGATGTTCTGCGAGCGCAACTGGTTGCGGTAGTTGTTGATTTCGTTCTCTACGTTGAACGAGCGGTTCACGTCGAGGTTGTCCTTACGCCCGGTGAGCATCACATTCATCTGAGTCAGCGAGTCATCGGTGAGCTCAAACATCTGGTGCAGGTGCTCATACTGCTGCTCGGTGAAGTCTTCCTTGCCACGCAGCTTGCGGCTTATGGTGCGTGCAATGTTGAAGCATGAGTCGCCAATCGACTCTATCTCCGATATCTCGCGGAGCATGGCACGTATCTTAGCCTTGGTGTCGTCGGAGAGGTGCGCATCCGATACGTTGTCGAGATAGTTGGCTATCTCTATCTCCATATTGTCGGAGATACTCTCGTACTTCTCTATGCGTCCATAGAGCTTGTTGAAGGCTGCATCGTCTTTTATGCCGAGCAACTCGCGCACCATGCCAAACATGCGCTGTATGCGTTCTGCAAACGACTGTATCTCCTTCTGTGCCTCAAGCACTGAGAGCTCGGGGGTTTTCATGATAGAGTTGCCACCAATATAGCGCAGACGGAAGTCGTCCTCGTCTTTCTTGGCGCTTGGCTTGATGACGTAGCACACGAAGCGCTCCATCTGTGGGATAAACCATATCAGCACAGCGGTGTTGCACACGTTGAAGGTGGTGTGGAAAGCGGCAAGCACCACAGAGAGTTTGGCAGCATCAATGTGATCGGCATGTGGATTAACACCCACAAAGCCACACACCATATCAATGAATGGGTAGAAGCCGAAAAGCACCCATATCACACCAAACACATTGAAGGTGAGGTGGGCAAGGGCTGCACGGCGTGCCTGGGTGTTGGCGCCCATAGCTGCGATGTTAGAGGTGATGGTGGTGCCAATGTTTTCGCCCAGCACAAGAGCTATACCCATATATATAGGTAGCACGCCACTCGAGCAGAGCACCATAGTGATGGCCATCAGCGCTGCCGACGACTGCATGCAGAAGGTAAGCACTGTGCCTATGCCAAGGAATGAGAATATGGTGATGTAGCTGTTCTTGTCGAACGATGCGAAGAAATCTATAACCGTCTGGTTGTGGCTGAGATCCATCTCCTTACCCGTGGCTCCGAGCATTGAAATGGCAAAGAACATAAACGCCACACCAAAGAGAAAATCGCCAATGTAGCGATGCTTGCGGGTGTAGATAAGGATTATGGCAAGGAAGAATGCCGGGAACACGACATCCGCCATATTAAACGAGAATCCCAGCGTCATAATCCATGCCGTGAAGGTGGTGCCAATGTTGGCGCCCATAATCACCGATATGGCTTGTGCCAGGGTGAGCAAACCGGCATTTACAAAGGACACTGTCATCACCGTGGTGGCGGTAGACGACTGCACAGATGCCGTTACAAACATACCGGTAAGCAGGCCGGTGAAGCGGTTGGTAGTCATTGCGCCAAGAATGTGGCGTAACTGCGATCCTGCCATCTTCTGCAGTGCCTCGCTCATCACCTTCATACCGTAGATGAGGAGTGCCAATGATCCGATAATCTTAAAAAAAATCCAAATCGACATATTTTATTATAATTTATGTGGCGGTGTTGCGCTTTGTGTCGACAAAACGGAGTATCTTTGTTATTTGGATGATGGCAGGCACGAGTTGGCCATTGCTATGCCACACGACTATTATGTTTAACACTCAATCGTTTAGCCAAAATGAAACAGTTGATACAAATCCGTTGCAAAAATAATAAAAAAACTTTAAAAGTAGCAACTGGAAGCACACTTTCTGATATTTTCTCACAGTCGGGCACCGAGATGACTTATCCACCAGTGAGCGCAAAGGTGAACAACAAGGTGGAGGGCATGCACTATAGGGTGTATAATGCTAAGGATGTGGAGTTTCTGGATGTCACCTCGGCATCGGGCTCACGTGCCTACACACGCACTCTCTTCTTCGTGCTGTGCAAGGCGGTGCACAAGTTGTTTCCAAACAGTTCGGTGAAGATAGACATTCCGGTGAGCAATGGCTACTACTGCGACCTGGACATTAAACGCAGTGTCACTGCCGAGGATGCCGACAACATACGCCGCGAGATGCAACGCATCGTGGAGCGTGCACTGCCTATACGCCGCCACGAAGTTCCCACAGAGGATGCCATACGCATGTTCGAGGGCCTGGGCTATCACAACAAGGCACTGCTGCTGAGAACATCGGGCAAGCTCTACACCATATATTATGATATAGAGGGGTTTGTAGACTATTTCTATGGCACTATGCTCACCAACACTTCGCAACTCACACTCTTCGGACTGGAGAAATATTACGACGGACTGCTGCTGCGCATACCTTCGCTCAACGACCCTACGCAACTGGGAGCACTTATACGCCAGGACAAGATGTTCGACATATTCCGTGAGCATCACAGTTGGCAAAATCTGCTGGGCATGTCGACAGTGGGAACATTCAACGAGGCTGTCAGCCAAGGACACACCACGGAGATTATTAATGTATCGGAGGCGCTGCAAGAGAAGAAGATAGCACATATTGCCGAGGAGATAGCTGCACGGCCGGAGGTGAAAATGGTGCTCATTGCCGGACCATCGTCGTCGGGAAAGACCACCACCTGCAAGCGCCTGTCGATACAGCTGGTGTGCAATGGCATACGCCCCGTGCCAATATCGCTCGACGACTATTTCGTGGATCGTGAGCTAACGCCTAAAGACGAGAAGGGCGACTACGACTATGAGTCGATACATGCACTCAACCTCGACTTGCTCAACCAACAGCTGGCACAACTGTTTCGTGGCGAAGAGGTGGAGCTTCCTAAATACAACTTCATTACCGGACGCAGCGAGCGTAGCGGTGTGCGCATGACAATGCGACCCAACGATGTGCTCGTGGTGGAGGGTATACATGCACTCAACCCCGAACTGACTGCACAAATCAATGATGCTCTGAAATACCGTGTCTATGCCTCGGCACTAACCACCATTCTGCTCGACGAGCACAACTACATACCTACTACCGACAACCGACTGCTACGACGCATCATACGCGACTTCAAACAGCGGGGCTGCAGCGCCAGCGACACCATAAAGCGCTGGCCAAGCGTAAGGGCAGGCGAAAACAAGTGGATATTCCCCTATCAGGAGAATGCCGACACGATGTTCAACACTGCCATGATATATGAGCTGGCAGCCATAAAGACACAGGCGGTGCCTATGCTCGAACAGGTGCCCGAGAACAGCGAGCAATATGCCGAAGCCTACCGCCTGCGCAAATTCCTGAGCTACTTCACCGCTATCGACCATAGCGTGCTGCCTCCAACATCGCTGCTGCGCGAGTTCTTGGGTGGTAGCTCATTCACATATTAACACCCGGCAATAGCGGATTAGCTGCTGATTTCACATGAGTAATAACAAATATAGCGGAGACATTTGTCTCCGCTATATTTGTATTGAACCCAAACAATTTACAGACACCTTTTCTGAGTCTAATGCGATTTGGGCTAAAGCAATTATAAACTCTTGATGCGAGTTACGAAGTCGTTGGCGTTCAACCCTTTTGCAACAACGCGTCCTGACTTTATTATTATGTTGTCGGGCACGCTATACATGCCAAGGCGATTGTACATCATGCCGTCTACCATCTTGCCATCGCACACTATGGTGGCACCATCGATATTCTCCTTGTCGAGTGTGGCGCGACAGGTGGCTACATCTGGGTCTAAACACAAGCCTATCACCTTCACGTTTTCGCCGGCTGCCTGCACAGCAGAACGCAGCATGTTTATGCTGCTATAGCTCCACGATGCCCATGCCACTACCACAGCGGCACCATTGCCACTCAAAGCGCTATTGCTAAGCGGGGTGCCATTGATGTCGTGCGTGCTGAAAGCAGGCACTGGCATGCCAGCATTGAGCGTGGTGCATGCCAATACCCGCTCCTTAAGGCGCTGCAGATAGGCATTCTCGGGCTGCTGGGCAAGCATTGTCTTTACGAGTTGCAATGCCACGCCATAATCGGGTTGGGCATCCTGAAGGAAGTATTTGCGCACAAGATACTGTCCGACGATGCTCTTTGGATGGTCTTCGACAAACTGTCGTGCCAGGCGTTTTGCCTCTGGTGGCGACACCGACAATATCTGCTCGCGAAACTCGTTCATCAGTTCGTTGGCCTTGGTGCCCTTCACTGTGAGTTCCTTAAGGTGCGAGGCATCGCCCTTGATGTCTACCTCCTTGCCGGGCTCGGCAAAGACGGGCTGCTCCGTGAAGTTTGGGAACACTATCATCAGCGTCATGGGGCGGTCGCACTCGGTGATATAAGAGAATCGGCCTGCCTGCACCTTTATGGTGTCTACCTTTGTTATGTCGGCATCGGGACTATATACATAGAACTCGCCCTGGTTTAGATTGAGCAGACGACCATCGATGGCAAAGTGCCGCTTGTCGGTGCCACACGCCACTAAAAGCATGGCTGCGAGTATGGCGTAGATTGTTGTTCGCATCGTATTACTGTTTTGTTTAATAGTTTCGTTTTTCCTTGCATTTCCACCGACAACATTGTGTCGTCAACGAAAAAAAGGAGTGTGTCAGAACCTCATTATTCAGTCTTGACACACTCCAGTATGTATTTGCCCTTTAGCGTGGGTTTTTACTTAATGAGAGAGAGCTCCATATCGTTGTCGGCATATCCCTTCAGCGATGGGTCTTTCTTCAGAGCCTCCTGCAGGTACGACTTAGCAGCAAACTTATTGCCACGACGTGCAGCAGCGATAGCGTGCAGGTAGTCGGTCATGGCATTAGGATTCTGCACACCATCGAGAGTTTTTGTGGCAGCAGCATAGTCCTTGTTGAGGATCTGTGCCAATGCAGCGGTGTTCGACTTCTCCTTACCAAAGTCCTGAGAAGCCTGAGCGTAGTTGCCCTTAGCAATGTTGAGAGCACCAATAGCACCCTTTACATTCTCTGAGCCAGCGCCCTTAGCAATGTTGCGCTCTGCCTCCTGAACGTCGCCATTGGCGAGTGCTATCAAGCCGAGGTTGGCGTGAGCCTCTGCAGCGTTGCTATCCATAGATGCTGCCTTCTGAGCATACTGTGTGGCAGCGTTGGTATCGCCCTTGGCAAGGGCAAGAGCTGCGAGGTTGTTGTATGCACGGTAGTCGTTAGGATAGAGTTCTGTGGTCTTCTTGTAGATTTCTTCCTGCTGTGCAGGAGTCTTGTCGAGAGTAGCGGCATAAAGCAATTCCTCAACGCTGAGCTTAGAAGCGTCGTCGCTGAGCTGCTTCTCTATCTGCTCGTCAGAGCGTCCGATTGTCTCATAGTTAATGATGAGGCGTGAACGGCGCAACTCTGGCAGGATGCCATCGGCCAACTCACGGAAGCCCATAGACATGTTGCGGATCTGCTCCTCGCGCTCCTGTGGGTCGGTATACATATTCAGCACGCGAATAATCACGTCCTTATCCTGAAGGTTGCTAGCAGCAACGAGACGCTGGAATCCCTCCCAGTCCTGTGCAGTGTAGTGGGCGTCGATGTTGGCGTCTACCTTTGTCTGCTTGAGGGTAGCCTTTACATAATCCTTCGACACGTCCTTACGCTTGCCGGCAAGCTTATCGTTGAACTTCACACCACCATCTGGCGATGCATAAGCCTGGATCTCTACGTTCTGAACGTTGAAGCCCTCGCGGTCGGCATTGATCTTGCGGAGCATCTCAACGAACTCGGTTACAGAATTGTTCTTGAGCTCGCTCTTGCGAAGCTGCGCCTGGTTGATGAGGAACTTGATATTTGCCTCCTGCTTAGCCTCGTTGACACGCTTGAAGGTGTCGGGAGCTATGCAGCCACTCTCTGAAACGAGTGTCTTATGATAGAGCTCTGATGTTGCAATAACACCCTCTGCAACCTTAACGGCAGGCACATTGAACTGCTTCTTGCCAATGCGTGCATCGAAGGTGAGATACATATCGCTCTTCTGCATCTCTGGAACATAGTCGAAAGTGGTCTTCCTGGTGTAGCGACCGCCCACCTTATAGCTTATGGCCTGGTCGTTGCCCATTACCTTCTCGCCCTGGAATGTAGCACTCTGGCCTTTAGCCACCTGGCCGTCGGCATAACGCAGCTCTGGAGTCACTGTCACAGTGGCCTTCTTCTTCATGTATTTTTCTGGGAATGTGCCGTTGATGGTTGCTGACACCTTACCAGCTTGCGCCTCAAGCGGGTTAGGAGTTACAGTGAAGTTGTCGGCTGACAACGGACCGAGCTTTGAACACGATGTCATTAACAACAGCGATGCTGCTGACAATAACAATAAATTCTTTTTCTGCATGTTTTTATAATTGTTTTATTTTATTGAGCAATGAATTTTGCAAGTACAAAGTTAGTCAACAATGTTTGAACAAATGGGCTTAAGCGGTGTTTTTTATATTTAATTAATACCTATTTATTATAATAAGTAAGTTGTCCGATTTTTTTTATAACTTGATGCTCTATTTCGAACAATGGCTTATGGCAATTGCTTGTGTTGCCACGTTGTATCCGCTCACTTCCACATATGCTTTCGGTTGGTGCTGGTCGGCTGCATCCCATTCCACCGTCACCGTCTTCTTTTTGCCTGGCATCAGGTGGAAATAGTTGTCGGAGTAGTGCACGGGAAGCACCTGCTCGCCATCGTCGGTGCGCAGACAGAGGCGCACCATCATGGCAGGCGTGGCAGAGGGGTTGTGAAGCTCTATTGTAGTGGTGCAGGTGTGGCACGATGCAGCGGAACTTATGGTGGCAACAGGGCTTGCAGCGACAGATGTGTCGAGGCGCACATGCTGCAGTTCGGCAAGCTGCTGTAGCGAACCCATAGAGTCGGGCAACACATAGAAGTTGTCGCTCACTGTGTGCAGGGAGTCGGCAAGCGTAAGCTGCACAAAGCGTATGCCATCACTACCCGATGCCACTGTCTCTGGCAAGGCAAGGGCTTGCAATGCCAGGGTGGTGTCGGCAGGACAATTCACCACTGCCGTATGCGTGGCAAGCCTACGTCCACACATGTCGAGAATGTCGCGGCGAGCGGTGAGAGCTGCTGCATGGGCTGAGCCATTGTTCACAACCTCCACGTTGCGCGTAAGAGCATTATATTGTATGTGCAACGGCTGGCATGCTTTGCGGCAGCCAAAGAATGCCGCTGTAGGCTCCAGATAGTAGTCGTAGCACTGCCACACCATGCTTGGCCAGCAGGCATGGCTCATCCATAATATCAGTCCCTGACGGTGGGCTGAGCCCGACTCAAACATGGCACGATAGCCGTCGTAGTTGATCCATTGTGCCAGTTGGGTGAAGCGTTGAGCGCTGTCGATGGGGCCAAACATGCGCTCAAGCATAGCGTTGAACGATGCTCCGCGCTGTGCTCCCTGCTGTGTGAAGTCGTGCTGCCCCCAGGCATCGCCTTGCGGCCATAGCCTGTCGGCAGGCAGGGTGCGTTGCAAGCCATCGAAGGTCATCACATTTGGCATGCCACGCTCGGTGTGCAGCTTGCCCGTCTGACGCTCGAAGTAGGTCTTGGCAGGCTCTGCCCAATAGGGGCCATGTCCGCTAACGCCTTCATCGGCCGACGACGATATGTAGAGCAAACCGGGATTGAGGTGGCTCACGATGCTGCGCAACTGCTTGTCGAGCGATGCTGGCGGATAGCCTTCGTTGCGTCCGCAGTAGAGAGCTATCGAGGCATGGCGCCGCATGCGCTGTGTGAAGTCAGTGGCATTGCTCATGAACATAGCCTCATCAAAAGGGTCAGGACCATCGGAAGGGTTGGCAAGCCAGAAGTCTTGCCACACCATAATGCCATAGCGGTCGCAGGCATCATAAAATTCCTCATCGCCAGTCTGCCCCACCCAGTTGCGTATCATATTGAAATGCATGTCGCGGTGGTATCTCACTGCAGCATCATATTCTCTGCCACGATAGTTGAGGTTGTGCTCAGAAAATCCCCAGTTGCCTCCCATTGGCACTATGCGCTTTCCATTGCAATAAATCTTTAGTTGGGTGGTGGCATCGCGATAGCGCATCTGGCGTAGTCCGGCGTTATAGGTGAGTTCCTCTGATGGCCCGTCATCATCGGCTTTAAATCTAAAACCTGAGGCATGCAGATAAGGCTCGCCATAACCATTGGGCCACCATAGGCGCATACGACGCGAGCGAAGCTGCTGATGTTGCTCTGGCAAGAACCTTATCTCGCGACGTTCACCGGCAGCAAGCGTTAGTCGCTGACTGAACTTCACATCGCCTATCCATCCGCTAAGGGTGCCGCTGATACTCTTTGGTAGCATATTTTCTACCATTACAGCAGGCGTGATGGTGGCAGCGGTATCGGGGAGCGCCAGTTGTGTGGTGACGACAGGATCGGTGAGCACCACCGAATGGGTGGCGGTGAGATATACATCGTTCCATATTCCTATGTCGCGACCACGCACAGTGCTTATCCAGTCCCACCCTGTAGTGGCATGAAATGTAGGGTTGTCGGCACCAAGAATACCGCCATTGAAATCGGTGTTGAGCTCGGTCTTCTCCTTTACTATACCAGGGTGAGCATTGGCTATTATCTCCACTGCAAGATAGTTGTCGGCATCGTGGTGTAGATAGGACGTTATGTCGGTGGCAGAGCGTTGAAAGGCGCCCTCTATGCGGGCTATCTTATGCCCGTTGAGCCACACGTTGGCTTTCCAGTTGATGCCATCGAAATTCATTATCACCCGTTTATCGGCAAACGACGATGGCACACGGAAGGTGCGACGATACCAGAAATTGCTGCAGAAGAAGGCATCGGAGGCGGCAAACAGATTGTCGCCGAGGTTTGTGTCGGGCAGTATGCCGAGGTTCACATAGCTGGTGAGCACGGTGCCGGGTACGGTGGCAAGATGCCAACTGGAAGTGTCGGCGGCATCGGTTGATAGTTGGGCACCACCAGCCTTCACTTCTGAGGCACGCTGCAGCTGCCATGCACCACCCGACAACGACTTATAATTATCGGTGGCTGCTGGTTCTGGAGCTGCGGTGGCAGTGATGCCTCCAGTGCCGTAGACGCTCATCTCGCTAAGCACATAAGCCGGACTGAACACATCGGCATCTATCATGGCACGCTCCTGAGACTGCAAGGTGGCGCGGCGTGTAAGCAGAAGGCGCACATAGCGGGCTGCCACATGTCCTAAGGCAATATTGTCGGTAAGCTGAGGCGTGGTAGGAAGAGATGCCACACGGTGCCAGTTGCTACCATCGTGGCTCACCTCCACATAGCCTTCGGCAGGCTTGCGCACCCACTGCAGGCAGACATTGTCGATATGTGATGGGGCATGAAGATCCATCATCACCCACTGTTGTTCGGAAGCATCGCTCATCCATGCGCTACCGAGGGTGCTGTTGGTGAGCATCTCGGAGGTGAGCATATGGCTGCCTTTGAACAGGCGCACACCAGTGATGGTCCAATGGGCGGCACCGGGCATGTCGAGTTCGAGGCGAAGCGCACTGAATTGTTGTGTCTTACGGCTGATAGGCAGCTTCACTCTGATGCGGCGTGTGGGCAGAAGGTCGTCGCCGGTTTGCTTGTTGGGGTCGCTATGCATGCGGTATCTCGATACCATGCCTGGCAAGCTGTCGCCAGTAAGACTGCTTGCCAGACGCCATGGCGTGATGCCGCGGCGCTGCCGGGTGCCAGCAGTGAGCACACGGATGGTGTAGCCCTTAGTGGCTTGCTCCGGACGATATGCCATGGTGCACACCAGTTCCACAGAGTCGGCATGCAGCGTCATGCCATGCCACACATATTGCAGATGATTACTGGCGCCAAGGAGCACATTGCGTGTCCAGTCGCCGCCATCGATGGCACACTCGCGCTCACGCCGTGGCAGCAGTCCTTGACGGGTGCTGGCGGTGAGATATGGTGGCATGACGGTGCTGACGATGCCATCGTTGATGAGTTGTGAGGTGAGGTTGTAGTCATAAGCAGATGAGGTGCGCACCACAGCATTTGCTGACAGGCAACGCTTAGCGACCACCCTGCCACCATCGCAAAATTGTGATGTAGCAGTGCATGGGTATGGGGTAAGCACTGGCGAGAAGTTATCGGATGGAGCACCGGGATACTTGCCTATGCCACGAGTGGGCTGTGGCTGTGCCACGACTGATTGCAGCATTGCTGCAGAAATATATAGTAGATGTAGTAATAGCAGACGCAAGGTGTTCATAATTGCGATTTTTTCGTGGTTTTAGTTTGTATTATTACTTAAGAGAGCACCAAATATGGGTGCATGCCATGTGCAAAGTTACGTTTTTTTGTATAGACCACTTAAAATCATGTCTGCTATTTTTGTTATATTGGCGGTTTGGCGTACCTTTGCATTCCACAACAACTATCAAATTAACAAAATGGAATGGATTAACAATCTCTTCACCATACACTCAGCAGTACAGACCGTTGTGCTGCTTGCTCTTATAGTGTCTATAGGATTGGCACTCGGCAAGCTCCGCATACGGGGCATATCATTGGGTGTGGCTTTTGTTTTCTTCATAGGCATCGTGGCTGGTAGCCTTGATTTCAGTGCCGACGAAGACATGATTAGCTTTGCCGAGACATTCGGATTGTCGCTCTTTGTATATGCCTTAGGACTGCATGTGGGACCTAACTTCATTGGCATGATGCGCCACGATGGCGTGCGACTGAACCTTTGGGGACTTGGAATCATACTGCTCGGCACCTTCATGGCGCTGGCTCTATGTGTGGTGTTGCCCATCGGAGTGCCCGATATGGTGGGTATACTCTGTGGTGCCACTACCAACACTCCTGCCCTCGGTGCTGCACAGCAGGCACTAACCAATGCCCACATGCCCAGCAGTGGTGCCGCCCTGGGCTGCGCCGTGACCTATCCACTTGGTGTAGTGGGTGTGATATTTGCCATGATATTACTACGCAAGTTTGTGGCAAAACCTTCCGATCTCACCTATAAGCCTTCCACCGACGAAGATAATACCTACATCGGACAGTTTGCCGTAATCAACCCAGCAATAACCAATAAGACAATTGCCGAGATATCATTAATGACAAAGCGTCACTTCATAATATCTCGTATATGGCGCGACGGCAAAGTGATTGTGCCGCTGGCATCGACGGTGATGCAGATTGGCGACAACGTGATGGTGGTGACCAACCGCGATGAGGTGCCGGCAATGGACATTCTATTCGGAAAACATGTGGAGAAAGACTGGAACCGCGACAAGATCGACTGGAATGCTATCGACTCTACTCTTGAGAGCCGCGTGATAGTGGTGACACGCACACGACTGAATGGAAAGACATTGGGCTCGCTGCACATGCGACAGTCGTATGGCGTGAACGTGTCGAGAGTGATGAGAGGCGACATCAAGCTCCTTGCCACCGACGACCTGCACCTGCAATATGGCGACTATGTAACCGTGGTGGGCACGCCAAGCAGCATCGACAACGCCGAAGCTTTCCTGGGCAATGCGGTGCAAGGACTCAATGAGCCTAATCTCGGTGCCATATTCTTCGGACTGCTCATTGGTATGGCACTGGGAATGATACCTATAAACATCCCTGGAATGAGCGCTCCTGTGAAGTTGGGCATTGCTGGCGGACCTATTATAGCGGGCATCGTGATTGGTGCCTTGGGCTCAAGGGTGCACTTCATAAGCTATACCACACGCTCGGCATCGCTGATGCTTCGCAAACTCGGACTATCGCTCTACCTGGCTTGTCTGGGACTGGTGGCAGGTACCGACTTCCTCGCCACTATCATACGCCCTGAAGGTGTACTGTGGGTGGCAGTGGGATTTGCACTGACAGTGATACCACTGCTGATAGTGGGTGCAATAGCTCTAAAAACAGGCAAATTCGACTTCGGCTCCATCTGCGGACTGCTATGCGGAGCCATGGCAAACCCTATGGCACTGAGCTATGCCAACGACACCATAAAGAACGACCGCGCTGCGGTGGCATACACATCGGTGTATCCGCTGGGAATGTTCATACGTGTCATCATTGCACAAATAATAATAATGTTTATAGTATAATATGCTGACAAATCCTCCTTCTTATAGGCACGACACCGTGCTGCCACTACCAATGGAAGTGACTGCCAATGCATGGGCGGTGGATGCTGCCTGCTCTGGCAATCCCGGACCAATGGAATATCAAGCCATCGACCTTGCCACGGGAGCACTGGTTTTTCACTTCGGACCAGTACATGGCACCAACAACATCGGTGAGTTTCTTGCCATTGTGCATGCCTTGGCACTGCTCGACAAGCAGGGCGTCAGCGGAAAAACTATCTATAGCGACTCGCGAAACGCCATTCTGTGGGTGCAGAAACGACAATGCAAAACAAAACTCGAGCGCAATGCCAGCACCGAACAGCTTTATCAGATTATAGCAAGAGCAGAGACATGGCTGAGAACACACCAGATAAAGAACCCAGTAGTGAAATGGGAAACAGGAAAATGGGGCGAGGTGCCTGCCGACTTCGGACGAAAGGGATAACAAGCACAGCCTCAGCAGGCATAAATGCCACTATTTGATAAAATACAAGAAACAACTTAATAAATATAAACAACGACTGAGGACACTCACATGCCGCCTTAAACGCAAGGCAAGGCATGATGAGTGTCCTCAGTCGTTTATGATGCTTGCAAAAGCAAGCTATGTGGTTGCGCCAGAACTACTGTTGGTCAGCAACTTCTACAATAGGATTACCGATGCAGCCATCGGGCATCTGTAAGTGCAGCATAGCACACACTGTAGGAGCAGTATCGACCATAAGAGTGCGACGATTGGTCTTGCCGTGCTTTACATTCCAACCCATGAACACGAGAGGAATATGGGTGTCGGCAGGCGACCAAATGCCATGTGATGAGCCATAGAAATCGTCCTTGACATTCCACTCAAAATGGTTGGTCTTCACTACTGCATAGAGATCGCCGGTACGACCACGATAGTAGCCATTTACAATGCGCTCACGTATCCACTGTGGTATAGGTGCCACAGTGGCCTTCTCACAATCAACAACAGCCATAAGCTCCTTGTCTTTCTGCAACTCGGCAATAGCGTCGGCTTTTACCTTGTCAAGACACAGCTTGTTGCTGCTTATCAACTCGTGGTCGAGGTAGATGCCTGAACCAATGATATCCTTGATATACTTGCCTTCAATGCCATACTTTGCCGACAATGTCTCATTAACACGCTTCATAGCTACACCACTATCCCAGCATCCACCAGGCAACTTGTGAGCCTTCTGTGTGTTGGGGTTGTGTGTGCCACCATGGTCGGCGGTGAGGAAGAGCAGATAGCCATTCTTGCCCACCTGCTTGTCGAGAGCCTCAAGGAATGCCTTCAAGTCGCGGTCGAGAGTGAGGAACACTTCTTCGTTCTCCTTTCCTGGCGAGCACCAAGTACCCGTTTTATGACTGATGGCATCTGTTGGTGAGATGCTCACGCACAACATATCGGTGGTGCCATTTTGTCCGAGGTTCTCAGCATGCATCGCTGCCTCTGCCAACTGGAAAGTGGCGGTAACACCACTGGGGCTGATCTTTGGATCTACACCCACCTTAAAGCCCAATTGGCGGTTGAACTTCTTTGTCCAATCGGGCAACTTATCCATGTAGTAGGTGCTGGTGATAAATCCAGCAACACTCTTGTCATACCAATATGCAGCATTAGCAGCATGTCCGGCAGGCAAGATGGCAGCACGATCTTTCAGTGCTACACCAATAACCTTGGCTTTGAAGTCGGTGGCTTGACGCAGCATATCGCCGATGGTGGTGGCAATCATGTTGCGAGGCGACATGTTGCCTGCCTTAGAAGTGGTGCCAACGCCCTTCACATTAGGATCATCGCAGCAGTAAATGCGGCGTCCGTCCATATAGAAATCGTTGGACACAATGCCATTGGTGGCTGGCACAGCACCTGTATATGCACTGGCATGACCCACACCAGTAACGGTAGGCACATAGTTAATCATTTGATTGTCGCACGAGAAGCCCTCGTTGAGAATACGCTTAATGCCTCCCTCGCCATACTTGTCGTAATAGTAATAGAGATAGTCCCAACGCATCTGGTCGACAATGAGACCCACTACGAGCTTCGGACGCTCCACCTGTGCCGATGCCATCATTGCAACAAGGCACACGATAACGGATAAGATAGTTCTTTTCATTGTTTGTATGAGAATAAATATTGTTTGTTGTAATAATAAATATTGCTAACCATGATAATGATTCTTGCTATATAACACCATAATCGAATAGTGTCTGTATTTAATCAAATAATGTCTGTATTTAAGCCATTACCTGTTAAAGACCGAAAGAGCACACAGAATCTCTGCTTGGCAAAGGTAGTAATAATAATCGTTGAACGTGATGCAAATCTTAAAATTAATGTCTTTTTCTTTGATGTTTCGATAAAATGTCGTACTTTTGGCAAAAACGTAACCCTCTAATCAAACCAAGATAACGCTATGAAAAAGAAGATAACGCAAGAGAATTTTGAAGACACTTATGTCGACAGCATCGAAATGGAACGCATCGACAAATTTGTGTGCGACGAAATGGCGCGGCAGATACACCGCTACATAAAGGCAATGAAAGGCTCTAAGGACATAATGCTGAAGTTCGAAACACAGCTTGCCACACTAAGCGTGGCAGAAAAGGAACAAGCCATAGCCAGATACATAGACCTTAACCGCAAGGTGCTCAGCGGGCTCGACTTTAAGATAGTGCTTGCCAGAGCCATGGCAAACTATAGCGACACCTTCTCGTATCTTGTGGAACTGGTGAACAACAAACGCAAGATGGTGTTCTATCTCAACCGCATACGCGAGAAGTATGAGCAATATCACGAGGTGTTTGAGGTCGATGGCAAGTTTGGCATTAAAGACCACCAAGGCAACACGCTTATACCAGCAAAGTTCGACTTTCTGCGCACACCTTACGTCTATGTCGACGACCTGCGCACACTGCCCGTAATAGCACAACGCAACGGACGCATGGGATTGGTGTTGCCCGATGGCAAAGGCACTGTGGTGGCCGACTTCGTTTACGACGACATCATGCTGCGCGACGAGCCGCCTTACTTCGAGGCTTGGAAAGATGGCGAGGCCACACTCATAGAGGCATAACAATGCCCGAAGAACGACTTTATTCAGAATTGGCAAACAAGGCAGACAGTAGGTAGCATTGCGTTGCTCTGCCAAACAACCGATTGGGGTTAAAGACATTCATAACCATAAAAAACAGATGACAGAAGACGAGAAATACATGAAACGCTGCCTGCAACTTGCCGTCTGTGGCAGGCAGAACGCAAAACCCAACCCTATGGTGGGCGCAGTGATAGTGGCTCCTAGCGGACGAATTATCGGTGAGGGCTATCATGTGCGCTGCGGTGAGGCTCATGCCGAGGTAAACGCCTTTGCCTCAGTGCAACCTACCGATGAGCCTCTGCTAAAAGAATCAACCATATATGTGAGCCTGGAACCATGTTCACACTACGGCAAGACACCGCCTTGTGCCGACTTGATAGTTAAGAAGGGTGTGAAGCGATGCGTAGTGGGCTGTGTAGACCCTTTTGCAAAAGTGCAAGGACGCGGCATTGCCAAACTGCGCGAAGCTGGCATTGAGGTGACGGTGGGTGTACTCGAGGCTGAGTGCAAACACATAAACCGTCGATTCTTCACTGTCAATGAACTGGGACGACCTTATGTAACGCTGAAATGGGCACAGACCGCCGACAATTTTATCGACGACCACGGCAAGCCGCTTGCCATCTCCACACCATTCACGAAGATGCTTGTACACCGCTTGCGTGCCGACAATGATGCCATCCTGGTGGGACGCATCACTGCCGAGCGCGACTGCCCACAGCTCAACGTGCGACACTGGGCAGGCAACGACCCCATGCCAATAGTGATAGACCGGCAACGGCCGGCATTTGAGGGTCTCAACTTCGACCGACCCGTAATCCCGCAACTAATGGAATGGTTGGCAGGACAGAAATGTCAGAGCCTTATCGTAGAAGGAGGAGCATGCACCTTGCAGCACTTCATCGACGAGGATACATGGGACGAAATACGCATAGAAACAGCACCTTTTACCATCGGCGGAGGCACTAAGGCGCCACAACTGCCACAAGGAGTGAAGCTGGAAAGCCAGGAGTGCTTCGATGGCAATGTGATACGCACCTTCGTGCGCTGACACCACCAATAATTTATGGAAACACTAAAACAGAAAACCGCCCGCGGACTGCTTTGGGGCGGACTCAACAGCGGCATGCAACAGGTGGTGGGACTGGCCTTCGGCATTGTGCTCGGACGCTTGCTTGCGCCATCAGACTATGGCATGATGGCGATGATAAGCATCTTCTCGCTGGTGGCAACAGCACTACAAGACAGCGGATTTCGCACTGCGCTTGCCAACATGAAAGACCCACAGCCATCCGACTACAACTCGGTGTTTTGGTTTAACGTGCTAATGGCATCAACGCTCTATGCCTTACTCTTCATGGCAGCACCGCTCATTGGCGACTATTATCACACGGAGCGCATTGTACCACTATGCCGCTATGCCTTCCTGAGCATCATCATAGCATCGCTCGGCACCGCACAATCGGCATATCTATTCAAGAATCTTAAAGCCAAGCAGCAAGCAGAGGCTGGCGGCTTGGCAGTGATAGTATCGAGCATTGTGGGGGTAAGCATGGCTTTCTGTGGCATGGCATACTGGTCGTTGGCAACACAAGGACTGGTGTATGTGTCGATAAACACGGCCATGCAGTGGTATTTCTCACCATGGCGACCCACCATCCACAACATTAGCTTCGCTCCCGTAAGGCGCATGTTCAGATTTTCATGCAAGATTCTGGCAACAACCATTATGACATGCGTCAACAACAACGTGCTCAACATTTTGCTGGGACATTACTTCTCACCCCGCGACACGGGCAACTACAACCAGGCATATCAGTGGAACACTAAATGCTACTCGTTGGTGCAGAGCATGGTGGCACAAGTGGCACAACCGGTGCTCGTGAGTCTTAACGGCGAACAAGGCCGACAGATGGATGTGTTTCGCAAGATGGTGCGCTTCACGGCATTCATTACCTTCCCACTACTCTTCGGCTTCGGACTCGTAGCAAAGGAATTCATAGTGTTGGCTATAGGCGAAAAATGGCTCACATCAGCAGAATTCATACAGATTCTATGCATCTCAGGAGCCACAATGCCACTATCAACACTGTTCTCCAACATGATAATATCTAAAGGACGATCGGGCATATTCTTCTGGTGCACCTTCTCATTGGGCTTAGCACTCATTGCCACCATGTTATGCATCTGGCCATGGGGCATTCGCACTATGGTAATGGCATATATGATTATCAATACAGCATGGCTGCTGGTGTGGCTGTTCTTTGTGCGACGACTCACTGGCTATGGCTACTGGATGTTCTTCTGCGATGTTATGCCATTTGCTCTGGCTGCAGCTGGAGTAATGACAACAGCCTATCTGCTCACGATGCCTCTACATAGTCTATTGTCATTACTACTGGTGCGCTTTGCATTGGCAGTGGCACTATATTATATAGTGATGAAGGTGGCACGTGTGAAGATATTGGCAGAGTGCGAGCAGTTTGTATTGCAACGACGCCGCAAAAACCAATCACATTTGCACTAAGGCAATGTGCAAGTCAGCAACATTTTTTGTACCTTTGCACCTACATTAGGATAGCATTGCACTAAATCAGAATAAAATAGAAAAATAATATGACAATAGAACAACAAATCAGCAGCACTGCCAAACAGGCTGTGAAAGAGCTTTATGGTCAGGATGTGCCTGAAAGCATGGTACAATTGCAAAAGACCAAGCGCGAGTTTGAGGGCAACCTCACCCTCGTGGTTTTCCCTTTCCTCAAGATGTCGCACAAGAAGCCAGAGAACACCGCACAGGAAATCGGAGCTTATGTTCAGGAGCACTGCACTGCCGTGGCCACCTTCAACGTGGTTAAGGGATTTCTGAACCTCGTTATCGACAGCCAGGCATGGATAGCCCTGCTCAACGATATGAATGCCAACCCAAAGTTTGGCGAGAAACCCGTTACCGACAACTCTCCATTGGTGATGATAGAATACTCATCGCCTAACACCAACAAGCCTCTGCACCTCGGACATGTGCGCAACAACCTCCTGGGATGGTCGTTGGCACAGATTATGGAAGCCAACGGCAACCGTGTGGTGAAGACAAACATCGTTAACGACCGTGGCATACACATCTGTAAGTCGATGTTGGCATGGCTGAAATATGGCAATGGCGAAACTCCTGAGACATCAGGAAAGAAGGGCGACCACCTTATCGGCGACTACTATGTGGCTTTCGACAAGCACTACCGCGAAGAGGTGGCACAGCTTAAGGCTCAGTATGCAGCTGAGGGCATGGACGACGAGGCTGCCGAGAAAAAGGCTAAGGAGGAGGCTCCACTCATCAAGGAGGCTCACGACATGCTCGTAAAGTGGGAGCATAACGACCCCGAGGTGCGCGCACTTTGGAAGAAGATGAACGACTGGGTGTATGCTGGCTTCGACGAAACATACAAGGCGCTCGGCGTGGGCTTCGACAAGATATACTACGAGTCGAACACCTACCTCGTGGGCAAGAAGAAGGTGGAGGAAGGTCTCGCCAAAGGTCTCTTCTTCCGCAAGGACGACAACTCTGTATGGGCAGACCTCACCAACGAGGGTCTCGACCAGAAGCTGTTGCTTCGTTCTGACGGCACCAGTGTCTACATGACCCAAGATATTGGCACTGCCGAGATGCGCTTCAACGACTACCCTATCGATAAGATGATTTATGTGGTGGGCAACGAGCAGAACTACCACTTCCAGGTGCTCTCTCTGCTGCTCGACCGCCTTGGCTTCAAGTGGGGCAAGGAGCTTGTACACTTCTCTTACGGCATGGTGGAGCTGCCTAATGGTAAGATGAAGAGTCGTGAAGGCACCGTTGTCGACGCCGACGACCTTATTGCAGCAATGATTGGCGATGCCAAGCAGACAAGCGAGGAGCTCGGCAAATTCAAGGATATGAGCGAGGAAGAGCGCAACGAGATAGCACGCATCGTGGGCATGGGAGCCCTGAAATACTTCATCCTGAAGGTTGATGCACGCAAGAATATGCTCTTCAATCCAGAGGAGTCTATCGACTTCAACGGCAATACTGGCCCATTCATCCAGTACACCTATGCTCGTATACGTTCTATTCTGCGTAAGGCACAGGCAGAGGGCATTAACATCCCTGCACAGCTGGCTACCGACATGCCTCTCAACGAAAAGGAGATAGAGCTTATTCAGAAGATGAACGAGTTTGGCGCTGCTGTAGAACAGGCTGGCAAGGACTATTCACCAAGCGGCATTGCCAACTACTGCTACGAGCTTACCAAGGCATTCAACCAGTTCTATCACGACTAC
Source organism: uncultured Prevotella sp. (assembly GCA_934215545.1). GTDB lineage: Bacteria > Bacteroidota > Bacteroidia > Bacteroidales > Bacteroidaceae > Prevotella. Next base: position 21,794 of record CAKQAD010000022.1, read on the forward strand.
TCTATCCTCGGTGCTGATACCGACAACGAGAAAGTGGTGCGCTTGGTGCTTGCTGCCAACGTGGCAAAGACACTGCGCAATGGCATGGCATTGCTCGGCATAGAGGTGCCAGAGCGTATGTAAGAATAAGATATAAAGTACAAATACAACTAACGTGGTCAAAACGAACATACAGAATGTGTGTCGTTTTGACCACGTTGCTTTATCACAAATCGGTCTAATGACCGATTTATATTTATAACTGTCCAGCCTCTACCTGCTGCACTATACGCTCTGTATAGCGGTCGACACCCTCTGGGTCGTACTTCTTTGTGAGCGAAGCACCAAAGAGTGCGGCAAAGGCTTGATAAAAGCCGGCACGTATAGGCCCGAGAAATGCTTGAATGAGCTGATAAGACGAAGAATTACACTCACGATATACAAGCTTTATAAGCAGCTTGCCTTGCGCATATGTAAGTTTTTTCATGCGTGGAGTGTATTCCTTACGTATGCTCTTCTCTACGAGTTTCAGATGTTCGTCCTTGGCTTTCTTGTTAGGAAGGGTCTGCAGGAACTCGTAGGTTTCCACAATAATGGTGTTCACCTCTTTGGCAATGGGTAGTACCTTCTTCACATTTGCCACCAAACGATTGTAGGCCTGACGCTGACGGGCATTCTTAAACTCAGGCACTGGATACACATATAGTGGATTGAGTTCTACATATTGTATGGAGTCGCCGCCCAACAACACCTTGCTCACCTTTACCATAGGCACAAAGGTGGGCACATCCATGTCCACTTCACGGTCTTCGGGTGATGTATTCTGCGGCATATTGCTCTGCGCTGTGGCTGCTACACACCATAGGCATAGCAGCAATAGCATCGACAATGCTCTCATTATGTACTTCGATGTTAATTTCATACAGCGACAAAAGTACACAGAAAAAATCGATTTTCGCCACGATTATGGTATCTTTTGACTATTTTTAGTTACCTTTGCACCACCAACACATGTCATGTGCACATCATTTTTTTGACACATGCACTCTGCTTATACATTATCAGAACATTTTCAAACGCAAAAGATGCATAATAATATAAGATATATCATATTGCTTATAGCTACAGTTCTTGCTATTAGCTCAGCACCCATATATGCCAACGATGGCACTGGCAGCGCCATGGCAGACACTACCAATGTGGCTGACGCTAACACTGTAGGATTGGCAGCAGGCTCCGTAGAAACTGCGACCGACTCAGCGACCATGGTGAAAAGCCCGGTGGCAATAGCGACCGACTCTATAGGCATAATGTCAGACACCACATTGCTGGCAGCTACTCTCGACCTTAACCCTGCATTGCCTCCTCTCGACCCCACACATCGTGTGCGCACAGCAGAGTGGGTGGTTCCTGGTGCCGTGTTTGTACTTAGTGCTTTGAGCGTGCACTCATCGTGGGGAAAACACCTGCGAGAACGACTGCAACACAAGGCTTCAGCATACGGCAAGTACAAGATGCGTGTCGACGACTATGCACAATACTCGCCGATGGTAGCGGTGTATGGCTTAGACCTGATTGGCGTTAAGGCGCAGCATAGCTTTATCGATCGCACCATACTGCTTGCCATGTCGGCAGCTACCATGGCTGCGGTGGTGAACATCGGTAAATACACATTCAAAGAGCCCCGCCCCGACAGCTCCGCGAACAATTCCTTCCCTTCTGGCCACACCGCCACATCGTTTATGGGAGCTGAATTCTTATGGCAGGAATATCGCTCCACGCATCCGTGGATAGGCATCACGGGCTATGCCTTGGCATTTGGAGTGGGCTATCTGCGCATACACAACCATCGCCATTGGGCTAACGACGTGCTTGCTGGTGCCGCAGTGGGCATGCTGTCCACAAAGTTTGCCTACTGGCTGTATCCCAAACTGTTTCGTGAGCATCCACGCAAACAACGCCGCAAAGGCAGAAAGGGCAACAGCGCTAAAGCATTCGGCATGCCTTTCGTGGGTAATGGTTCAGCAGGAGTGAACATGGCAATGGTGTTCTGACACCAATATATTTATACTACGCAAGAAGCGGGTGTTGTGGACAGTTCCACAACACCCGCTTCTTTATTTATAATGTTTGGTGTTCCTACACACCTACTTCAACTTTCTGCTGCTAAACCCAAATCGGTCATTAGATTTGGGTTAAACAGTTGCATGATTAGAGAATTCTACCGCGGATAGAGAGCTTGAGCACTGGATATACACGGAGCCAATCCATCACCTTTGAGATGTCGTCCTTAGCCTCCTTGTCGAAGTTCTGCTCCATCAGGTCGCCTACGCCATCAGCATAAACCTTTGGCTTGCCCTGGAACTGAGCACCGAGCTCAAAGCGGAAACCTACACGGTTCTTAGGGATGAGACGTCCGAATCCAAGACCGAGGTATGGACGTACGCTGTTCACCTTTACTCCACCATGTATCTCGCCATTCTCGTCGATAGGGATGTTGTAATCGCCGATATCAACACCGAGCTTCTTGCCAGTGGCTATCTCGTTCTTGAGATTGTCGTCGACAGTACCTGTCACCTTGAGCAGGTCGTTGCCACCAAACGACAGACCGGCAGTGAGGAAGAAAGCGTTACGGGCACCAAATGGGTAAACATCGAACTTAACATCAACGGTGGTGCGACCAAACTTTCCCTCTACATTTGTTGTTCCCTCTACATCATATGTGTATTCCTGACCATTAATAGCGGCTGTTGCTGGTGCACTAACGTCTACATCGGTGTTGAACTTGATGTTAGGGAATATGTTTACACCCACACGAGCCTGCACATAGCTTGTCAACGACACGGCAGCATCAATACCTATACCTTCAGTACCGACACCTACGCCGACACCTACACGATTGCCTACCTTGAAAAATTGCTCCTTATCTTGAGCTGATACTGATGCTGACAATCCGAGAAGCATCATAGCGCCAAGAAAAGCTGATTTAATAAATTGCTTTGCCATAATAGTTTCTTTTTGAGTTAAATCTATAGTATTTAATAAATATGATTACGTTGTCTAAAACGAAATGCTTAAAATATTACATTTACCACAAAAAATGTCATATAGTTCGTAGTGGCAAAGATAGAGAAAAACTATTAAGGCAACAAGTTTATATACATATTTTTTTACTTTTGATCACTACTGTCCCGTTAAGATTTTAGATCTCGAAATAAATCGAGTTGACCATCATCCTTTGGGACGTTAATAATAGGT
>CAKQAD010000023.1 GCA_934215545.1 uncultured Prevotella sp.
GAATTAGAGAATTTTTCTTTACTCTGATTCTTCTCCCTCGTTTCTGTCCCGATATTTTTTTTGTCCCGAATTAGAGAATTTTTCTTTACTCTGATTCTTCTCCCTCGTTTCTGTCCCGATATTTTTTTTTTGTCCCGAATTAGAGAATTAGAGAATTTTTGTCAAGCACGTTGTGCTTGACTGTAGGATGCGCCACAACCAACAAAGACGCGAAGCGTCAAAATTCTCAAATTCTCTAATTCGGGACAAAAAAATATCGGGACAGAAAATCCTAAAGAACAGCAAAAAAACCGTGCAGGTGCTGTTTAACTCAAATATATTTACTAATTTTGCAATGTCAATGTGACAAAACGTACTACAACAGACAACAACATAGTTACATCATAAAATAATATGAATTTACTTGAACACATCGTTGCTCGTGCCAAGAGCAACAAACAGCGTATTGTGCTTCCCGAAGCAACCGAGGAGCGCACACTGAAAGCTGCCGACCGTGTATTGGCCGACGATCTTGCCAACCTTATCCTCATCGGCAACCCCGACGAGATAAACGCACTCGCACAGAAGTGGGATCTTCACCACATCGACCGTGCCACCATCGTCGACCCACTCAACAACCCTAAGGCAGAGGAGTATGCTACACTGCTCGCCGAGCTTCGCAAGAAGAAGGGCATGACAATAGAACAGGCACGTGAGCTTGTGAAAAACCCACTCTATCTGGGTTGTATGATAATAAAGACCGAGGGAGCCGACGGACAGATCTCTGGCGCCCTCAGCACCACTGGCGACACACTGCGCCCTGCATTGCAGATAATTAAATGTGCACCCGGCGTGACATGCGTCAGCGGTGCCATGCTCATGCTCACCCACGAGCACCAATATGGCGACGACGGCATCATCGTGATGGGCGACGTGGCTGTTACACCAGTGCCAACAGCCGACCAGCTGGCACAGATCGCTGTGTGCACAGCACAGACAGCACGCTCGGTGGCAGGCATACAAGACCCACGCGTGGCAATGCTCAGCTTCTCGACAAAGGGATCGGCAAAGCACGAGGTGGTAGACAAGGTGGTTGAGGCCACACGCATAGCACACGAGCTTGCTCCCGACCTGAAGCTCGACGGCGAGCTACAAGCCGATGCCGCTCTCGTGCCTGCAGTAGGCGAGAAGAAAGCACCTGGCAGCCCCATCGCCGGACACGCCAACGTGCTCGTAGTACCATGCCTCGAAGTGGGCAACATCTCTTACAAGCTCGTGCAGCGCTTGGGCAACGCACTCGCCATCGGTCCTATCCTCCAGGGTATAGCACGCCCAGTGAACGACCTCTCACGCGGATGCTCTATAGAAGACATCTACTACATGGTGGCTATCACTGCTTGCCAGGCAATGGACGCTAAGTAACAACGCGGCGCGTTGTTACAGTTTTGAGTTTTGAATTTTGAATTATGCGCTTTGCGCAATTTTGAGTTTTGAATTTTGAATTTTGAATTGTCGGCTACGCCGATTTTGAATTATTCAATTTTGAATTCATAACTGGTAAATTCAAAAATCAAAATTCAAAAATCAAAAATCGCAGGCGAAGCCGAGAATAATTCAAAATTCAAAATTCAAAACTCAAAATTGCCAACGGCAACAACTCAAAATTCAAAACTCAAAATTCAAAACTCACAATGAAGATATTAGTACTCAACTGTGGAAGCTCGTCGATAAAGTACAAGCTCTACAATATGGACAACAATGCAGTGCTTGCAGCCGGTGGCGTGGAGCGCATCGGTCTCGACGAAGCATTCATCAAGATCACCTTGCCTAATGGCGAGAAGAAGAAAATCATGCACGACATGCCCGACCACAAGGAAGGCGTTAACTTCGTGTTCCAGTGCCTGCTCAACGACGAGTATGGTGCAATAAAGAGCCTCGACGAAATCGATGCCGTAGGTCATCGCATCGTGCAGGGTGGCGACCTCTTCGAGAAGAGCGTCATCGTAGACAAGTCGGTAGAAGACGGCATTGAAAGCCTCTGTGACCTCGCACCCGTACACAACGCCGGTCACCTCAAAGGCTTGCGTGCCGTAGACAAGCTCATGCCCAACGTGCCACAGGTGTGCGTGTTCGACAACGCCTTCCACAGCACCATGCCCGACTACGCATATCTCTATGCCGTGCCCTACGAGCTCTATGAGAAGTATCATGTGCGTCGCTACGGTTTCCACGGCACCAGCCATCGCTATGTGTCGCAGCGCGTATGCGAATTCCTCGGTCGCGACATCAAGACACAGCGCATCATCACCTGCCACATCGGCAACGGCGCTTCGGTATCGGCAGTGAAGTTCGGCAAGTGCGTCGACACATCAATGGGTCTGACACCATTGGCAGGCGTGATGATGGGCAGCCGCTCTGGCGACATCGACCCATCGGCAGTGACATTCCTCATGGAGAAGCTCGGCAAGAAGCCACAGGAGATGGCTGACTTCCTTAACAAGGAGAGCGGCGTGCTCGGCATCACCGGCATCTCAAGCGACATGCGCGAGATAGAGGCTGCTGCCAAGGAAGGCAACGAGCGTGCACAGCTGGCACTGAAAATGTACAACTATCGCATCAAGAAATACATCGGCGCCTATGCAGCAGCAATGGGCGGCGTAGACATCATCGTATGGACAGCCGGCGTAGGCGAGAACCAGGTGGGCACACGCCTTGAGTCGTGCTCAGGACTGGAGTTCCTCGGTGTGAAGATGGATGCCGAAGCCAACAATGTGCGTGGCGAAGAGGCCATCATATCTGCCAAGGATTCGCAGGTTACGGTGTGCGTGATACCTACCGACGAGGAGCTCATGATAGCCAAAGACACCATGGCACTCCTGCAGAAGTAGCATGCCACCACTGCCGCAAGGCACAACATAGCTAAAGCAATAGCAGACACACGAAAGGATAGGGACATACCCATCGCTTCGTGTGTCTTTTTTTTATTACCATCGGTTGCGTTCTGCCTTGACATAAAAAACTATTTTCAGCAACCAAAAATACTTGGTAATTACAATAATTCTCGTTATCTTTGTAGAGATTATTTATATATATATCAACAGCCCTGCAGCATGCCGCGGCAGAGCCCACACATACAGCACATGGACATAAAGCAATTCAACGATACACAATGGAGCCGCAACGTAATACTCATCGATGGCGACTATGTAGACTCCGTTGCCTTCAACCTGATTATAAACTTTGAGCGCATGCTCGGCAGACGCATACCAAAAGCCGATATGGCACGCTGGATAGACTGCATAGCACTCGACGGAGGAATGCGCACAGAGCGCGATGCCGATGGCGAGACACAGGTGATATTCATACACTCGAAAGACAAGGCAGCACTCGACAACTTCGCACCAGGCAACTACAATGCCGACCTCAATGCGCAGGCATTCAAAGACCAGCTGGGCGAGTTTATCATGAGCTCCTATCCGGTGGAAGAGGTGGTGAAGCACGACGACTTCTTCCTCGATGTGCTGAAGATAGTGGTGAATCACAAAGATGTGCATCGCGTCATGGCAGTGCCCAATGCCGAGCACCCTGCACTATGGGACGCCCTGCGCCATGCCCTGCGCGATGTCTACGATGAAGAGAAGCGCATCACACTCTTTGCCATGCAGCCCATGGAAGGCGGCAACTTCAAGCAAGAGATACTCGGCTACTCGCTCATGAGCGCACTCGGCATAAAAGGCAACGAATTCTAAATGCCCTGAAGCAGTCAAGAAAGCACACCATGCACACACTAAAAACTCAAGAATAATAAACTAAAAACAACATACAACAATGGGAAAAGTATTAATGATAGGCGCCGGCGGCGTTGCCACCGTCGCAGCGTTTAAGATCGCGCAAAACGCTGATGTTTTCACCGAATTCATGATTGCAAGCCGTCGCAAGGAAAAGTGCGACAAGATAGTAGAGGCAATAGGCAATCCAAATATCAAGACAGCACAGGTGGATGCCGACGATGTGGAGCAGCTCAAGGCACTCTTCAATGACTACAAGCCAGAGCTTGTAATAAATCTCGCCCTGCCTTATCAAGACCTCACCATCATGGAGGCATGCTTGGCATGCGGATGCAGCTATCTCGACACTGCCAACTACGAGCCAAAGGACGAGGCACACTTCGAATACTCATGGCAGTGGGCATACAAGAAACGCTTCGAAGAAGCAGGACTCACCGCTATCCTTGGCTGCGGCTTCGACCCAGGCGTTACAAGCATCTTTACAGCCTATGCCGCCAAGCACTACTTCGACGAGATACACTATCTCGACATCGTCGACTGCAACGCAGGCAACCACCACAAGGCATTTGCCACCAACTTCAACCCAGAAATCAACATCCGCGAGATAACACAGAAGGGACTCTACTGGGAAGACGGCAAATGGGTGGAGACAGCACCACTCGAAATACACCAGCCACTCAACTACCCAGAGATAGGACCAAAGGAAAGCTATCTGCTGCACCACGAAGAGATAGAGTCGCTCGTGAAGAACTATCCTACCATCAAGCGCGCACGCTTCTGGATGACATTCGGACAGCAGTATCTTACATACCTCGACTGCATACAGAACCTCGGCATGTCGCGCATCGACGAGATAACCTACGAGGCACCACTCGCCGACAATCCAACAAAGAAGGTAAAGGTGAACATCGTGCCACTGCAGTTCCTCAAGGCAGTGCTGCCAAACCCACAAGACCTCGGCGAGAACTACGACGGACAGACATCTATCGGCTGCCGCATTCGTGGCATCAAAGACGGTAAGGAGCAGACCTACTACGTTTACAACAACTGCTCGCACGAGGCAGCCTACAAGGAGACAGGCATGCAGGGCGTGAGCTACACCACCGGTGTGCCAGCAATGATAGGTGCCATGATGTTCTTCAAGGGACTGTGGCGCAAGCCAGGCGTGTGGAACGTCGAAGAGTTCGATCCGGATCCATTCATGGAGCAACTCAACAAGCAAGGCCTGCCTTGGCATGAGCAATTCAATGTAGATCTTGAACTATAATGATTTTTGAGTTTTGAATTTTGAGTTTTAGATAAGATAGGCTGCGCCTCAGCAAAACGCTCAAGCAAGCTTGGCGTTCTGCCTTCGGCTTGCACTATCTTTGAGTTGTCGGCTGCGCCGATTGCGAATTATTCATTTTTGATTTTTCACTTTGTTTATGAGCGACTTCGGAACTATATTAGAAGAAAAATGCATGAATTTTTCCATACGTATTGTTGGTTTATGCCGCTTTCTGAATGAAGAAAAACATGAGTATAGAATTGCCGACCAAATGTTTCGTAGTGGCACGAGCATTGGTGCGAATGTGGCTGAGTCGCAATGTGCGATAAGCAAAAACGACTTTGTTGCAAAACTTTATATCTCATTGAAAGAATCGAATGAAACCTTATATTGGCTGAGTTTATTAAAAAGAACAAAGTATATAACCGACAAGCAATATGAGTCGATATATACAGATTGTGAAGAACTTAAACGCATACTTGTGTCAATAACAAAGAAAATGACAACAGATGCAGCCAATGATAAATCGCAAAATACGTAAACTCAAAATTCAAAATTCAAAACTCAAAATGCGCCAACGGCGCACAATTCAAAATTCAAAGATAGTGTAAACTGAATGTAATAAAGCTTGCTTTAATTGCTGAGGTGCAGCCTATCTTATATAAAATTCAAAATTCAAAACTCAAAATGCGCCAACGGCGCACAACTCAAAATTCAAAATTCAAAATTCAAAACTCAGATTATTATGTCAAAAGAAGAAATGACATCCACTCAGGAGGGCAAGCTTAAGGCACTTCAGGCAGCGATGTCAAAGATAGAGAAAGACTTCGGCAAGGGCTCTATCATGAAGCTCGGTGACGAGAAGGTAGAGAATGTCGAGGTGATACCAACAGGCAGTATCGGGCTGGATGCTGCCCTCGGCGTAGGAGGCTATCCAAAGGGCCGCATCATAGAGATTTATGGTCCGGAGTCGTCGGGTAAGACCACCCTCGCCATCCATGCCATTGCCGAGGCACAGAAGGCAGGCGGCATAGCAGCGTTCATCGACGCAGAGCATGCCTTCGACCGTTTCTATGCTGCCAAGCTCGGAGTGGATGTAGACAACCTATGGATATCGCAGCCCGACAACGGCGAGCAAGCCCTTGAGATTGCCGACCAGCTGATACGCTCATCAGCCATCGACATCATCGTTATCGACTCAGTGGCTGCACTCACCCCTAAGGCAGAGATAGAAGGCGATATGGGCGAGAACAAAGTGGGACTCCAGGCACGACTCATGTCGCAGGCATTGCGCAAGCTCACCAGCACCATATCGAAGACCAACACCACCTGCATCTTTATCAACCAGTTGCGCGAGAAGATTGGTGTGATGTTCGGCAACCCCGAAACCACCACCGGTGGTAACGCACTGAAGTTCTACGCATCGGTGCGCCTCGACATTCGCAAGGTCACCGCCATCAAAGACGGCGACCAGGTGTTGGGCAACCAGGTGCGTGTGAAGGTGATAAAGAACAAGGTGGCGCCTCCGTTCCGCAAGACAGAGTTTGAGATTACCTTCGGCGAAGGCATCTCTAAGGTAGGCGAGATTGTGGATCTTGGAGTGGAATACGGCATCATACAGAAGTCGGGCTCATGGTATTCTTACAGTGGAGCAAAGCTGGCACAGGGTCGCGACGCCACCAAGACAATACTCAAGGACAACCCCGAGCTGATGGAAGAGCTTGAGACACTCATCAAGCAAGCCATTGCCGACCACCGCGAGGCATAAGCCCTGATAGCCTATAGCCTCCTGTCATTGCAGGAAAACATCAGAAACGATGAAACAGATAGAACTCCAGTTGAGGCGCATGCCCACAGCTGGAGTTCTATCTGTTTTTATTATATGGTTATTGTCATATTCCTATGCAGGTAGGAGAGCGCGGGTTTAACCATTACACCTCTGTAGCTGTGGAGCACCCCACATAATCAATCAGTTGAGCAAACAACGGGTCGGCATTCAGCACCTCGCGGTTGCCCGTCATTATCATCTGGCAGCGCGCCCGTGTGAGCGCCACATTCAGTTTGCGGTCTATCACATGCCCATCCTCCACGAAGCGGTTGGCAGCCAGGAAGTCGATTTGCCAGCGGCTATGTATGGTGAACGAATATATAATAACATCGCGTTGCGACCCCTGGTAGCGCTCCACCGTGTCGATGGTCACCCCCTTCAGCTCCGGCATTTGCATGCGGTCGATCTCCTTGCGTATCATAGCAATCTGGTTGCGGTAGGGCACTATCACACCCACGGAGCGCCGCGCATCAAACCCCTCGCCATACAGTCGGCGCAGTCGGCGCAGCAGTTGCGCCGTGAGCCGTGCCTCGTAAGGATTAGCCTTGTCCGACATAGACTCCGTGCGGCACGCCTTAGATTCAAAAAACAACATGCGCTTGCTGCACAGAAGGCGGTCGGTGGCATCGAGTGGGGCAGGCTTGTAGCCGAGGCTCTTTGCACTTTGGTGAGGCAGCGGCACGGTGATGAGGCGCTCGCTGAAGTAGAACATTCTATTAGGAAAGTCGGCAACGTCAGGATGCATGCGTCCCTGTCGGCGCAACACCCCTATAAAGTCGGTGCGGCCGGCGCTGCGCTCATGGCGTATCAGACGCTCGAAGAGCGAGTCGCGGCAGTCGCAAACCCCGATGCCACGCAGGCACTCCTCCGTTACTGCCGACTCGTCGGGCGACTGCTGCACCACGGCAGGCAGCTGCTTGTAGTCGCCCACAAGTATAAACCGCTCTATCAGCGCCATGTCGGGCTGTGCAGCATTGTGAGCCGCCAGCAGACCGATGATGTTAGGCTCCGTAATCTGTCCTGCCTCGTCGATGACAGCCAGCGTGAAGCGCTTCAGCGCAAACACAAACGGGCGCGCCATCAGTGTGGAAGTGGTGCCCACCACCACCCGTGCACCATGCAGGCGCGAGGTGATGGCAGCAAGTCGGGCATCGCCATCGATGGCATGGCTCACCAGATGCTGCCGATATTGCGGGTCGCAACTATATTCATTGCCGATGCGCATGAAGTCGATGCCAGCAGTGGTGAGCATGTCGCAGATCTCGTCGACAGCCCTATTCGTGTAAGACATAAGCAGCACCGAGCCACTATTGGTGGCAAGCTCCTCCTCAACGATGTAGCGCAAGGCACACGATGTCTTGCCCGTTCCCGGCGGTCCCACCAGCAAGAAATAGTCCTTAGCCTGCTTTGCCCGCAGCAAGATATCGTCGAGCCGGGCGTCGTAGCTACGCGACAGGCAGATGCTCTCATCGCGTCGTGGCTGCCGTTGCGACAGCAGCAAGTTGCGGCGGTCGTGTCCTGCCGTGATAAACTGATAGAGCGATGCCATCATGCCAGCCGAACTGATGTCCGACGAGGCATGCTCCACGGCATACACGCTGCCCCCCACAAACACGTTAGGGTTCTGCTGCGCATCGTTGAGATGCACCACGATGCGGTCGGTGTCGATATCCGCCAGCACACCCTTGAACAATATGCTATGTCGCACGTCAGGCACCTTGCCCTTATGATAAGCATACAGATAAACCATGTCGCCACGCCTGAAGTTGGGCAAGAAGTCGTCGCTCTGCTCAGGCACCCCCAGCGTGATGGTGTCGAAGCCCCCATGCTCGTCGCTCCGTGTGCGCTCAATGATGCAAAGGTTGGTGTAGATATTGCCCGTTTCTATCTTCTCGGCAAGCGGCATGTTCCACAGGTCGGCACCGCTGCTGCCCATGCCCTCCTGCATGCCCACCTTCGACAGCTGCTGCTCGCGCAGCACGAATGTCATCATGCGGCAGAAGTAGGTGCGCTCCACATCGCTCAGCAAGGCAAGCGGAGAGCTCACCGCCATAAGCTGCGGCAACAGATAAGTGTGATAGAACGAGTCGTTGGCACCCTCGGTGTTGAGCACATCGGGGCGTAGGAGGTCTATGACATTCTGAAATCCACTCTCTGCCATGAAAAACTCCGCCGACACAATGCGGTTGCGCAGTGCTATGGCCTCGGCAAACAACGACTGCAGCATCTCCACCGACAGCAGTCCGTGGTCGGCATCGAACTTAGAGTAGAGCAGGCGCACATCCACCGCATGGTGGCGCAGCGCGAAGTTATAGCGCAGCACACCATAGTAGAGCAACACCTGCACATAATGCTTCTCGATATACAGCGATCCATGGCGGTTGCGACAGTTGCGCTGCAGATAAAAGTTGGCACCTGACTTCTGCTCCACGAGCAGGCGCTTGTCGGTGGTCATAAGGTCGACACGCCCCTGTATGCCCAGCTGCTCGCACACAAACGAAGGCTCCAGGATAGCCTTAGAGCGGTCGGCAGTGGCAAAGATATTGTCCACCGCCTGCCTGATGTTGCGCATCTGCTGCTCGGCATCGGCCTTGAACTTGTTGGCATCGAACTCGCTGCAGGTGGCAAACTCCACCGCCTTCTGCCTGAAGTTATGCCGCATCACGGTGCCCATGTCGCACTGAGCATTGTTGATGATGTCGTCGAGCGCCGTGCTCGCGAAGTTGCCCAGCAGTATAGCCTGCGTGTTGGCCCTCGGCCTCATGCGGTTGAGCGTGTAGAGCAGCGGGTGATGTCCGAATGATTCGAAGCATGCCGCTATGGTGCTGATGTCGATAAGAAAATCAGGCTCCAGCACAATGATGCTCGGCAGCAGCGCCCCATCGTCGTCGGCAATGCAGTCGAGCAGGTTCAGTTGTGTGCCCTCGTGCACCATCCGCAGCAGATAAGTGTGGTCGTGGTGCCCCCCACTCAGCGCTATGCGCAGCAGTTCCGGAGCCCCATTGGCATCAGCCTCCACCAACAGATGGGCAGGCTCAATGCCCCTCACCACACACCTTATATAATTGTGCTTTATCTGTCGTGTTGCAAACTGACGTCGGCCAGTGTGCGGTATCTGCCTAACGATGCTGTCGGGCACATCCGTCTTGAATGCCGCCGATATCAGCAGCGCCAGCGCACGGCAGTCGTAGAGCATCTGATCCTCGCTCACAGGCTCTGTGGCATTGCTGTTGCGTCGCATCGTCTGCACCTCGGCAGTGTCGCGTTCAGACAGATGGCACATGCGGCACAGCTCGCCCACCTGCGAGAACAGGTTGCCATAGCCATGCCCCGTGCCGCTAAGTCCGGCGGCACACACCAGCACCAATGTCTCGTGCATGATGCGTGCCCTATAAGGCGGCTTTGCCGATATGACATCCGCTATTCGTTGAAACAGCTCTGCTGCCGTTATGTTGTTGTTCATAATAGAGTGTCGTGATTAATTACTGTTGCGCATGCTAAGGTAAGAAAATAATGTCAGACAGCCATCCAAAGCCAAACGAAAAAACTTGTGGCACATGGCATTATTACAAGAAAAATACTTAAATTTGCAATATACTATACCAAAACCTATCATATAGAATGACACAACAAGAAAAGACACATATAGAAGAGCGCATCGTCGACGTGCTCAAAACCGTTTACGACCCCGAAATACCCGTAAACATCTACGATCTCGGACTTATCTATCGCATCGATGTGCAAGACAACGGCAATGTGGATATCGACATGACATTCACCGCACCATCGTGCCCGGCTGCCGACTTCATCCTTGAAGACGTGCGACAGAAGGTTGACTCGCTCGAGCATGTCAAAAACACCAATGTGAACCTGGTGTTCGAGCCCGAATGGGATCAGAGCATGATGACAGAAGAGGCAAGGGTGGAGCTCGGTTTCGACTAAACCACGGCACCCACGACCAGACTGCCACTAAGGCTGCACAAGCAGCAAGAACAATGCACACACCCCGACGAATATCCTAAGTAAAAAACAAAAGAATTGCGAGCACATGAAAAACGTATATTTCCTTAGCGATGCCCACCTCGGTTCGTGGGCCATCGACCACAGCCGCATGCAAGAACGACGCCTGGTGAGGTTTCTTGACACCATCAAGACCAAGGCACGCGCCATATATCTGCTTGGCGACATGTTCGACTTCTGGAACGAATGGCGCTATGTGGTGCCGAAGGGCTACACACGATTTCTTGGAAAGCTGTCGGAACTCACCGACATGGGAGTGGAGGTGCACTTCTTCACCGGCAACCACGACATCTGGACCTATGGCTATCTGCGCGACGAGTGCGGACTCATTGTGCACACAAAACCCGAGACTGTAGAGATATACGACAAGGTGTTCTATCTGGCTCACGGCGACGGGCTCGGCGACCCCGACAAGCACTTCAAATTCTTGCGACGCATATTCCACAACCGCACATGCCAGGTGCTCTTCAACTCGCTGCACCCACGCTGGGCAATGTGGTTCGGACTGACATGGGCACGCAACTCCCGACTGAAGCGCATCGACGGCAAGGAGCCTCCATATATGGGCGAAGACCGCGAGTTCCTGGTGCAATACACCAAACATTACATGAAGACACACCCCAACATCGACTACTTCATATATGGCCACCGACACATAGAGCTCGACCTATACCTATCGAAGAAGACACGCATGATGATACTCGGCGATTGGATTACGCAGTTCACCTATGCCGTGTTTGATGGCGAGCACATGTTTCTTGAAGAATATGTGGAAGGCGAGAGCCAGCCATAAGAAGCCTACATCTGCCGCAAGGCAACACACCGGAAAAACCTAAAATAACTAAAAACATAAACAGCTATGAGCAATTATCCTAAAATTGGAATTCGCCCCACCATCGACGGTCGTCAGGGTGGCGTGCGTGAAAGTCTTGAAGAGAAAACAATGAATTTGGCAAAATCTGTTGCCAAGCTCATCACCGATAACCTGCGCAACGGCGACGGATCGCCAGTGGAGTGTGTCATTGCCGACACCACCATCGGACGCGTTGGCGAGAGCGCTGCATGCGCCGAGAAGTTCGAGCGCGAAGGCGTTGGCTCTACCATCACCGTGACATCATGCTGGTGCTATGGCGCAGAGACAATGGATATGAACCCACACTGGCCAAAGGCAGTATGGGGATTTAATGGCACTGAACGCCCAGGAGCAGTGTATCTGGCAGCAGTGTTGGCAGCACACGCACAGAAGGGATTGCCAGCATTCGGCATCTACGGACACGATGTGCAGGACCTTGCCGACGACTCTATACCTGCCGATGTGGCAGAGAAGCTCCTGCGCTTTGCACGTGCCGCACAGGCAGTGGCAACAATGCGCGGAAAGTCGTATCTATCTATGGGTAGCGCATGTATGGGTATTGCCGGATCTATCGTCAACCCCGACTTCTTCCAGGAGTATCTCGGAATGCGCAACGAAAGCGTAGACCTGACAGAAATCATACGTCGTATGACAGAGGGCATATACGACCCAGTGGAGTTCGAGAAAGCTATGGAGTGGACACGACAGAACTGCATGACACGTGAGGGCGACGACATCGCCAACCGTCCGGAGAAGGCAAAGACACGCGAGCAGAAAGACCAAGACTGGGAGTTCATCGTGAAGATGATGATGATAATGAAAGACCTTATGCATGGCAACCCACGCCTCGAAGAGATAGGCTACAAGGAAGAGGCTATCGGACACAACGCCATTGCAGGTGGTTTCCAGGGACAGCGTCAGTGGACCGACTTCTATCCTAACGGCGACTATCCAGAGGCACTCATGAACACATCGTTCGACTGGAACGGACTCCGCGAGCCTATCGTGCTTGCTACCGAGAACGATGCCGGCAACGGCGTGGCAATGCTCTTCAACCACCTGCTCACAGGCAGAGCACAGATATTCTCCGACGTGCGCACATACTGGAGCCCAGAGGCAGTGAAGAGAGTAACTGGCAAGGAGCTTACCGGACGTGCCGCTGGCGGTATCATACACCTCATCAACTCTGGTGCTACCACACTCGACGGCTCTGGCGCCGCTTCGGATGCAGAGGGCAACCCAGTGATGAAGCACTTCTGGGAGATGAACGACAACGATGTAGACGCCTGCCTCAAGGCAACTACATGGTATCCTGCCAACCGCGACTACTTCCGTGGAGGCGGATTCTCGTCGAACTTCCTCACACGCGGTGGCATGCCAGTGACAATGGTGCGCCTGAACCTCGTGAAGGGACTCGGTCCGGTGTTGCAGCTTGCTGAGGGATGGACAGTAGATGTTGACCCAGAGATTAACCAGGTGCTCGACAAGCGTACCGACCCGACATGGCCTACTACATGGTTCGTGCCACGCCTCTGCGACAAGGCACCATTCAAGGATGTATATTCTGTGATGAACAACTGGGGTGCCAACCACGGTGCCATCACCTACGGACATGTGGGTGCCGACCTCATCACATTGTGCTCTATGCTCCGCATACCAGTGTGCATGCACAACGTAGAAGACGACAAGATATTCCGCCCTGCTGCATGGAACGCATTCGGCATGGACAAGGAAGGTGCCGACTTCCGCGCTTGCAAGAACTATGGACCTATTTATAAGTAATTATTTATAGTTACAGGGATTTGAAGTTATAAACTTATCCCGGGATTTCTGTCCCGAGATTTCTGTCCCGAGATTTTCTGTCCCGATATTTTCTGTCCCGATATTTTTCTGTCCCGAATTAGAGAATTAGAGAATTTTGTCAAGCACGTTGTGCTTGACTGTAGGATGCGCCTAAGTTAACGAAGACGCGAAGCGTCAAATCTTGAAATTCTGTGCGAAGCGCCAAAATCACAAATGCGTCAGCGCAAAAAATTCTCTAATTCTCAAATTCGGGACAGAAAAAAATATCGGGACGAAAAAATCGGGACGGAATAAAACACGATAAGTTTATCACTTTATTTCTCGGATGAGATAGTATTACAATACAGACAGTTTATCAACTACAAGAAAAGAAAATGATTCAAGATTATCAGATACAGGAATTCCTGCGCCAGGCACACCGCGTTGGCGATGCCGGCTTGACACTCTGTTCAAGCGGCAACATCTCATGGCGCATCGGCGACGAAGCGCTCGTTTCGGGCACTGGCTCATGGGTGCCTACACTACCTAAAGAAAAGGTGTCTATCTGCCGCGTTGCCGATGGCGAAGTGCTCAACGGCGTGAAGCCATCGATGGAGAGCGGCTTCCATCTCGGCGTGCTGCGCGAGCGTACCGACTGCGATGTGGTGCTACACTTCCAGTCGAAGTATGCCACCGTCGTGTCGTGCATGACAGAAACTCCTAACGACTTCAACGTAACAGCGGAGATACCATGCCATGTGGGACGTGAGATACCCGTTATACCTTACTATCGTCCGGGTTCGCCAGAACTCGCCGAGGCAGTGAAGGCAGCACTCAAAGACCATAACTCTGCACTGATGCTAAAGCACGGACAGGTGGTGTGTGGCAGCACCTTCGACGAGGTGTTTGAGCGTGCCACCTTCTTCGAGATGGCTTGCCGCATCATAGTGCTCAGTGGCGGACACTACAACACTCTCACAAGCGCCGAAATCGACGACCTTGAGGCTTACGTGCTCGGCAAGAAGCAGAAATAAGGTGAATGAGGGCAAGCCCTTATACATTATTATATAGTAATGACTTATTTAGCTATTGATTTCGGCGGCGGCTCAGGAAGAGTTGTCGCCGGAACTATTATCAGTGAAAACGGCGAGAAGCGACTCTCAATGCAGCTCGTGCATAGGTTTGGCAACCGTCAGGTGCGCCTCGGCGAGCATGTGTATTGGGACTTTCCGGCTCTCTTTGCCGATATGAAGGAGGGACTTGCCAAGGCAGCCCGTATGGGGCTCGATGTGGCAGGCATTGCCGTAGACACCTGGGGTGTGGACTTCGGACTCGTTGATGCACAGGGATGCCTCGTGGGCAACCCAGTGTGCTATCGCGATGCCCGCACCAAAGGCATGGCAGACGCCTTCTTTGCCAATAACGATGCTGCGGCACACTATGCCGTGAACGGCACACAGGTGATGGACATCAACACCCTCTTTCAGCTTATAAGCCTGAAGCAGAGTGGCAGCAAGCAGCTCGACATGGCAGAGAAACTGCTCTTCATGCCCGATCTGTTCTCGTATTTCCTCACGGGCGAAGCAAATACCGAATACACCATCGCGTCGACATCGGAGATGCTCAATGCCACCACCACCGACTGGGACTGGCAGCTCATCGACTCGCTCGGTATGCCACGCCGCCTGTTCTGCCCCATAGTGAAGCCCGGCACAGTGCGCGGACGCTTGCGTGCCGACATTGCCGAAGAGACAGGACTGGGCAGAGTGGATGTGATTGCAGTAGGCTCGCACGACACCGCCAGTGCCGTTGCTGCCGTGCCTGCCACTGCCGACGAGAGTCCGGTGGCGTTCATCAGCTCTGGCACATGGTCGCTGCTCGGCGTGGAACTCGACAGTCCTATACTCACCGATGAGGCTCGACGGGCACAGTTCACCAACGAAGGTGGAGTGGGCGGACGCATCACATTCTTGCAGAACATCACGGGGCTGTGGTTCCTGCAACGACTCATGGCAGAGTGGGCAGCCGAAGGCGATGCACAGGAGTATGATACGCTGCTTGCAGCTGCCGCACAGTCGACCATCGACAGCGTGCTGCCCGTCGACGACGAGGCATTCCAAAACCCACCATCAATGCAGCAAGCCATCGTCGACTACTGCTCGGCACACGGCATCGCAGTGCCACAGAGCAAGGCAGACACCACACGCGTAGTGTTGCAGTCGCTCGCAGCAAAGTATGCCGAAGCCACTACACGCCTCAATGCCATGCTGCCACAGCCCATCAGCAAGCTGCACATCATCGGCGGAGGCTCGCAGAACGCATTGCTCAACAGCCTCACAGAGCAGGCTTTGGGAGTGCCAGTAGTGGCAGGACCAGTAGAGGCAACAGCCATGGGCAACATTCTATGCCAGGCACTTGCCAAAGGCGAGGTGGAGAGCATAGAAGAGATGCGAGCCATCGTGGCACGTAGTTAAAAACGAAAACCTTTAAAGAAAACAGAAACAATCTATGGAACAACCTAAAGAATCCATGCTCCGCAAAGATGGTGTGAGCTATCTGGTGCCGTTCATCCTTATCACATCGTGTTTTGCCTTGTGGGGATTTGCCAACGACATCACCAACCCCATGGTGAAAGCCTTCTCAAAGATTTTCCGCATGTCGGCCACCGATGGTGCCTTGGTGCAGGTGGCTTTCTATGGCGGATACTTTGCCATGGCGTTTCCGGCAGCCATATTCATTCGCCGATACAGCTATAAGGCTGGCGTGCTTGTAGGGCTCGGACTATATGCCTTGGGAGCATTCCTATTCTATCCGGCAAAACTTTCTGGCGACTACTATCCGTTCCTTGTCGCATACTTTATTCTAACGTGCGGACTGTCGTTCTTGGAGACATCGTCTAACCCCTACATACTCTCGATGGGCACAGAGCAGACTGCCACACGCCGACTCAACCTGGCGCAGTCGTTCAATCCTATGGGCTCGCTGCTGGGCATGTTCGTGGCTATGAACTTCATTCAGGCACGCCTGTCGCCACTCGACACACAGGCACGCTCCACACTAACGCCCGACCAGTTTGAGGCGGTGAAAGAGTACGACCTCGGCGTGCTCATCGGCCCATATCTCATCATCGGTGCAGTGATATTGGTGATGCTTCTGGTCATTATGTTTGCAAGCATGCCAAAGAATGGCGACAAGAACCACGACATCAACTTTGTGCCAACTATAAAGCGCATCTTCTGCATGCCACACTATCGTGAGGGAGTGATAGCGCAGTTCTTCTATGTGGGTGTGCAGATAATGTGCTGGACATTCATCATACAGTATGGCACACGTGTGCTTATGGCTGAGGGCATGACAGAGCAGATGGCTGAGGTGACATCGCAGCGCTACAACATCATTGCGATGGTGATATTCTGCTGTTCGCGTTTCGTGTGCACCTTCATGCTACGCTATGTGAATACTGGTGTGCTGCTTGCTGCCCTTGCCGTTGTTGGCGGTGTGCTGGTGGTAGGCGTGATAGGGTTCCAGGACATTCGCGGACTCTATTGTCTTGTGGGTGTCAGCGCATGCATGTCGCTGATGTTCCCCACTATCTATGGCATTGCCCTTACAGGTCTTGGCGATGACGCCAAGTTTGGTGCAGCCGGTCTCATCATGTCTATCCTTGGTGGCAGCGTGCTGCCGCCGGTGCAGGCAAGCATCATCGACTGTGGCGAGCTGTTAGGTATGCCTGCCGTCAACGTGTCGTTTGTGTTGCCATTTGTGTGCTTCGTGGTGATTGCCATCTACGGCTGGCGCACCTATTTGCGCAGCAAAGGACAGCTGCAAGGATAATACATTATAGGGTCAGACCACTGGCCGACTCCCTATATTTTGTCCCTATATTTTCTGTCCCGAGATTTTTTTCTGTCCCGAGATTTTTTTGTCCCGAATTAGAGAATTAGAGAATTTTTGTCAAGCACGTTGTGCTTGACTGTAGGGTGCGCCGTTCCTGCTTTTCACAAATTAGTTAGCTATAAATCGCAAATGCGTCAGCGCAAAAAATTCTCTAATTCTCTAATTCGGGACAAAAAAAATATCTCGGGACAAAAAAATATATCGGGACAGAAACGAGGGACAAAAAATATCTCGGGACAAAAGTAGATTGGTGCAGAGAAGCGAGTGTTAATACTCTGTTTTGTCGGTGCTCTGCTCCCACATTTTAAACGCCTCGAGCGCCTCTGCCCCCAGCAAGCGCTGCATCAGTTTGTGACGTTTGCCCACAGGTAGTGCCAGCTCCTGATAGATGAAGTCGTCGTCGAAGCCTATGGTAGCAGCATCTTTACGGTCGTTGCCATAGAATATGCGGTCTAGATGAGCCCAGTAGATGGCACCAAGACACATAGGGCATGGCTCGCACGAAGTGTAGATGTCGCACCCCTCGAGGTCGAAGGTGCCAAGCTGGCGTGTTGCCTGCCTGATGCAGTTCACCTCGGCATGTGCCGTAGGGTCGTTGTCGATGGTGACGCTATTCGATGCTTCTGCCACTATTTCGCCATCACGGGCTATGACGGCGCCGAAGGGACCGCCTCCCTTGCGCACGCTCTCCTCTGCCAAGGCAATGGCGCGGCGCATCAGTTGTTCGTTTGTCATTATGATTGCTTTTTAGATGTTTGTAGTTCTGATGCCACAAACTTACAAATAATTTTTGTAAACACCGCCATGTGCATAAGCTAATAATAGCCGTTTTGGGGTGTTTAATGTTCGATTGGTAGGATGAGTGTGGTTTAAAAAATATTAAAAATAATATTTTTGTCTGTAATAATATATTCATAAAAAAGAAAATAGTATTACTTTTGCACAATCTTAAGTCGCTTATCAATAGCATATTAAACCTTTAATAGAACAAAAAAAGAAATTACGACCTTGAGTCGTGTGTTTTAGAATAATAATTAAAATCACGTGATATGATGTTTAAAAAATTCTTATTTAGTGTAGTTGCGCTTTGCTGCTTTATGTTTGGCGCAACAAAGGCTGCTGATATCAGCACCATTGAGAAAGACTATGCTCCTAATGGCGCCACATTTACTTACGACTTTACCATCGATTGGACCACACATAAACTTGTGGTGGTGATGGATGTTTCTAATTGTAAGGGTACTACGTTAAGCAGTGGTAACTATAGTCCAGAGAACCTATTCTCAGTTCGTGGAACTTCTGAAACAACAGTTGATAATGGCATGCATGTGTGGTTCGACAAGAATGGAGATAAGAAATTCTATATTCAGGAAGGCTGGGGTTGGAACGGTGCAAAAGGTATTAAAGTAACTACTGTTAATGATTATCACAATGTTACCTTAGTATTCACCAAGGCAGCTGGTATATCTGTAAATGGCACTGCCACAAATGGTACTACTGGAGGAGCTAACTATCTTGACCAACTTAATACCCAGAACTTCTTTACTAATTATAGCGACAGCTATAAGTTTGAGAGCCAGCAGGGTAAAGGTCGCTCACATGCTATATACAAGAGCGTGAAGGTGGTGCCTCTCAATGCAGAGAGCAATGCTATTGCATATAATGAGTCAGGAAAAACATCTGCTACTCTGCTTCAGAGTGGTGTGGCAAACGCAACAGAGAAAAATACAACAGTTAATCTGTCGAACCAGATTTTTCGCGTTGTTATGAACCTAGATAATTGTGTGGCTAAGACAGATGGTCATAACTATAACTTGCTCAATCTCTCGGCTGGTGAAACAAGTGGCGCTTATAACTCAGGTAGTACTGGCAATGGCGTGGTGCATGTGTATTACCAGAAACAAGAACGTAAAAACCATAGAAATAATGTTGATGGAACGACTACAACGTTTAGTAATGGTGTTTTGTGGTTCGATATTGCAACCAGTAGCAATACATCCTACTATGGTGCATCGCCAATTGAAATCACTGGTGGTGATGTAACGATAGAACTTCGTTCAGATGGTATATATGTCAATGGTGAGCGCAAACTTGTGGCAAGTGGGGCGTCTTACTCTTCTCTTGTAAGCAATCTGTTTACTGCTGAATCACATAAGGTGTACTATGGCAATAATGAGAATTCCGCCAATCAGGCATCGGCAGCTGAGTATAAGGAAATATCTATAGTGCCCTTTGTTACAGCTACAAAATTGCTGCAGGGTGACAATAACAACGAGACATTATCATCATTGTTATATGCAGGAAACAAGAACATAGTTATCGACCGCACTTTCGTGTCGACCGACTGGAACACTCTGTGTTTGCCATTTGCACTTACCAACGCAAAGCTGAAGGCGGCGTTAGGAAATGATGTAAAGGTATGCAAGTTGGGTTCAGTGGCAGACAATGTCGTAAGCTTTGTCGATTGCAGTTCTGAGGACATTACAGCTGGTAAGCCTTACTTTGTGAAGCCTGCTAACACCGTTTCGAATCCATCATTTACCGATGTGCAGATTACTACATTGTTGCCTTCTGTCGATGGAAATGAAGGTGAAATTCAGTTTGCCGGCACTTTAAATCCTATTGCTCTCAAGACCGATGGTACTAATCTCTTTATTGTTACTGGTGGTAAATTCCAGAGGCCTCTTGCAACTGCCAACACCATGAAGGGCTTCCGTGCCTACCTCATTGTGCCTGCAGGAACCGAAGCCAACAAGCTCTCGTCACGCTTCGGTGGTGTGGAGACTGCCATTGTAGAGACTTTCGTAGATGCAGTGAAGACTGCCGACAACCGCGTGTTCAACCTGCAGGGACAGATGGTAGGAACATCGCTCAATGGTCTGCCTGCCGGCCTGTATATCCAGAATGGCAAGAAGGTGCTTGTGCGCAAGTAATCCTTAGCTCTGCCTTGGCTGATGTATAGGCTGGGGTAGGCGCAAACAATTCAAAACATCCTCCCGTTGTAGGGAAAAGCCCTAATGCTTCGGGATTATTATATAAAAATAGACGGATAGGTGTCTGCGAGCAAGCTCTCGCCACCTATCCGTCTATTTTTTTATCCCAAAAGAAGTTATAGCATAATGACAATCTTCACAATTAGCTATAACAACCGATTTGGGTTTATTATTATCATTATATTATAGCGATGTTTAGCCACGCATTGTTAGCTCATAACATGCCAATCACAGTCTGCCCTCTTCTGCATAGCTGTAATATCTGCCATCGGTAATGATGACATGGTCGACCATGTGTATGCGCATGGTTTGTGCCGCCTCTTTTATGCGTTTTGTAAGGCGGTCGTCGTCGCCACTGGGGCGTGCGTTGCCACTGGGATGATTGTGTATCAGTGTGAGCACGGTGGCGTTGGCAAGCAGTGCCTCGCGCATTATTACCCTTACGTCGACAGCTGTTTCTGATAGTCCGCCATGCGACAGCTTCACCGCCTTTATCAGTCGGAAGCGCTGGTTCATCAGCAGCAGCCATGCCTCTTCGGTGTCGAGGTCTTGCATGCGTGGTAGCATAAATTCGTAAACGGCAGTTGCCGAACCAAGGTCGGGGCGCTCGACAGGCTTTGTGGCTTGCCGCCGTTTGCCCAGTTCGCAGGCAGCGATGATGGTGATGGCCTTGGCTTCGCCGATGCCCTTATAGGCAGTGAGGTCGTGCAGCGACATCTTGCCCAGTGAGTTGAGATTGTCGTGGCAGTCGTGCAAGATATGCTGCATCAGCGACACAGCACTCTCGTCCTGGCTGCCTGACCCTATAAGGATGGCAAGCAGTTCGGCATCCGACAGGCTCTCCGCCCCTTTGTCGCGCAGCTTCTCGCGAGGACGGTCTTCTTCTGCCCACTTGTTTATGGCAAAGCCCTGCTGGGCAGTGGGGGCAGCATCAGTGGAAGGCAGCTGACAGATGGTTTTGTTGTGTTTCATAAGGTAGTGGTTGACAGATGCATGTAGGTGCTGTGTTATTTATAGAATGTCTTCTCGAAGGCGGCAAACTCCGATTTGCCACGCACGCATCGTTTCCACCATGCCTCGATAAATCCGAAGCCATAGCCCATGAGCTGCACATAGGCAGCAGCGATGCTACGCACGCCTATAGCTACGCTATGGTTGGCGCGTGCTGAGTCGATGCTTATGAGCAGTGCATAGAGCACCAATGGCAGCAACGGCAGCCATGCCAGCTTAGGGCAAATGGCAAGCAGTGCCAGGCAGAGCACCATCATCGACAGCACACCCACGGTGAACACCATTGGCAGCAGATGCACTAATTTCAGCGACTCAGGATATTTCTTGTAGAGGTTGATGCGTGCAATGCCCGAGTTGTACACCTGACGGAAGAACTTACGCAGGTCGGTGCGGCGCTTGTGCCATACCCATGCCTCTGGAAACAGGCGGCAGCGCAAGCCAGCCTTGAAGATGCGTATCGAGAAATCGATGTCCTCGCCAAAGCGCATCTTTGAGAAACCGCCCAACTCCACATATCTGTCGCGGCGCACACCCATATTGAATGAGCGTGGGTAGAACTTGTCGAGCTTCTTCTTGCCACCGCGTATGCCACCAGTGGTGAAGAATGATGTCATGGAGTAGGATATCGCTTTCTGTGTGTCGGTGAATGAGGGGTGTGAGCAGTCCGGACCACCGAAGGCATCGGCATCGTTGTGTTGTAGCTCGCTGCTCACTGCCGCCAGATAGCCCTCTGGAAGCACCACATCGGAGTCGAGGATGATGACATAGTCGCCATGCGCACGCTCCACACCATAGTTACGGCTCTGTCCGGGTCCGGAGTTGGGCTTTTCAAAATAGTACAGGCATAGCTTGTCGGTGTATTTGTTGCACACATCGCGGCAAGGTATGGAAGAACCATCCTCCACCACGATCACCTCAAAATCCAATACCGTCTGGCGTGTCAGACTGTCAAGTAGCTCGTCGACCTCATCCGGACGGTTGTAAACAGGAACTATTATACTATACTTCATATCTATCTGTGTTTTGTTTGGTATGGCACACCAAAAATAAATGCCTTTCTGTCTGTTGGCGTGCGCCAAAACTCGGGGTGAATATGTTTATAATGCATCGCCTCACTCCACTCTTTCAGAATATACCTTGGTTAGTGGAGTGGGGAGGGATGTTAACGAAAAAGAGTAAAAAAGTAAGGAGCACCATCAAGGCATAACATAGTTGTCCTGCCCAGTGCTTTTTACTTTTCTACTCTTTTTACCTTATTATATATGGCATGTCCGTTGGCATGCCCATTGTGAATAGTCTCGTAGGTAAAGGATATTACTCCTTAACGCGCTGCAAGTAGCTGCCATCGCGAGTGTCCACCTGCACGAGGTCGCCCTCGTTAACAAACAGAGGCACGCGAATCTCAGCGCCAGTCTCAAGAGTTGCAGGCTTGAGAGTGTTGGTGGCGGTGTCGCCCTTGATACCAGGCTCAGAGTGAGTAACGCGCAATATAGTCTTCACTGGCATCTCACCATAGAGCACTGTCTCTGTGTCGGCGTCGGAAACCACCTCGATGATGTCGCTCTCCTTCATGAAGTCAACACCGGTGATGAGGTCGTGAGCGATAGGAATCTGGTCGTAAGTCTCCTGGTTCATGAAGATATAGTCTTCACCCTCCTTGTAGAGGTACTGGTAAGGACGACGCTCTACACGCACATCCTCAAGCTTCTCGCTGATGTCGAAACGACGCTCCAACACACGGCCGTCAACAACGTTCTTAAGCTTAACACGCATAAAAGTGTTGCCCTTGCCTGGCTTAACATGGAGGAAATCGATGACGAAGAAGAGCTTGCCGTCCATACGGATGCAAGTTCCCATCTTAATGTCTTGTGAATTGATCATTGCTTAAAATATTTATTTTATATGTTATTTCCGTAAATTCTTATATGCTATTTCCGAAATTCGGGTGCAAAGTTAGTGAAAGAATTGCATATAAACACAATATTCATCGACTTTTTGTCGATTACACCTTATTTTAATATAATAAAAGACCTTTTAAAAGGCTCATGAGAAGCTATGAACTAATCCCGATTTTTTTCTCCCGATTATTTTTTCAGTCCCGATATATTTTTTTGTCCCGAATTAGAGAATTAGAGAATTTTTCTTTACTCTGATTTTTAGTCCCGAGATTTTTTCAGTCCCGATATATTTTTTTTGTCCCGAATTAGAGAATTAGAGAATTTTTGCGCTGACGCATTTGTGAAACATGACGCTTTGCGTCTTAGTTTGGTGTTGCGCACCCTACAGTCAAGCACA
>CAKQAD010000024.1 GCA_934215545.1 uncultured Prevotella sp.
CCACAGCCAACGATGTCGACTGGCTTATGAAGGTGCGTATGCAGGGAGCTATACAAAAATGGGTGGACCACTCTATCAGCGTGACAGTGAACCTGCCAAACAATGTAGACGAAGCACTCGTAGACCGACTCTATGTGGAGGCATGGCGCTCAGGATGCAAGGGGTGCACCATATATCGCGATGGCTCAAGGGCAGGAGTAATGGTGGCTGTGGAAAAGAAAAAAGAAAAAGAGAAGAAAACAGCCGAGACACTCAATGCCATAAGCGCTCCAAAAGTGGTGGAGACAAGACCAAAAGAGCTGGAGTGCGACGTGGTGAGATTTCAGAACAATAAAGAGAAATGGGTGGCTTTCGTAGGACTGCTCGATGGATATCCATACGAGATATTCACTGGTCTGCAAGACGACGAAGAGGGCATCGCTCTGCCAAAAACCGTAACAAAGGGACGAATAATCAAGCAGATAGGGGCAGACGGCAACAAACGCTACGACTTCCAGTTTGAAAACAAACGCGGATATAAAACTACTGTCGAAGGATTGTCGGAAAAGTTCAACCCTGAATATTGGAACTACGCCAAACTCATATCTGGAGTGCTGAGATACAGAATGCCTATCGACCACGTTATAAAACTCGTGAGCTCACTACAACTCAAAGACCAAAGCATCAACACATGGAAGAATGGTGTGGAACGCGCACTGAAGAAGTATATTGCCGATGGAACAGAGGCAAGAGGATTGGTGTGCCCGTCGTGCGGACAAGAGACACTCGTGTATCAAGAGGGATGCCTGATATGCAAGAACTGTGGCGCATCGCGCTGCGGATAAAACGAAACTAACGGCACACAATAAAGTGCCAAACAAGTAGATATTACACAAAATGATGCTCCTGCAAAGAGACTGTTACCACATATTGGTAAGGCCCGTGTTGCAGGAGCATCTTTTTTATACCGTTTAATCACGAAAAAGAACCATACGTGCACCCACAACCGCATTTTGTTCCACAATCTGAGAAGCCATGATTGCAGGCTTCAAATAATATAGCTAAATTTGCAACATACAAAAACATTTTACGGCCTCAACTAACACAACAACAAGACTTAAATGAAAGCACACATGGCAAGCGATGCGATGTTAATGTTTCTTATTTACACCATACTTAAAACTAAATAGACTACCTTTGTCGAATTAATCATAAAGCACAACTCACACATAAACCATCAATAAAAGACAAAGGAAACATGCCTGCACTCACAACATCACGCATATTCATAAACGACATCATACTGCACGCTCAACATGGTGTGTTGCCACAAGAGCAACTCACCGGCAACGACTATAAGGTAAGTGTCAGCCTCGACTACGACATATCGAAAGCTATCAATACCGACAACGTGGCAGACACCATAAACTATGCCGAAGTGTATGAAGTAATTAAAGAAGAGATGATCACCCCATCAAAACTAATAGAGCATGTGGCAGGACGAATAGCACAACGACTGCTGACACAATATCCAAGCGTAGCCGCTATAACTCTAAGCATTACAAAACTCAACCCACCGATGGGCGCACAATGCCAAGGGGCTGGCGTAGAAATAACTATGTGCAACAAAAAACTAATTAAGATTGTTTAGTTTTATCAATTAAATTCGCTACCTTTGCAAGCGAAACTGCTGCACATGGCTATGACTATGATTACAAGAAAATATAACAGATAATCAGACAAGCCACAAAGTGCAGAATATGCAATAACACGACTTCAACCAATCTCGTTTATGGCAAAGAAAGCACTGCTTATCATCACCTTGTTTATAATAAGTGCCACAATAGCATTTGGCGCAAATAAGAAATTCACCCTATGCATAGATGCCGGACACGGCGGAAAAGACGCAGGAGCTCCTGGTGCAATATCGGTGGAAAAAAACATAAACCTTAACGTGGCTCTCGCATTTGGCAGATATGTAGAAAGAAACTGCCCAGATGTGAGGGTGGTGTATACACGCAAGACGGATGTGTTCGTGCCACTATACGAAAGAGCAGAAATAGCCAACCGACAGAAAGCCGACCTGTTTATATCCGTTCACACCAACGCCCTAAAGAACAATCACACAATGAGGGGCTTTGAAACATATACACTGGGCGACGGCCGATCGCATGCCAAATCAACCAACCTTGAAGTGGCTAAGCGAGAAAACTCGGTAATATTCCTCGAAAAAGACTATAAACAACATTATGTGGGATTCGACCCGAACTCGCCAGAAAGCAACATCATGTTCGAATTCATACAAGATAAGAACCTGACAAGAAGCATTGAACTGGCTAAAATGTTGCAGACACATGTGTGCAGAGCTGCCAACAGACCAAACAAGGGGGTGCACCAGCAAAACCTGGCTGTGCTGCGACTCACATCAATGCCGGCATGCCTAATAGAGTTGGGATATATATCAACTCCCGAAGAGGAGCAGATGCTCAACAACAAAGCACAAATAGACAATATCGCAAGGGGCATATACAATGCCTTCGCTGAATATAAAAACAAATACGACACAGGAATGGTGGTGCCATTCAAGACTACATCTGAACAGCTGCCAGAAACCGTCAATACACGCTCTGGCGGCAACAGCCAAGACAACCAGGACAACAAAATTGTAATAAATAGCCCTGACGACAACGCGGCCAAAAATACCATAAGCAAAAATGCCGACAAAACGCAAAGCAACAACACAACCAACAATGCTGCCAACAGAAACAATGCTGCCAACAGAAACAATGCTGCCAACAGCACAACAGGCAATGCTCCTAAACAGGCTGTGAACAATGTGAAGGACAACTCACAACCTGTGTTTAAAGTGCAGATACTGGCTGCACGCAACAAATTGAAACCCGGCGACCCAAGCCTGAAAGGATTGTCACCATGCGACACCTACGAAGAAGCTGGAATGACAAAATACACCTATGGGGCGTCAAACAACTATAACGAAATATTTAGACTCCGCAAGGAAATAGCCGATCTGTTCCCTGGAGCCTTTATCATAGCCTTCAAAAACGGACAGAAAATAGACGTCAACCAAGGCATCAGAGAGTTTAAACAGAACAAGAACAAATGACACCAGATAACACTGGAAACATAACAAAACAACAACATGAAAGGATTTACAAAAGAAGTAAAGATTGCACTCGTAGCAATAGTAGGTGTGGTCATACTGTTTTTCGGAATGAATTTCCTTAAAGGACTCAACCTGTTCTCTTCTACCGACGACTACTTCATCGAATTCAACGATATCAGCGGCCTGTCTACATCAAGCCCTATCTATGCCGACGGATTTAAAGTGGGCACAGTGAAAAACGTAGTATACGACTACTCGGGCGAACACCCTACAAAAGTGCTCGTGGCTCTCAACAAGGAAATGCGCATACCTGTTGGCTCTTCGGCAGAAATAGAAAGCGACATGATGGGCAACGTGAAGGTGAACCTGTTGCTTGCCAACAACCCAAGAGAACGAGTAATGCCCGGAGGGACAATAAAAGGCGATGCAGCATCAGGAGTGCTCAGCAAAGCAGCCAACCTGTTGCCTACAATAGAAAATATGCTGCCAAAAATAGACAGCATACTGACAAGCATAAACACACTGCTTGCAGACCCAGCAATAGCACAGTCGCTGCACAACGTGAAGAACATAACAGATAACCTGAACACTTCATCACAACAGCTTAACGTGCTAATGACATCACTCAACAAGGGCGTACCAGCAATGATGACAAAGGCAAACAGCGTGCTCGACAACACCAATACCATCACTACAAACTTGGCACAGCTCGACCTGGGAGCTACAAAACAACAGATAGACCAGACGCTTGCCAACGTAAACGAAGTGACAGGTAAACTTAACAGCAACAACGGAACAGTGGGACGACTCATCAACGACCCTACCCTGTACGACAACCTGAACAGCACTATGCGTAATGCCGACTCACTCATGATCGACTTGAGAAAACACCCAAAACGCTATGTACACTTCTCTATATTCGGGAAAAAAGATAAATAGCACTAATTAAAATAAGTATAAATAACAACCAAATAGTGTTTCACGGCTTTAGACATACTCTAAAGCCGTTTTTTAGACCCATTTAATGAAATATTAATAAATGTTTCACAACAACAGGTAAAACCACCTAACACAGGAGATAACGCACATATTATCAACCTGTTAGGCATAAATGGGCTAAAAACAAGACTTATTTAAACAGGAATCTCTAACTGTCGAAGAAACAAGCATTTACAGGTAATTAGTTAAATAATAATGAATGCAGTTATTTGCTCACTTCAAAAATAATTACTAATTTTGCAGACGGAATAAAAATAACAAATAGTCGAAAGACGCAATCAATCACACCAAACAGCCAATGAATGTAAGTCCTAATGCTCTTTGGGACAAGTGTCTTGCGCTAATACGCGAGAACATTTCCGAGCAACATTATAACACATGGTTCAAAAGAACCACCTTGGAATCTTTTAACGAAGATACCAAGAGGGTTATTTTGCGCGTGCCAAGTGCTTTCGTTTTCGAGTACTTGGAGGAGCACTATGTGGATTTGTTGCGTAAGGTGCTTACAAGGGTGTTTGGAGAAGGCGTGAACCTGGCTTACAGAGTTGTAACTGATAGCGAGAACAAAAAGACACAGGACTTTGAAACCGATGAACCTACCGACGAATCAATGCGACCACGACAACGTGAACACGCCAACGAATCGCCAACAATGCTCGATAGCGCTCCATCGCAACAAATCGACCCACAGTTAAACCCACATCTTACTTTCAAAAACTATATTGTGGGCAATAGCAACAAGCTGCCAAGAGAAATTGGTATGTCGATTGCCGAGCATCCGCAAAACATGCAGTTCAACCCTTTCTTCGTGTTCGGACCTTCTGGCTGCGGTAAAACTCACCTGATAAATGCCATCGGTGTAGAAACAAAACGCATATATCCAGAAAAAAGAGTGCTCTATATCAGCGCACGACTCTTTGAGGTGCAATATACCAATGCAGTGCTGCGAAACACCATCAATGACTTCATCAACTTCTATCAAACCATCGATGTGCTCATCGTAGACGATATTCAGGAGTGGGAAGACAAGAAAGGTACGCAGAACACATTCTTCCATATT
Organism: uncultured Prevotella sp.; assembly: GCA_934215545.1. Taxonomy (GTDB): domain Bacteria; phylum Bacteroidota; class Bacteroidia; order Bacteroidales; family Bacteroidaceae; genus Prevotella. Next base: position 5,163 of record CAKQAD010000024.1, read on the forward strand.
TTCAACCACCTATTCCGCAACGGAAAACGCATCATTCTTGCAAGCGACCGCCCTCCAGTGGAACTGAAGGGTATAAACGAGCGACTGATAACACGATTCTCATGCGGACTTATAGCTGAGCTGGAAAAACCTAACGTGCAACTGTGCGTAGATATTCTCGAAAGCAAAATACGACACGACGGACTGAACATTCCTGAGGATGTTATTAAGTTTGTGGCATCAACAGCCAACGGATCGGTGCGCGACTTGCAGGGCGTGATAAACTCACTGATGGCATATTCGGTGGTATATAACTGCAACATCGACATGCAGCTTGCACAACGAGTGATAAAACGCTCGGTGAAAGTGAACGAAGAACCGCTTACTATCGAAGAAATCATAGAAAGCGTATGCCAGCACTATAATGTAACACCTGCCAACATCAATAGCCGTAGCCGAAAGAAGGACTATGTCATGGCGCGACAAGTGTCGATATATCTGGCACAGAAATACACAAAGATGCCGGCAACCAAAATCGGTAAACTTGTTGGAGGACGTGACCACAGCACCGTGATTTATAGCTACAACCAGGTGGAGCAGCGAATTAAAATCGATCAGAAGTTCTCAAGCGAGATAACAAGCATCGAAAATTCATTCAAAATGAAGTGCTGATGCACTGGAAAACAACATCTGATGCATTGAAAATACATATATGCTGATGCAATAGAGAATACTGATAACAAATCGGATAATACATAGGTTGACAAAACCTAAGCAAAAATGCCTTTCTTCAATTGTCTTATAAGGACAAAGAAGAAAGGCATTCTTGTTTTACCAAACAATGATCTCATGAGGTTATAACCAATCATATACTATTTCTGGTAGATGCGTAAAGCGTGCTGCAAGCACAACGATACAGGCATAGAACGCAGCCAAAGCATCATCAAGCATACAACCTAACCCACCATGAATATGGCGGTCGACCCACCGACAGCCCAACGGCTTTGTTATGTCTATAATACGAAACAGAACAAAACCTAATGCTGCCAACGACACTGCTATATACGACGGACCACTAACAAACAAAGCAGGAAAGCAGGCTATCCATGTGCCAAAATACTCATCGATTATTACAGTGCGAGGATCAGCACCCCAATAGCGCTCCATTACATTATCTGTCCACACACCAACAAAGAATGTCGCAACAACAAGTACCACAGTTGCAACAGCCAAAGTTACTGGCGATAGCACAAAATACAATGCAATCCAAATGAGTAAGGCTATGAAGCCACCAAAAGTGCCCGGTCCCCAAGGAAAAAATCCTGTGCCAAAACCAGTAGAAATAATTACATGAAGCCAGGGGGCTTCGCCCAACTGATGATTATTGTTATTGCTCATATATATATTGTATAACTCTATTCGGTTTTCGATCCAAACGAAATGATGTGTATTCTTTATTATATTCAACTCAACGTTACTATTATAATAGCTACCCACCCCATTTTGAACTGCTATCTATGCTTATCTTTGTTTCCAACTATACAATCATAAGATATACATAGCAGAAAATACCCCAGGAATAAAACTGGAATACAGCATACATACAAAGGTAAGCATTTTTTATAACATATAAAAACAATACCTATCTATTGATTTAGTAATAAATGACAGCTATGAATTGGGAATGAGATAAGGGTTGGTGTATAATGTATTTAGTAGTGCGATGAAATAACATTTCGATAAATTGGTTTCATAATAAGTATCTATTATAAAACAACGGGTGCTCGTCTCACGACGAGCACCCGAAAAGCTTATAACATTAGATTGATAATTGTATATTTTGTTTTTTTGCGTTGCTAACTATAAGATCTTAAAAACTTTGCAAGTATCTGCTCGAAAGCTCTAAAGATTAATTGTTTTATTTATATGTGCAAAGTTAAACCTAAACTCGAAAAATCTCTTTAAACATCAGATAAAGTAACACTTATATACTTGTAAAAACACATAATAATTTTACAAGTGCTTGTTTTTAACCCAAATCGGTCATTAGATTTGAATTTTTGTTAGTGTTTGTTTCGACGTGTTGAAGACATAGCGGGTTATCTCGAAAACGCGAATGGAAGCAAGATGCCGAAAGAAACGCTGACAAAAGTGGAAAAGAATACATAGCATTCTAATCATCTTCTAAATTCGGTCTAATGACCGATTTGGTGTTGAATACAAGAACATTCATAAAAAGCCTAAAGCGGGTTGGCAACATTATGTCCCCTACCCGCTTTAAGTTAAAATTCCACTACTGGCATCTATATGCTGTCGAGCAGTGTATTTACATTAAACCGCAGGCGAGAGAAGTAAGAATTTATTCTTACTTCTCTCGCCAAATCGGTTCATACTTAAAAATGTTCTATCAAAAAGCTATTGGCTTAATATTCGCCCCAAGCCTTGATATCGATATCCTCTATCTTTGTAGTACAGAATGCATAGATGAATGCACTCGCAAGGCGTGCATTAGTGATAAGAGGCACGTTGAGGTCGATGGCTGCACGGCGTATCTTATAACCATTGGTAAGCTCTGAACTTGTGAGGTTCTTCGGTATATTGACAACCATATCGATTGTATGGTCGTGCAACAAATCAAGAGCCTTAGGCTCATCGCCCTCCTCAGAAGGCCACAACACATGAGTATTCTCTATGCCGTTCTCGGCAAGGAACTTGCTTGTACCACCAGTAGCATACAGATTATAACCATGCTCGATAAGCATCTTGGCAGCATCGAGCATAGCCACTTTCTGCTTGGCACCACCAGTAGAAAGAAGAATATTCTTCTTAGGTATGCGATGGCCCACAGAGAGCATACTCTTAAGCAATGCTGTATTGGTGTCATCGCCCAAACAGCCTACCTCACCGGTAGAGCTCATATCTACGCCCAACACAGGGTCAGCCTTCTGCAAACGGTTGAACGAGAACTGCGATGCCTTGATACCTACATAGTCGAGATCGAAGAGGTTCTTGCTTGGTTTCTCCACTGGCAATCCGAGCATCACACGAGTAGCAAGTTCGATGAGGTTAATCTTCAGAACCTTGCTTACGAATGGGAATGAACGGGAAGCACGGAGGTTACACTCGATAACGAGGATATCGTTGTCGCGCGCCATAAACTGTATGTTGAACGGTCCATTGATGTGCAATTCCTTAGCTATCTGACGTCCTACACGCTTACAACGACGCACGGTCTCAACATAGAGTTTCTGTGGTGGGAACTGTATGGTAGCATCACCAGAGTGAACACCGGCAAACTCGATATGCTCAGAAATAGCATAGGCTATCACCTCACCATTCTTTGCAACAGCATCCATCTCTATCTCCTTGGCATGTTCTATGAACTTGCTCACCACTACGGGGTGGTCTTCGCTAACATTAGCTGCCAGTTGCAGGAATCGCTTAAGCTCATCCTCGTTAGAGCATACATTCATGGCAGCACCAGAAAGCACGTAAGATGGGCGCACAAGCACTGGGAATCCAACACGGTCGATGAAGCGGTCGATGTCTTCCATGCTTGTCAACGCACTCCACTCTGGCTGGTTAATACCGTTGTTGGTAAGCATCTGCGAGAACTTGGCACGGTCTTCGGCATTGTCGATGTCCTGCGCCTTAGTACCAAGGATTGGCACATGCTGCTCGTCGAGGAGCATGGCAAGGTTGTTAGGAATCTGTCCGCCAGTAGACACGATGACACCATGTGGCGACTCGAGGTCGATGATGTCCATAACACGCTCGAAAGTAAGCTCATCGAAGTACAGACGATCGCACATATCGTAGTCGGTAGACACTGTCTCTGGGTTGTAGTTGATCATCACCGAGCGATAGCCCTCCTTGCGGATTGTGTTCAGAGCCTGCACACCACACCAGTCGAACTCTACTGATGAACCGATACGATAGGCACCAGAACCCAGAACGATAATAGAACGATGATCGTTGTCGAAGGTAATGTCGCTCTTTACGCCAGCGTATGTCACATACAGATAGTTGGTCTGTGCAGGATACTCGGCAGCAAGTGTGTCTATTTGCTTTACAACAGGCAGGATGCCATAGTTCTTACGACGTGCACGAACCACAAGCGATGCCTTACGCATTGATTTCAATTCGTCCTCCAGACCCACAGCACGTGCTATCTGGAAGTCAGTAAAGCCATATACCTTTGCTGTACGAAGCAATTCTTTGTCGAGAGTGTTGATGTTGCACTTCTTCATTGCTTCATCGATATCGATAATGTGCTTGAGCTTCTCAAGGAACCACTTATCGATCTTTGTGAGGTCGTGTATCTGATCTACTGTGTAGCCTTTGTGCATAGCCTTTGAGATTACGAACACACGCTTGTCGGTGGGTTCGCGCAGAGCAGCATCGATGTCTTCTATCTCAAGTTCTTTATTCTCAACAAATCCGTGCATGCCCTGACCAATCATTCGCAATCCCTTCTGAATGGCTTCCTCGAAATTGCGGCCGATAGCCATAACCTCGCCTACCGACTTCATTGAAGAGCCCAGCTCCTTGTCTACGCCGCGGAACTTTGAGAGGTCCCAACGTGGTATCTTGCACACTACATAGTCGAGTGCTGGTTCAAAGAATGCACTTGTAGTTTTTGTTACAGAGTTCTTGAGTTCAAAGAGTCCGTAGCCCATGCCGAGCTTTGCTGCAACGAAAGCAAGTGGATAGCCTGTGGCTTTTGATGCCAATGCCGAAGAACGGCTGAGTCGGGCATTCACCTCTATTACGCGATAGTCTTCCGACTTAGGGTCGAAGGCATACTGCACATTACACTCACCAACGATACCTATGTGGCGAATGATTTTTATTGCCAATGCACGCAACTTATGATATTCAGAGTTGGTGAGTGTCTGCGATGGTGCAATAACGATACTCTCACCGGTGTGGATGCCCAGTGGGTCGAAGTTTTCCATATTGCAGACGGTGATGCAGTTGTCGTAACGGTCGCGCACCACCTCATACTCTATCTCTTTCCAGCCCTTCAAGCTCTTCTCTACAAGCACCTGTGGCGAGAACGAGAATGCTTTCTCTGCAAGTTTGTCGAGTTCTTCCTCATTATCAGCAAAACCAGAACCGAGTCCTCCGAGTGCATAGGCTGCACGTATGATTACTGGATAGCCAAGTTCGGCAGCTGCCTTGCGTGTCTGTTCCATATTCTCGCATGCCTCGCTCTTGATAGTCTTCACGTTTATCTCGTCAAGCTTCTCTACGAACAGCTCACGGTCTTCGGTGTCCATGATAGCCTGTACCGGTGTACCAAGCACCTTTACATTGTATTTCTGAAGTATGCCTTTACGATAGAGTTCCACACCACAGTTGAGTGCTGTCTGTCCACCAAACGAGAGGAGGATACCATCAGGACGCTCTTTCTTAATTACCTCTTCCACGAAATATGGCTGTACGGGAAGGAAGTAGATTTGGTCTGCTACGCCTTCAGAAGTTTGTACGGTGGCGATGTTCGGGTTTATAAGAACCGTCTTCACTCCTTCCTCGCGCAATGCTTTCAATGCTTGCGAACCAGAATAATCGAACTCGCCCGCTTCGCCAATCTTCAATGCGCCAGAACCGAGCAACAATACTTTCTTTATATTTTCGTCTTTCATTCTATTTGTCTGCTTTAATTGATTATGTGTGTGCGGGTTACTTCAGGCTTTCAACAAACTTGTCGAACATAAACTCTGTATCAACGGGGCCTGAACATGCCTCTGGGTGGAACTGGCTTGAGAACCAAGGCTTCGACTTATGGCGTATGCCCTCATTAGAGCCATCGTTCATATTAACAAACAATTCCTCCCAATCGGCACCGAGTGTCTTTGCGTCTACGGCATATCCATGATTCTGTGATGTCACGAAGCACTTTTCTGTGCCCACCAAGCGCACTGGTTGGTTGTGTGAGCGGTGTCCGTATTTTAGTTTGTAGATGTTTGCACCTGCTGCCTTTGCCAGTAATTGATTGCCCATACATATACCGCAGATAGGCTTGTCGCTGCGCTGCATCTGCTTGCGAATAATGTTTACCGCTTCCTCACACATGTCTGGGTCGCCAGGGCCATTTGCAAGGAAAAGTCCGTCGAATTCCATATCGGTATAGTCGTAGTTCCAAGGCACTCTCACCACCTCGCATCCACGGTTGATAAGGCAGCGGATGATGTTGGCTTTCACACCACAGTCCACAAGCACCACCTTCTTGTCGGCTCCTTCATTGTAGCGTATAATCTCTTTGCAGCTCACACGGTCTACGAAGTTCACTCCTTCGTATTCGGCTGTTGGAATGTTGTCGGGTTCATCATCGAAGATTATCTTGCCCATCATCACACCATGCTCACGCAACACCTTAGTGAGTTCACGTGTATCGATGCCGGTGATGCCGGGCACATGCTCTCGCTTGAGCCAGTCTGCCAGACTCTCCACGGCATTCCAATGGCAATACTGTTCGCTATAATCAGCCACGATGATAGCCGAAGCGTAAATTTTGTCACTCTCCATGAACGTAGGCAAACCGTTCTCTTCTACCGTGAAAGGAGGCACGCCATAGTTGCCTACAAGCGGATATGTCAGTGTCATGAGCTGTCCGGCATACGAAGGGTCGGTGAGCGACTCTGGGTATCCCATCATAGCGGTATTGAACACCACCTCGCCAGCCACGGGGCTTTCATAACCGAATGACTTACCATGGAACTTGGTTCCGTCTTCCAATAATAAAGTTACGTTTCTCATATTATATCTTCGATATTAAATCTGTTATTTACACATTCTTTTTCGCACCAAGAGAGTGTGCTATCCTTGAATAACACACTCTCTCGTGTTTTATGCTTTACATTTCTTGCCCTCAATATTTCAAAGGGGTTTTCCATCGATGACAACGTGCACCCCTTAATTTGCATCCATTGAAGGTTTTACCATCCTTTTGTTGGTATGGGTAAAAATTAAGCGTCAAGCACATAGCTCAACGCTTAACAATATATAAACATTAATTTCTCAAAATGTTGACAACAAGCGACGCCACCGACGTCACTATACCAATTACAGATATCCACAATGTAGTAGACTGACCAATAGCAGAGTTCTTTGCCTTAGTCTTATTTGGCTCTACATAGATGTAATCGTTTTGCTGAACATAATAATAGGGCGAGTTTATTATGTTTGCATCGTTAAGGTTCAAACGATGTGCCGACTTCTGTCCTGTTGCGTCCTCACGAATCAGAAGTACATTATCGCGACGACCATAAATACTGAGGTCGCCAGCCTGAGCCAACGCCTCCAGCACACTCATCTTTTCGGTTGTCACTGGCACTACCTTTGGCGTGTTCACCTCACCAGCCACCGTCACTCGATAGCTCGACATGCTTACAGTCACCACAGGATGCTCTTCTGCAGCCAAATATGGCTTCACCTTCTCTACGATAAGGTTTTCACACTCGTTTTTGGTAAGACCTGCTACATGCAGTGTGCCTACAACTGGGAAATCAATATTGCCGTCATTGTCCACCAGATAACCCAACAATGAACCAGAACCACTGCTCAGCGTGCCACTATTGCCAAGTGTCGACTGAACAGCAAGGTTAAAAGGTCTTGAAGTGGCTGGATCGGATGTCAACACTGTTATGGTAAGCTGATCCTTTGGCATAATGCGGGCATCATAAAGTCCTTTAGAAGCAGCCAAACTGATAGAGTCGATATTCTGAAAATAAGCTACCTGCTTTGCCGATGAACAGCCATTGAGCAAAGCAACCAATACAATAAGGAGAATTGGTATTAATGATTTCTTCATATACGTGATATACGTGTGTTAGAATACGTGATGTCTTTTTACGATGCAAAAATACTACTTATTTCTGATATTGACAAAGTTTTCTGATTTTAATTTACAATATCATATATATTATTTGATGCTGGCTGCCTTGCCGCTTTGCCGCATCCTACAAAAGTAAAGGTGGAGGTCGCTGATATTCTATTGTCATCAAGAGCGCAGATTACAAATTGTCACAATAGTTTATAAAATATACTTTTCTGTGCCTATATTTTGCAAGACCGAAAATTCGGACCATTTATCATTCAAAAACTTATGTAAAAACAATAATATATCGTATTTTTGTATTAATTTTGCATTGACTATTTGAATACAGCGTCTTCTTGCCAATTGGCAAACCACAGATTGATTCAGGAATATTGATTGGCAACCGGTAAAAGATTATCTTGACAAATATAATAAACGATGAACAACGACAGAGCTAACGCACGCCACAACAAGGTGCTCATTATCTACACTGGAGGTACTATAGGTATGGGACTCAACCCCCACACTGGTGCTCTCGAGCCGCTCAACCTCGACCATCTTGTGTCGAACCTTCCAGAGCTGGCTTATCTAAAGACCGATATCGACACCTATCAGTTCACTCCTCCTATCGACTCGTCGGACATGACGCTCAGACGTTGGGGGCAGTTGGTGCGCATTATCGCCGAAAGGTATGATGAATATGATGGCTTTGTCATACTCCATGGCACCGACACCATGGCTTACACAGCTAGTGCACTGTCGTTCATGCTCGAAAACCTCACTAAACCTGTGGTGCTCACCGGTTCACAATTGCCTATCGGACAGCTTCGCACCGATGGCAAGGAAAATCTTGTAACAAGTATCGAACTGGCTTCTGCCTACGACGAAGAGGGATTTCCTATGGTGCCTGAGGTGTGCATATATTTCAGTGGCAAACTGCTGCGAGGCAACCGAAGCACAAAGGAAAATGCAGATGGCTTCAATGCCTTCAACTCATTCAACTACCCTATTCTATGCGAGGCTGGTGTGGAGTTTCACTTTCATCGTCACTACATTCGTAAGCCCGACTATACCAAACCAATGGTGCCACATGTGGCACTCGACCCTAACGTGGTGGTATTCTCACTGTTTCCTGGCATCCAAGAGAACATCGTGCGACACGTGCTTGAAGCTCCCGAACTGCGCGGCATAGTGATGCGAAGCTTCGGTAGCGGCAACGCACCACAGAAACCATGGCTACTGAAACTACTGAAAGATGCCACAAAACGCGGAGTGACAGTAGTAAACATCAGCCAATGTGTGGCAGGAAGTGTCAAGATGGGACGCTACGAGGCAAGCTTCCAACTGAAGGATGCTGGTCTTGTGAGTGGCTACGATTCTACCGTTGAGAGTGCTGTGACAAAACTGATGTTCTTGCAGGCTAAATATAACGATTGCAACGTTATTCGTAACTTGATGAACCAAAATATTTGTGGCGAAATAACAAAATAGCAAACAGCACTGTCTGAAACGCTGCACATTGTGCCTTACATATACCTTATTAATTATATCACAACCTAATAATATTGTAACCTACCATGGCAACAATATCTCCTTTCTCTCACCCTATATACTTATTGGCAAAGCCTGCAGGTAGTCTGTGCAACCTGCGTTGCAAATATTGTTATTATCTGGAAAAAGGGAGGTTGTATGATTCCGACTGCCAACGGCATGTGATGAGCGATTCGCTGCTCGAAAAGTTTATCAAGGAGTATATCGAGGCACAGACATCACAGAATGTTTTATTCAACTGGCATGGTGGCGAGACTTTGATGCGCCCTATTTCCTTCTATCGTAAGGCTCTGAAACTGCAGCGCCGTTATGCTCATGGCAGACGCATCGACAACTGTCTGCAAACTAATGCCACTCTACTCACCGATGAGTGGTGCGAATTTCTAAAATCCAACAATTTTCTTGTGGGTGTGTCTATCGACGGACCGCAACAAATCCATGATGCCTACCGACTTACGCCAACTGGCGACGGCAGCTGGCAAAAGGTGATGCATGGCATTCACTTGCTCAACAAACATGGCGTTGAATGGAACGCACTTGCTGTTGTCAACGACATCAACGTGAAGCGACCTCTCGAATTCTACAATTTCTTCAAGCAGATACATTGTCACTTCATACAGTTCACTCCCATCGTTGAGCGTATCACCACAGAGCGTACCGATGGCTTGCAACTGGCTCCTGGCATGCAGGAGGGTGGCTGCTTAGCTCCATTCTCGGTTACGCCAGAGGAATGGGGCAATTTCCTTTGCACTATATTCGACGAATGGGTGCACAATGATGTTGGCGAATACTATATCCAGCTGTTCGACTCCACACTTGCCAATTGGATGGGGGTGGCTCCCGGATTGTGCTCGGTATCGGCAGAATGTGGACATGCTGGAGTGATAGAGTACAACGGCGATGTGTATTCTTGCGACCATTTCGTTTTTCCTGAACATCGTTTGGGCAACATCACGAACAAGACAATAACAGAAATGATGTATTCCGAACAGCAACAGCAGTTTGCTCGTATGAAGACGGCTATGCTGCCACAGCAATGCAAGGAGTGCAAGTTTCTGTTTGCTTGCCACGGCGAATGCCCCAAAAACCGTTTCGTTGCCGACCGTTATGGCAATCCTAATCTTAACTATCTTTGCCAAGGCTATCACATTTTCTTCGAGCATGCCGCTCCTTATATGGACTTTATGCGTGGCGAGCTGGCAGCACAACGCCCCCCAGCCAACGTAATGAATGCTATCATAAGCAAATAGAATGCTATCATCAGCAAACAATTACACCAAGGTTACGCCTTACTGCACTATTAATACGAGAATTAGCACGAAAAGACATTTCTCCAAACACCAATAAGATAGCAGTAAAATACAACAAAATCAGTCGTTGGACTTTAGTTGAAACATCAAAACATAGTTGAAACATTAAAACAATGTGGGCGTGGTATTGGCAATTGCCAACCACGCCCACATTGTTTATTATAACAGTCCTACTTTTAGAACTGATTATTACAACAGCTCAATTATTAGAATTGCCACCACTTTTTCTTTTTACGCTCGCCATTATTGCGAGTATCTCCGTGGATGCTGTTATTATACTCTTCGTCGATGATATCCTGATAAGAGATTCCATCGTGTATCATACGATAGATGGTGCCCCAATCAGGAAGTCCACCAATGTTACGGTCGTCGATGAAGTAGTCTGCCTTTATCTTACGCGAGAAGTGGGCATTCTTTTCTTCATCTTCTTCAGGATAGTCCTTGTTCACCGCATAAAACTCCACTCCTTTGGCACGACACCAGTCCACGGCATCTTGCAGTAGTTTGCCTTCTCGCACACTCCACAATATCAGTTTGTGTTGTTCGCGCATCAGCATCTTGAGTGTATCGGTGGCAAAGGGCACTTCCCTGCCAATCTCCGGATAGCGATGTTCTACGATTGTTCCGTCGAAATCAACAGCTATTGTCATTATCCTATTGTTTTATCGAATTATCGTTCTTACTACCATAACCACTCTTAGAGTAGTTGCCATATGTACCAAACGCTGAGTAGTCGCCATAACGGCTGCCTCGTGAGCTGCTTCCATAGCGCGAATACTTGCTATACTTGCCATATCCATAATAGTAGCCATACTTCTTCTTCGAGATGTCGATACCATTGATAACGACAGACATCTTAGGCAACTTCTTCTGCTTGTCGAGCTTGTTGATAAAGTCGAAGCTTGCTCTTGGTGTGAAGTCGGCACGACACATGTATACTGTTGCATCGGCAATGCGTGCTATCTGTATTGTGTCTGTCACCAATCCCACAGGTGCTGTATCCACAAGTATATAGTCGTAGTCTTCCTTCAGTGCTGCAAACACATCTTCGAGTGCTGTACGCGACACGAGTTCGGTTGGGTTTGGAGGTATCGGACCTGCCATGAGCAGGTCGAGGTTGGCATTCACACCCGAAGGAACTATCTGTTCTCTCACATCACTCTTCGATGGTGAGTCCATCATAAGCAGGTTGGTGATACCACGCTGCTTGTCCTTTATCTCAAAGAGTTTTGTGAGTCGTGGCTTACGGATATCAAGTCCCACGAGCACCACCTTACGTCCGAGCAATGCGAAGCTCACGGCAAGGTTGGCAGCGGTAAATGTCTTGCCCTCGCCCGATGTGGTAGAGGTGAACATAATAACCTTATTGCCTTCTTCAAGCATAAACTGCACATTGGCACGCATAGAGCGGAACACCTCTTCCATGATGTTGTTCTTGTTCTCGTGCACCACGATGTCGCCCTTTGTCTTGATGGCATCGTTGGCAATAGCCACATCGCCGATGATAGGCAGTTCGGTGAGCGTTTCCACATCGTCGTGTCCTTCAATGCGGTATCTGAAGTAGTTGATCAGGAAGAACACAGCCAAAGGTATTCCCAATCCGAGCACGAATGCGATAAGCATTATCATATGCGACTTAGGGCTTATCTTGCCCATAAACTGTGGCTCGTCGATAAGTTTGCCCTTGTCGGCGGTGGCAGCCAGTGATATGGAGTTCTCTTCGCGCTTCTGCAGAAGCATGAGGTAGAGTCCCGACTTCACTTCCTGCTGGCGTCCTATCTGTGTGAGTATACGTTCCTGCTCTGGTGTCGATGATATCTCTTTAGAATAGAGATTGTATTGTGCCTGCACATTATTGCGTTGTATCTCTGCCGAGCGCTGTGCCTGGCTCATGGCACGACGAATGCTTGTCACCAGTTCGTTGAGCTGTGCAGTAAGTGGTGCCACCGACGGACTTGTCTCGCTTGCGCTACGCAGCAGTCGGTTGCGCTCCATCACGATTTCATTATATTTATTGATGAGCATCGACGATGTTGGGTCTGTGAGTCCCACATTCGAAGGCAGTGTCTGATACTTGTTGGTAGGCTCGTTCATATAGTCGTTGATGCTACGCAACAGTTCTATCTGCATGTTCATCTCTGCCAACTTCTGTGTGTATGTGTTAGAGTTGGTAAGTGCCTGCACTGAGTTTGCCTGTGGGTCTATGATGCCATAACGGCGCTTTGTCGATTCCAGATCGCCCTCTGTAGCGCCCAGCTCACTATTTATCTTCTCCAGACGTGAGTTGATAAACTGCTCTGTGCGCATTGCTATCTCGTTCTTGTCTTCATTAGCCTGACGGTTGTAGCACACGATGAGCTGCTTTAGGTAGTCGATGGCGCGCTGTGGTATTTGGTCGCGCATCACAAGCTGTGCAATAGTGGTGGTCTTTGATGTCGGACTGATAGACAGTGAACTTACATATTTGCGTGCAGCCACTGCTGGCGACACGATAACCGCCTTCAATGTCTTGCCTTCGTCAAGCTTCGACACTGGGTTTTCCTTGAAACTAATCGTACCTACGCTTGTACTTATATTATATGGCAGACGGTCTACGGTCTTGTCAATTGTATATGGCACTGGGTCGAGGTCGCGGTCGTTAGGCAGATAGGTGTATGTTCCTTTTATGTGCAACTTGCCATTTTCGCGTGTTATAGATAGCTTGATAGGCATCTTCAGTTTCTCAAGGCTGTTGGCATCAAGATCCACGTCGATTGGCTGGTTTTGATACAGGGTGTGCGATCTCACTCTTCCGCTGACAGCATAGTCCACATAGAGTTTCAGGTCGGTCACGGTGCGCTGTGCAATCTTTGTCGACGAGAGTATCTCCATCTCATTGTCGATACCAGCCGAATTTGAGATGATACCCAATGTGCTCGATGCTGTCAATGAGCTGCGTCCTGAACGCATTCCTGATGGTGAGTTTTCGGTATCATCCTTTATAAGCATCTTGACATATGCCTGATACACAGGTGTGGCATAGCGCAAATATACTGCTGCTGCTCCAACACAAATCACCAACGACAATATTATCCATTGCCAGTTGAGAATTATCATTGTGTAGAGGTTTCTGAAATCAAACGACGATTTCGAGTCTCCCTCAGGCATGGAATTATACAATCCTTGACTATTGTAAGTCTCCATTTTCTTTGGTTCTTCCATTTTTCTCTAATCTTCTATATTTTTATTAATAATTGCTTGTGTATGCCATTTACTTTCCTGCTGCCAGCTGCAACAGATACTTGCCGTATTCGTTCTTTGCCATTGGCTCTGCCACCATCTTCAGACGCTCGGCGTCTATCCATCCTTTCTTAAAGGCTACTTCTTCAAGACATGCCACCTTTAGTCCTTGTCGTTTTTCTATCACTTCTATAAAGGTACTTGCCTCTGATAGCGAGTCGTGTGTTCCAGTGTCGAGCCATGCAAATCCGCGCTGCAGTGTCTGCACCTTCAGCTCGCCACGCTTCAGATATTCCTGGTTTACGGTGGTTATCTCTAACTCGCCACGACTGCTTGGCTTTATGTTCTTTGCTATCTCCACCACGCTGTTCGGATAGAAGTAGAGTCCCACCACTGCATAGTTGCTCTTTGGGTGCTGTGGTTTTTCTTCAATGCTCAGGCAGTTGCCGTCTGCGTCAAACTCTGCCACGCCGTAGCGCTCGGGGTCGTTAACGAAATATCCAAACACGGTGGCTTTGCCGTCGTTCTCTACATTTGCCACGCTTTCATGCAGCAGCTTTGTAAACCCTGCCCCGTAGAATATGTTGTCGCCCAACACCAGACAGGCAGAATCATCACCGATAAACTCTTCGCCAATGATAAAGGCTTGCGCTAAACCGCCAGGATAAGGCTGCTCAGCATATTCAAAGTGCACACCATAATCGCTTCCATCGCCCAGCAAACGCTTGAACGAGGGCAGATCGGCAGGAGTGGAGATAATTAGTATATCCCGTATATCAGCTAACATCAGCACCGATATGGGATAATAAATCATAGGTTTGTCAAAGATTGGTATCAGCTGCTTGCTGATGCCTTTTGTTATGGGGTAAAGGCGTGTGCCCGACCCTCCGGCTAAAACAATTCCTTTCATCTGAGTAGCTTTGAATGTGTATATTATGAAAGTCTACAATTCTCTAAAAGTGTACAAAGATACTAATATTTGCGGATATATGGCATTTTTTTCCTATTTTTTTAGCATTGCCGCACCATGTTATTATAATGTATGATAATTCCTTTGCTGCTTTGCAAAAAAATAGTAATTTTGCATAGATAATAAATAAGCCGATTTTACTAATATTATATATAACATGGGATTTTTATCAAAACTTTTTGGAAAAAAAGCAGACAATAACAATACGGGTGGAATGGAAGACTACATGAACCTCGTGCGTGTTTACTTCCAGGCTTCCATCGCTGCTGGTGTGGGCATCACCAACCTTGCAATGCTGCCCGATCTTCGTGTGTTCAAAACCACCCTGCATGTGCCTACACAGAACAACAAGCTTGGTGTGGGCGAGAAGGCTGCATGCCGCAAGATGATGAAGGAGATTTATGGTACCAACGACAATTTCTTCAAGGAAATCGACCAAAGCATCCGTAAGAACTGCCGCAAGCTGCAGGATGTGCAGGGCTATATGATTCAGTTCCAAGGCTTCAGCCAGGACCTGATGATGCTCATGGGCAACCTTATGAAGTTCAAGCTGCGCCTTCCTTCTATCTTCAAGGGTGCCATCTATAAAATGACAGAGAAGACGGTCACCGACATTTTTAATAACAACAACTATAAGGATCCAGGTGTCCTGAAGACTGTCGTGGCTGTGCGCCAATACAACCATCGCCTGGGCTTCACAGAGAAGTGGACCACCGATTTTGTATATCAGGTGGTAATGCTTGCTAAAAAGGAGCCTAAGCGCAACGACGACGACGACAAGAATAACAAATAACAGACCTTGGATTAAAAAAAGAGTCTATTATTTGCGACATTCACAGAAATAATTTAATTTTGTAATCAAAATGTAGCCGTATGGAAGCTGATGACAAGAGCCTAAACCTATTCTCCACGAGGGTGAGGCAAATGATATTACAATACAGCGACCTGAAAAAGCAGAACGCTGCACTTGCTGCACGCATCGCAGAGCAGCAGGAGAGCATACGCTTGCTCCAAGAGCAGACGCAGCAGATGCAAGCCGACTACAACAGTCTGAAGATGGCAAGAATGGTAGAGATTACCAATGGCGACATGGAGAATGCTCAGAAACGATTGGCGCAACTCATACGCGACGTCAACAAATGCATCACTCTAATCAGCGAAGCCAAGTAGTCAATGCTACCACTTAATTTACCCTGAATATGGCTGAGAACAATAACGAGAAACTAAGGATAAGACTGCATGTCTACGATATGAACATCCCGGTTAACATCAAGCCGGAAGACGAACCATTGTATCGCGACGCAGCCACTCTTATCACTAACACGGTCAACGCATACGCATCAAGATATAAAGGGCCTAAAAACGAGAAAGAACTGCTCTATATGGCTCTCATCGAAATAGCACTGCGATACGAAATGCAACTAAAACGCAACGACACCGAACCTTTCCGTGATATTCTCAATAAGCTGACGTCAGAAATCGAGGACGCCATAAAGGAATAATGTGTTATGCATTGTCCTTTACTTCAATCAGACTACACAATAATGAGAATATTACAAACAGATAATAATTTTAAACAGTAACTTATGTTAGGTACACTTATTGCTACCTTTATAGCACTCGTAGTGGGTGGCGTCGCAGGCTATGCTGCCTTCCGCTACGTAATAAAGGGAAAATATAACGAAATGATATCAGCTGCCACAAAAGAGGCAGAAGTGATTAAGGAGAAAAAGCTTCTCGAAGTGAAGGAGAAGTTCCTCAACAAGAAATCGGAGCTCGAAAAGGAGGTGCAGCAGCGCAACCAGAAAATTCAGCAGAGCGAAAACCGACTCAAACAGCGAGAGATTTCTCTCAACCAGCGACAGGAGGAACTGGGACGCCGCAAGCAGGACATCGAGCAAAATCAGCAGCGCATCGACAACGAGAAGAAACTGCTTGCCATCAAGCAGGAGGAGCTGGAAAAGATGCAAATCAAAGAGCGCGAAAAGCTCGAAGAGCTCTCAGGTCTGAGCAGCGAAGAGGCAAAGAACCGCCTTGTGGAGAGCCTTAAAGACGAGGCTCGCACCGACGCTGCAAGCTACATCAACGAAATCATGGACGAGGCAAAGCTTAATGCCAATGCGCAGGCTAAGAAAATCGTCATACAGACCATACAGCGTGTTGCCACCGAGACAGCAATAGAAAACTCTGTATCGGTGTTCCACATCGACAACGACGAAGTGAAGGGCCGCATCATCGGTCGCGAGGGCCGCAACATCCGTGCTCTCGAGGCTGCCACCGGAGTGGAAATCGTCGTCGACGACACTCCTGAGGCTATCGTAATCTCTGCCTTCGACCCAGTGCGCCGCGAAGTGTGCCGCCTGGCTCTGCACCAACTGGTAGCAGACGGACGTATCCACCCTGCACGCATCGAAGAGGTGGTGGCAAAGGTAAAGAAGCAACTCGACAACGAGATCATCGAAACGGGCAAGCGCACCGCCATCGACCTTGGCATCCATGGCTTGCACCCAGAACTCATACGCATCGTCGGCAAGATGAAGTATCGCTCTTCTTATGGTCAGAACTTGCTGCAACATGCTCGCGAAACAGCCAACCTTTGTGCCGTCATGGCTGCAGAACTGGGCCTCAACCCCAAAAAGGCAAAGCGTGCTGGCTTGCTACACGATATTGGTAAGGTGCCCGACGAAGAGAGCGAATTGCCACACGCACTCTATGGTGCAAAGATTGCCGAGAAATTCAAGGAGAAGCCCGACATCTGCAATGCCATCGGTGCTCACCACGACGAAATGGAAATGAGCACTCTGCTCGCTCCTATCGTACAGGTGTGCGACGCTATCTCAGGCGCTCGTCCTGGCGCCCGCCGCGAAATTGTAGAGGCTTATATCAAGCGTCTCAACGACCTTGAGTCTATAGCAATGTCTTACCCTGGCGTCACCAAGACTTATGCCATCCAGGCTGGTCGCGAACTACGTGTAATCGTGGGTGCCGACAAGATGGACGACAAGGAGACAGAGAAACTCTCTGGCGAGATTGCCAACAAGATCCAAACAGAGATGACGTATCCCGGACAGGTGAAAATCACCGTTATCCGCGAAACACGCTCTGTGGCTTATGCGAAATAAACAATCATTTAAAACAATATCACCCAATAAAACCTGGATTGCTTCGGCTCTCCAGGTTTTTTTGTAACAAATATAAAATTAATGGATAATTCATGATAATTCGTGTTCAAAGACCACAGATAGCTAAATCCGCTGGTTGATGTTGATTTTAAACATGAATGTCCATGAATTATCCACGAATTATCCATTAATTCTTTTTTTAGATTTAAACACAAAGACCACAGATAGCTAAATACGCTGGTTGTTATTGAATTTAAACATTAATGTCCATTAATGACCATTAATTATCCATTAATTATTTCTTAGAAGAAAATTAATTGTCTTTTCCTGATTTTGCTTGACACTTTTCGGTGATATAAACTGTAATAATTGACAAGTCTTGACTAAGTGCCC
>CAKQAD010000025.1 GCA_934215545.1 uncultured Prevotella sp.
ATTATCGGTGGCGACGGTGCTTCTTACGATATCGGTTACGGTGGTCTCGACCACGTATTGGCTTCTGGTGAGGACGTGAACATCCTCGTGCTCGATACCGAGGTTTACTCTAACACCGGCGGTCAGTCGTCTAAGTCTACTCCTCTCGGTGCTATCGCACAGTTTGCTGCTCAGGGCAAGCGCATCCGCAAGAAGGATCTCGGTCTTATGCAGACAACCTACGGCTACATCTACGTAGCTCAGATTGCTATGGGTGCCGACAATGCTCAGACATTGAAGGCTATCCGCGAGGCTGAGGCTTACCCAGGACCATCACTCATAATCGCTTACGCTCCATGTATCAACCACGGTTTGAAGCGCAAGGGTGGTATGGGTCGCTCACAGAACGAGGAGAAGCTCGCTGTTGATTGCGGCTACTGGCACTTGTGGCGTTTCAACCCACTGTTGGCCGACGAGGGTAAGAACCCATTCACACTCGACTCTAAGGCTCCTAAGTGGGAAGACTTCCGCGACTTCCTCCTCGGCGAGGTTCGTTATCTGTCTGTACAGAAGGCATTCCCTAAGGAGGCCGACGAACTCTTCAGCCAGGCTGAGAAGATGGCTAAACTGCGCTACCAGACATACGTGCGCAAGAGCCAGGAAGACTGGAGCGAGCAGTTCTAATAACACATTAGAGATAAGGATGTTAGCAACAAGACATTAAAGCTACTTGTTACGATAAATTATCGTAGTCAAGCCACACCTTGCTAACAGCTAAATACATTAAAAAACGACAGCATTGAAACCTAAAATTTCAATGTTGTCGTTTTTTTATGCGCTTCAGAATATAAACAGTTTTTCAAAACCGACCAAAATACTTGTTCAGAAATTCAGTTTGCTGTATCTTTGCATAAGATGCGCCGTGGGCGCAATTTTGAGTTTTGAGATGCGCTGCGCGCAGTTTTGAGTTTTGAATTTTGAATTATTCTCGGCTTCGCCTGCGATTATGAGTTAATGATTTTTGAATTCAGAATTCGCAGCCTAAAACACCAACAGCGAAATTCACAACTGAATAATTCAAAATTGCCGAAGGCAATAACTCAAAACTCAAAATTCAAAACTCAAAATTGCGCCCACGGCGCATCTCAAAACTCAAAAATTCAGAAAGCTATGGATAAGAGAATAACAGAACAGCCATCGCACTACGATCATCTCGAACAGATGAGCGTGGCAGAGCTAACAGCAAATATAAACCACGAAAACCATGCTGTGCCCTTGGCAATAGACAAGGCACAGCCAGCCATCAACCAACTGATAACTGCTATCGAGCAAAAGCTGAAGGCTGGCGGACGATTGTTTTATGTGGGATGCGGCACGGGCGGACGCCTTGCCACCCTCGACACCATAGAGGTGCAAAACACCTATGGCATTGATGGCACACAGATACAAGCCATATTTCCTGGAGGCATAGGTTGCCTTACGCAGACACGCGAGTCGAGAGAAGACGACATAAACGATAGCTGGCAGCAACTTCTCGACAAAGGCATAACTCCTTCCGACATTGTAGTGGGCGTATCGGCAAGTGGAACCACCCCATTCGTGCTTGCTGCATTGCGACACTGCCGTGAAAGCGGAATTGCTACGGGGTGTATAGTGAACAATCCAAACTCGCCAATTGCAGCAGAGGCAGATTATGCCGTGGAGGTTATCACCGGACCAGAATTTGTTACTGGCAGCACAAGAATGAAAGCAGGCACATCGCAAAAGCTTATCTTCGACATGATAAGCACTACAGTGCAAATACGACTCGGACGTGTGGAAGGTAACAAAATGGTTAACGCCAAACTCATCAACCATAAGCTCATAGACCGTGCCGTGCGCATATTCATGGAGCGCAATACGCAATGCACCGACTACAACGAGGCCAAATCATTGATACTAAAGGCTGGTAGCGTAAAGAAGGCAGAGACTATGATTAAGGAGAGTAAATAAAGGGAAATCCCGAATTAGAGAGAATTAATAAAGCACTTTATGCTTGAGTGTTGGTTGCACCACACACAACAAAAACGCGCTGCTTATCTTATTCAAATTTTCTCTTATTCTCTCTAATTCGAGACAAAAAAACAAAGTTGCTAGTTGGTCAGCGATATATTTCGGAACAAAACATCACTGGACAATAAATTGTGGAAGTATCTTAGTCTTCCAAGAAATTCAGTGTTTGCAACTTGCGCTTTGCCAAAGGATGACCTTCTCTATAGGCAATTCGATAATATTGCTTTGCTCTGTCGATATCTTTCTCTGTGCCATAACCATATTCCAAAGCCTCACCAACACGATAATAGCCATAAGGCAGGCGGCAGCTCTGATATAAGGCAAAAGCTCGCTCAAGATCTTTTGGCACTCCGTTGGTTCCCTTTCTGAAGATATCAGCAAGATTCGACTTTGCCAAATCATCACCAAGGTCGACAGCCTTCTGGTAATACTCTATGGCTTTGTCCATATCAACATCGGTGCATAAGCCATCATTGTATATAATGCCGAGGTTATTAAGCACATCCGGATCGTTCATACACTCATTATCGGGTTCAAAGTCGGCTATATAGAGCAAGTCATAAACATAATCCTCGGTAAAGCCATATTCATCTAAAGAGGCATTAGGATTAGTAACAAGATTGAACTCACGTCTGTTTACATCGGAACCAAATTCCTTCTTTTCTTTATTTTCCATTGTCGTAGGTTTTTAAAATTAATATTTCTTACATTCGACATCAATGCCGAATTAGGTTAAGTGCAAAATTCGCATCAGGTAGTTTCAAATTGTGGTACATCATCAAAAAAACAAGCCGATTTTAGGTTTATACCCACAAAAATAGCATATATATTTGTTCTAACAAAGAAACATTGCAAAATCTTGCACACAAAGAAATTAATGTATAACTTTACATTGGTTTCGCTCACAAACATCATGCCTTGGTGCAAAAAACAGTGTTGAGCCAACAAAACTCTAAAAACCCATAATACAAATTACAATGACCAACCCTCCACTACGCATTGCCATCATCGGCGGCGGCGCGGCTGGCTATTTTGCTGCCATTGAAGCAAAGCGCAACTGCCCGTCGGCAGACATCACCATATTCGAGAAAAACCACAAGATGCTTGCCAAGGTAGAGATTACCGGTGGCGGACGCTGCAATCTTACCAATTCGTTCCGACAGATTAGCGATGCAAAGCATGCCTATCCACGCGGACACAAACTGATGAAGCGGCTATTCAAGATGTTCGATCATCACGATGCTTACGAATGGTTTGAACGTGAGGGTGTGAAGCTCATCACACAAGAAGACGAGTGTGTGTTTCCGGTGTCGCAAGACTCGCACAGCATCATCGATTGCCTCATGGGGCTTGCCTCGCACTTGGGTATTAGACAGATGACACACCACTGCCTAACAGCAATATCGCAAAACAAGGACATGTCGCTACATCTTACATTCGGCAATGCAATGGAGGCCGACTACGACCGTGTTGCAATTACAACAGGTGGTAGTCCGAAGGGTGAAAGACTAAAGATGCATGCGGAATTAGGACATGAGATAGAAGCCCCTATACCATCGCTATTTACATTTAACATCAAGGATAAGAAATTCCTGGAGCTGATGGGCACCGTTGTGGAGCCTGTCATTGCAACAATACCTGGCACTAAGTTGCGTGCCGAGGGTGCGCTGCTCATAACCCATTGGGGCATGAGCGGACCGGCGGCATTGAAATTGTCGTCGCATGCAGCCCGACTTCTGAACGAGCACCAGTATCAGTTGCCTGTTGCCATTAACTGGACGGGCGACAGCCGACGCTCGACTGCCGAAGAAGAGATAGCCAATATAGTGACACAAAACTCGCAAAAGCAACTTGCCAACATACGGCCGCACAACATCCCTACCCGATTATGGCACTACATATTACAACGTACAGGACATAGTGCAGAGCAACGCTGGGGCGAATTGAGCAAGAAAAGTCTGAACCGAATCATTGAGACACTCACCAACGACATCTACCAGATAGCTGGCCGTGGCAAGGTACGCGACGAATTCGTTACCTGCGGCGGTGTGTCGCTTGCATCAATCAACATGCATACACTCGAGAGCAAAGTGTGCAGAGGTTTGTTCTATGCCGGCGAAGTGCTCGATGTGGATGCCATCACTGGCGGATTTAACCTGCAGGCAGCATGGACAATGGGGCATGTGGTGGGGAAACATATCGTTGAGCCTCAACAATAAAAAGACATAATATTTTTCACAAACCCCAATCGGTCATTAGACCGAAATGGGTGAGTTATGATGATTTTTGGTTAAACAGAATCTGATGTCCGATTGGTGATAAAAGCAATTGGCAGATGGTTGTCGAGATTTTTCTCTAACAACCATCCGTCAATCTATTTTTAATGCCCCGTGATGTGGTTTTACGTCTACAGATTATAGAACTCGGTAAACACCTTCACAGAGTATTCATGGTCGCGCACGCTACCTGTTTCGCGGCAGCTATGCATGGCAAGAATAGCATTGCCCATATCTACACCACGCAAAGGTATCGACGAAGCAAGAATATTACCAAGTGTGCTACCACCCGCCACATCGCTATGATTTACGAAGCGCTGGCATGGCACGCCTGCCTTTGCACATATCGAAGCAAACACTGCAGCAGAGGCAGCATCGCTGGCATACTTCTGTGCAGCATTAAACTTTATCACAGGTCCACCGCCAAGCATCGGATGATTTGTAGGGTCGTACTTCTCCGGATAGTTGGGGTGCCATGCATGCGCATTGTCGGCAGAAATCATGAAGGCACGCTCCACAGCCTGATAGTATGCCTCCTCGCTATTGCTCTGTGCCAGAGCAATGCGCTTAAGCATAAAGGCAAGGAAAGGACTCGCTGCACCCTGTTTTGTCTGCGACCCAGTCTCTTCGTTGTCGAAGATAGCAAGCACCTGTGTTGTGTCTGTGTCGTGTGCTTGAAGCAATGCCTCCAAACCCGCATAACACATCGAGAGGTCGTCGAGGCGACCCGACGAGATAAACTCATCGTGCATGCCAAAGGTGCATGCTGGAGTGGCATCGGCAAGATAGAGGTCGAAATCGAGAATATCTTCTGCCTTAACGGGGCATTGCTTGTTAAGCTCTTCCACAATAACATTCATTAGCATGTTGCCTGCCTCAAGCTCGCTCGTTATCTGTCCAAGCAGCGGCAACACATCCTTCTGTCGACTCAGTTTAACGCCATCGTTCACCTGACGATTGAAGTGTATTGCAAGATTGCTAATTTGCAACAACGGACGCTTTACATGCAGTAACATTGTAGTGGGTTGCATCACATCATTGCTACGCACTATTACACGTCCGGCAAGCGTCAGCGGGCGGTCGAACCATGTAGACATGATCGGTCCGCCATACACCTCGGTGTTGAGTTTCACAAGTCCGCCCTCTGCAAGCATCTCGGCATTGGGCTTGATGCGGAATGTAGGTGAGTCGCAATGGGCACAAATCATATGGAAACCAGCATCGGCAATAGGTGTGCCACCAATACGGAAGGCATAAACCGAAGAGTCGTTTTTAGTCACAAAGAAGCGGTCGCCAGCCTGCACCGCACCGAGCGGCATAGCAGGGTCGAGACGACGAAAGCCATGCTGCTCAAGCAGTTGGGTTATATTCTTAACAGCCAGGAAGTTCACTGGCGAAGCGTCAAGAAAGGAAAGAAGTCGGTTAATCATTGGTTTAAAAATATTTTCGTTTTGTATTGTTGTGAAATATTACAATCCTCTTGCCTTGAGCAATCCTGATGCATCAGGAGTCTGCATACCGGTGAAGTCGGTGAACATAAGCATTTGGTCTTTGGTGTTGCCACGGCTGAGCACCTTTTCGCGGAAAGCCTTACCTACAGCAGGGTTCAACGCACCATGCTTGTCAAAATAGTCGGCTACATTAACAGCGAGCACCTCAGTCCACAAATAGCTATAGTAGCCAGCAGCATAGCCACCGCCCCATACATGGTTGAAATACGATGTGCTATAGCGTGGTGGTATCTGCACATTGAGCAGTCCGGCATTGTGCAGCTGTTCCTTCTCGAAGGCACCAGCCATATATGGCGATGGCACCTCATCGGTGCTTATCTTATGCCATGCCAGGTCTACCCATGTGGCAGCAAGGTTCTCGCCGAGGGCATACGCTGTTTGGAAGTTGATGCTCTTGAGCATGCGTTCCTTGAGCTCAGCAGGCATTGGTTCGCCAGTCACAGTGTGGCGTGCATAGTTGTCGAACACCTCAGGGATTGTGGCAAAAGACTCATTAAATTGCGATGGCATCTCCACAAAGTCGCGTGCCACGGCTGTTCCCGACAGAGTGTTATACTGACAGTCGGAGAGGATGCCATGGAGTGCATGTCCAAACTCATGGAACATGGTGCACACCTCGTCCCAAGTAATAAGTGAAGGTTGTCCTTCTGGCGCCTTGGCATAGTTGCACACATTATATATTATAGGCAACTGATGGCGCTGGCGGCTCTGCTTTGCAAAGGCGCTCATCCATGCACCGCCACGCTTTGTTGGGCGACGGAAGAAATCGCTATAGAAAAGAGCAATAGTCTTGCCATTAGAGTCGATAACCTCAAACACCTTCATGTCAGGGTGATATGTAGGAATATCGGTGCGCTGCTTGAAGCTAAGGCCATAGACTCTATGAGCGGCATAGAACACACCATTAATCTGCACGCTATCGATATTGAAATAAGGCTTTACCTCGTCGTCGGTGATATTGAGCATCTCCTTCTTCATCTTGGCAGAATAGTAGAAGCGATCGTAGGGTTGCAATTTGAAATCCTTGCCTTCTGTCTGCTGGGCATACTGCTCAATGGCATTTGTTTCTGCATCGGCCTTTGGTGCATACTCCTTGATTAACTGCAACAGGAAGTTGTCTACATTCTTGGAGTTCTTTGCCATAGTCTTCTCGAGCGAATAGTCGGCATAACAATCATATCCCATTATCTTGCCCTTCTCAGCACGCAGCTTTGCCACCTCTGTAACAATAGGGAATGTGTTGAAATCAGGATTTGTACCGTCAGCACGATGTATGCTTGCCTCAAACACCTTGCGACGCAGGTCGCGATTTTGCAGACTTGCCAATATTGGCTGCTGTGTGGTATTTGTAATTACTATGCAGTATGGTGCCTTACCGCCACGGCTCTCGGCGTCCTTCTTGCACATTGCAATATCGGCATCGCTAAGTCCGGCAAGCTGCTCTTGACTATCTACCCACACCACTGCGCTATTGGTGGCGGCGGGAAGCAGATTGCCCCACTGCTGCTCCAACTCAGAGAGACGCGAGTTGATTTGCTTCATACGCTCCATTTTTTCGGCAGGGAGCAAAGCACCTGAGCGTACAAAACTCTTGTATATCTCTTCTGTGAGGCGCTGGTCTTCGCCCTTCAGCTTTTTATATTCATTGTCGTAGACATACTTTATGCGCTCAAAGAGTGGCTTATTGAAGCTTATCTCGTTTTCAAGGTCAACGAGCATTGACATTGCCTTCTCCTCGGTTTGTGCTATGATTGGAGTTTTATGGGCACTGGTAAGTCCGAAGAATATGTTTGTTACATTGTCGAGCAACACTCCACTCTCCTCAAAGGCGAGAATGGTGTTCTGGAAAGTAGCCTTTTTCTTATTGTCGACAATTTTCTTTATATTCTCGCGCTGCTGCTTTATGGCTGCTTCTATGGCAGGAAGATAGTCGGTGTCTTGAATACGACTGAAGTCGGGAGCGCCAAAAGGCAGTGTGCTCTTCTGCAAAAGTGGATTCTGTCGTGATGCGCCAGAACCTTGAGCACTGGCTGTGGCAGGCATCTGCAATAGAGCAGTGGCCAAGCCTAAAGTAAGGAATGATTTGTTTATTTTCATACGAGATGTTTGTTGTTATTATTCTTCTTGGCTATTGAGTATTGTAGCAATTCGGGGCAGGAAAGAACACTGTGAGCACTATGCCTGAATTAATGCTACAACATGCGACGCAAATATAGCGAAAAAAAATCAAGTATAACGAATATTTATCGTCAAGATACCTAAATCAGATAAATATTAATTACCTTTGCATGGTATATAAAGAAATACATACACAATTAACAGGTATATGGAAGTAATAAAAACAGATATAGAAGGCGTAGTGATTATTGAGCCACGCATATTCAAAGATGCCCGAGGATATTTCTTCGAGAGCTATTCGCAGCGCGAATTTGAGGAGAAGGTGGGCAAGATTGATTTCTGCCAGGACAACGAGAGCATGTCGTCGTATGGTGTGATGCGCGGTTTGCACTTTCAACGCCCGCCATTCACACAGAGCAAATTGGTGCGTTGTGTAAAGGGCAGTGTGCTCGATGTGGCGGTAGACATACGCAAGGGTTCACCCACCTATGGCAAGCATGTGGCTGTGGAACTGACAGAAAGCAACCATCGCCAGTTCTTCGTGCCTCGCGGCTTTGCACATGGCTTTGCGGTGCTCAGCGATGTGGCGGTGTTTCAATATAAGTGCGACAACTTCTACCACCCCGAAGCCGATGGCGGCATCTCCATTCTCGACACCTCACTGGGCATCGATTGGCGTCTGCCCATCGACAAAGCATTGCTTAGCGAGAAGGACACAAAGCATGCCATGCTTAAGGATTTCGACTCGCCATTCTCCATCGACGAACCACTATATTAAAAATTCAAATACAGATGAACATTCTTGTTACTGGAGCCAACGGACAACTCGGACATGAGATGCAGCGTGTGGCAAAACTCTTTGACAATACATATAACTTCACATTCACCGACATTGCCGAGGGCTATACCAAGCTCGACATCACCAACCTCGATGATGTACGCAAAATGGTGAACGAGCAGAATATCAATGTCATCGTCAACTGTGCTGCCTACACTAATGTAGACCGTGCCGAGACCGACTTCGACACTGCCAACCTTATCAACAACACTGCTGCCGGCAATCTTGCCACTGCAATGAAAGAGGCAGATGGCACACTGATACACATCAGCACCGACTATGTGTTTCAAGGCGACAGAAACATTCCATGCCGCGAAGATTGGGACACTAATCCATTAGGTGTGTATGGCAAGACTAAGCTGGCTGGCGAACAAGCCATACAGGCTACGGGCTGCAAGCATATCATATTGCGCACTGCTTGGCTCTACTCACAATGGGGCAAGAACTTCGTGAAGACAATGCAGAGCCTCACAGCATCGCACGACACACTGAAAGTGGTGTTCGACCAAGTGGGCACACCTACCTTTGCCGGCGATCTCGCCGACACCATCGCCCACATCATAAGCACCAACCAGCTCAACAAGACTGGCATCTACCACTACTCTAACGAGGGTGTGTGCTCATGGTTCGACTTTGCAAAACTCATCTGCCAACTCTCTGGCAACACCTGCGACATAGAGCCATGCTATAGCGAAGAGTTTCCAAGTCCGGTTAAGCGTCCACACTTCTCGGTGCTCGATAAGTCGAAACTCAAAAACACCTTCGGCATACGCGTGCCCTACTGGACCGACTCTCTACGCCTATGCATAGAACAGCTGAAGGCAGCAAAATGCTAACAAGATATTAAGCGCCAAGGTACATTTGGCATACATTGCCAATACAACATAAATAAGAAGAAGACAAATCACCTAATAAATCATATCATTATGCGAAGCATCATCATCACTGGAGGAGCTGGATTTATCGGCTCACATGTAGTCAGACTCTTCGTCAACAAATATCCCGACTACCACATCATAAATCTCGATAAGCTCACATATGCAGGCAACCTTGCCAACCTGAAAGACATTGAATCGAAGCCCAACTACACTTTCGTAAAGGGCGATATCTGCGACTTCGAACTGGTGCTGCAAATCATGCGCCAGCATAATGTAGACGGCATAATACACCTGGCTGCCGAGAGTCATGTCGACCGCTCTATCAAAGACCCCTTCACCTTTGCACGCACCAATGTTATGGGCACACTGACACTGCTACAGGCTGCAAAGATATATTGGGAAAGCCTGCCTGAAGGCTACGAGGGCAAGCGCTTCTATCACATCTCTACCGACGAAGTGTATGGCGCACTGGAACTCACCAATCCGGAAGGCCTGGAGAGTCCTTTCACCACAAAGGCATCGTCGAACCATCATCATGCCTATGGCACAGACTTCTTTACCGAAGACACCAAATACAATCCGCACTCACCCTACTCGGCTGCCAAAGCAAGCAGCGACCACTTTGTGCGCGCCTTCCACGACACCTACGGCATGCCAACTATTGTTACTAATTGCTCCAACAACTACGGCCCGTATCAGTTCCCTGAAAAGCTTATACCGCTATTCATTAATAACATACGCCACCGCAAGCCACTGCCGGTGTATGGCGAAGGACTCAACGTGCGCGACTGGCTATACGTTGAGGACCATGCTCGTGCCATCGACCTTATCTTCCACAACGGACGCATCGCCGATACATACAACATCGGAGGTTTCAACGAATGGAAGAACATCGACATCATTCATGTGCTCATAAACACTGTCGACCGCCTGTTGGGACGCAAAGAGGGCGAAGACCTGGGTCTGATAACACACGTCACCGACCGTATGGGACACGACATGCGCTATGCCATCGACTCACGCAAGCTGCAGCGCGAACTGGGATGGGAGCCAAGTCTGCAATTCGAAGAAGGCATAGAGAAAACCGTGCGCTGGTATCTCGACAATCAGGAGTGGATGGATAATGTCACCTCTGGCGACTATCAGAACTATTACGACAGCATGTATAAGAACAGATAAACACACTTATCGTATATCATACCAAACGCAAAGAGAGCCCACTTCATAAAAAGGTGGGCTCTCTTTGCGTTTTGCTTAAAATTAAACCCAAATCGGTCATTAGATTTGGGTTAAATATTTGATTAATCCGATTTTTAGTGATAAGTAGGTGTTCAAAATTAATCACCAATCTCTTCATCATACAGTTCTATGAAGGCAGCCTGCAAGCGCACCTTGTCACATATCATCGCCCGCAACTCCTTGAGTGGTGCCTCATTGGGCGAGTTGGGCAGCCACAATCGAATGTAGCCATGCTCCGAATACTTTTGGTTGAGATGGTGCACAAAACGCTTATATTGCTCGTCGCGTGTCTTTTCAGGATAGTGCGACAAACCGAATTGCACCGTGCGACGCAATATGCGACGCACATCAATATCGCGATCGGCCTCTGCAACAATCTTGCCATAGATGCTACGAGGTGCATGCGAGGCAGAAGCCCTATGGTCTTCCACAGCTTCTTTCATCACGACTATCTGCTCCTCGCTAAACCAGCGGCGCAAGCGACGGTCGGCAACCAATATCTTGCCACTCGTGATGTGATGAATGGCACGCGGACCTTCCAGCCCCAAATCGTGATAGGCAGCCACCACATAAGCCATATTAATGTCGGCACCAGTGCTAAGAGCCAAAGCCATCGACTTCTTTATAACAACATTGGCATGACCAAGATTGTGGGCCTTGTCGAAGGCATTATAGCGTGGCAGAATGTTTTGCTCAACAAACTCCATGATGTCGAGACTGACGGTTCGTGTAATCATAATATTATGCTTGTGATGCCCGTTGGCAATGTTTTTATTTGCAAAATTAAGCGATTATGGTTAAATTTGCAATTTAATTTATAATTTATAATTCAAAATATGTAATTTATACCTATTCGGTCTATGAATTGCTATTCTAACAACACCCACACACTGTCACAACAATCAACACAGTGTCAATTATAAATTACACATCGCTTGTCAAACATTCATTATAATAAAAACGACTATGGACGAAATAAACGTTAGAACAAACTCTGCAAAGGCTTGGCTCCTTGCCACTCGCCCTAAAACCCTTACTGGCGCTATGGTGCCAGTGATGATAGGTTGTGCCTTGGCATGGGCACTTCACCAACCAGAGGTGCGCATCACACCAATGGTGCTATGCATGCTTTTTGCCATGATAATGCAGGTGAATGCAAACTTTGTCAACGACTACTTCGACTTCATGAAGGGTGTCGATGACGAACAGCGTTTGGGTCCTAAGCGTGCCTGTGCACAGGGATGGATCACAGCACCGGCTATGCGCCGTGGCATTGCCTTTGTCACATTATTGGCTGCAGCCGTAGGACTGCCATTAGTGTGGTTTGGCGGATGGCAAATGATACTGGTGGGCTTTGCATGTGTGGTATTCTGCTTCCTTTACACCATCTCATTCTCGTATATAGGTCTTGGCGATGTGCTGGTGTTGGTGTTCTTCGGTATTGTGCCCGTAAGCATGACCTACTGGTTGGCAGCACCGCCATCTACACTCACGAGCATTCCACTGTGTGTGTGGATTATGTCGGTGGCTTGTGGATTGGTTATAGACACTCTGCTGGTGGTGAACAACTACCGCGATATCGATGGCGACCGCCGCTCAGGCAAACGAACACTAATAGTAAGAATAGGTGCAAAAGGTGGCAGATGGCTCTACTTTGCACTCTGTCCTATAGCTATCATACTGGTGGCTATAGCTGCAGAGATAGGAGATCTTGGGCAATGGACATGGGCACTGCCCGTGGTATTCTATCTGCCAGCACACAATGCGGCAGCTAAGGAGATGAAACGCATTGATAAAGGTGCCGAACTCAACAAAGTGCTGGCACTAACGGCACGCAACATGCTGTTATTTGGAGTGAGTGTGGTAGCAGGACTACTCTTTAATCACGCCTCATAGCTGCTGCCCCAAAAAAATTAACCAAAATCGGTCATTAGATAGCAATACTTATAATAATTGCTTTATCTAATGACCGATTTATATTTATCACCGAATTATGATTGTCATCCAGTTATGATTGTCATCCAGTTATGATTGTCTTCGATTTATGATTTAGTTATAAAAGTTCCAACTAACACCCATTCTGAACACTCGCTCGTTTAGTGGATAATGTGGAGTGTAGAAGTAGGCACGGTTGCCCTGCCCTGCATTTATATGGCTCATCATAACAAAGAAGCGGGTACGCTTGAGGTGGAAATTGGCATATACATTAACTAATGGATAGTTGCCCACCTTCACACGACTGTCGCCCGACTGCACACAATATTGTCCGATGCCAGGATTATACTCCGGTGCATAATAACTTGTAAAGTAGCGTGCATCAGCACCAAAGTCGCACTTCAGCACACGGGCTATCTTAAAGCGCAGATACAAATTGGTGTAAATGTTGAGTTCGGGCATTGGCAGGATGTCGTTGTCCGACGACTTCTGATAGGTTATTACATTTTCCCAATGCAACGGACCAAGACGCACATCTTGCTGCAGTTCGAGAGTGAGCAGACTCACTGCCCCACTCTCTTGTTTAGACATCAAGGCATTGGCGGTGCGTGCACGCTCCTCGCCATAGGCATACGACATAGCGAAATAAGCATAATTCTTTATATTGTCGAAAGCCACACGCAGGCGTGTCTTTGTCTTTTCATAGCTGAACACTCCTTGCAAACGCGAATGTAGTGTTTTTGCCATATCATCATTGTCCCACCAGTAGTGGCGCGAATGATAATGACGATAGTAGAATCCAGGATTTGTGCTATGGAAGAAACCGCTTGCCGCCAAGCGCACTGTGTCGCCGAACAATGCAAAATTCACATCGGCACCGGCATCTACCTTGAACATTCCCAGATCAGCTCCTACCAGGCATGTTTCGGCAGTTGCATCGAAATGCAGCGAGCGTCCTTCGCGTTTCGACAGTTGTGCACCCACAATGAGATTGTGCTCGTTGTATGATGTGTAATAGCCCATGCGGTCGGGAAGCGTGAAATGGCGCAAGTCGGATGTTATAAATGCCTTCAATCCTGCCTTTGCCCATTTGTTGAAGCCCTCAAGCAGAGAGATGGCAAAGGTGTTTTGCAAGCGCAGATGCTTTGTCTTGTCGAAGATAGAGTCGCCTCCACACGGACCTACGCCATCGAATGTCTGTGCATAGAAGTTCTCCGGTGTATCGTAAGCCTGATAGATGCGGCGATAGGTGTCGAAGCGCAGAGTGTGTATGAAGCTTGTCACTGGCACATACTCCGTCTTCAGCCACATCGTGTCTTGTGCAGCCACATCCTGCATGTCATTGATGCTGTTGATGCTGTCGATAGCAGTCTCACCATCCACCACAATTCTGTCTGCCGACTTGCTGATGGTGTCGGCAGGCATCGGTTCTGAGTCGACAACACGTGCATCGTCTGGTCGACCGCTATATGTCTTATTGTTAAAACGCCTTTCGTCGAAGTCGCGTCCTTCTTGTTCTGCCTTCTTGCGGGCTGCATCCATGTCGCGCTGCTTTTGGTTTTCGCGTTCCGACTCCATAGCAAATTTGCGTGCTGCTATTTCGTCGTCGGTCATGCGCACCTTACGCTTGAAACCAATGCTATAACGATGGTTGAGATAAATGTGCTGATTGTCGTTACGATTCCAGTTGTGATTAAGCACTGTAGGAATTTCGCTGGTAGAGAAATTGTCGTCGAAGCTTTCGGGATGCATTATGTATTCATCGTCGATTATACCTCCATTCTCCGACACCTTCTGATTGATAGTCGACATGATGAGATGTGCCTGATAGCGGTCGCCGAGATACGAACCATACATCAAATATTTGAAGTGCGATGTGCTTTGATTAGAATAATAGCCTCTACCATAGCTATAGTCCACGTTAAAGCCCACGCCAAGCCTCTTGCCCGCATTGACGGCAAACTTAGCCACCAGATGGTCTTCGCCATTAGTGCGATTGCCTGCATTATTATACGAGAGATTGGTGAACGGCGAGAGAGTATTGGTGAAATGGAAGTCGCCAATTGGCGACAACACGTAATCATAGGGCGATGTAAATATAAACTGTTCGTCGGGATTACGGTCGATGAATATGCGGTTTAGTCGTGGTGCACCCAAATTGCCCGTAGTGATATATTCGCCACGCATGCCAGTGGTGAATATGCTGTTAGGATACATGTGCGAAAGGGTGTCGGGCATAGCCGGACGTCGGTCGCCAAAGCGCTCATCAATGGTCCACACCTTTATGCCCTTAGGAATCTCGCGGTCGGTGCCCAACGAGTCGGCAATGTTCGGTTTGCCATTCTGGTTGAAGTTGTCATCTGTCAGAAACTCGTCTCTATTCGTATCCGACAGATAATTCTGTGCCGAAGATGTCGCCGGCAATGCAAGGAGCAATATAAAAAGAACCAACAACAGTTGGTTGTGCAGCTTTATCATTATTCTTTATGTGTTGACTTTTTATTAACAGGACCAACCTCTACAAACGTATGAGTCGGAAACAGCATTCAACCATTTTCACCACCACGGCACCGATGATTACGATGGTGCCCACTGTGCTATCCTTCCACAAATATAGGCACACGCCAACAACAGCCCCCAACATAAAAATAATATTCAGTATGTTGCGCAACTTGAAGTATTTATCGGTAGTATTGTCTGCACGACGATGACGCATTGGGCGGCGCACAGCCGAAGTTTCCTCTTCGTTATCGGGTGTAAGAGGTGGGATAAAGTCAGAATTTTCCATATCTTGTCGTTTATCTTGTCGTTTATTATATCTATATAAATATGCGTTTAAGATGCAAAATTACTAAAATATAAGCTATTGCATGCACATTAACATTTATTTAACCCTAATAAAGCATTAGTTTATAGCCATTCATCTATTAACTACTCGCCATGCAACGACTCATGCCTTATGCTCTTCGAGCAACTGCTCCAGCCTTACTATCTCATCTCGATATTGTGCAGCCTGCAAGAAATCGAGGTTCTTTGCAGCCTCCTTCATCAACTGCTTGGTGTTTTCTATGCTCCGCTCCAGCTGCGCCTTAGTCATGCGCTCCACCACAGGATCAGCCACATAAGCATATTCATCGGGTTCGATATACGGCTTATACTTGGCAGCAGCGGCAGGCGCTGAAGCACCCCCTTTAAGCCCTGCCACAGCCTGTTGCTTACCAGTGACAGCTGCCGATGCTGATGCCAGCGAATCCTTTATATCCTTATGTATCTGTTGCGGTGTGATGCCATGCTCTTCATTATATTGCAACTGTATTTGGCGGCGGCGTGCCGTTTCGTCGATGGTTCGCTGCATGCTTTCTGTCACATTGTCGGCATACATTATCACCTTTCCGTTGACATTTCTTGCGGCACGTCCTGCCGTCTGCGTCAGCGAGCGATGGCTCCGCAAAAAGCCCTCTTTATCGGCATCAAGAATTGCAACGAGCGACACTTCAGGCAAGTCAAGACCCTCACGAAGTAGGTTTACACCTACAAGCACATCATACACACCGGCACGCAAATCGTTCATTATCTGCACACGGTCGAGCGTGGCAACATCGCTGTGAATGTAGTTGGCACGCACATCATGTTTAAGCAGATATTCGGTCAACTCCTCAGCCATGCGCTTTGTGAGTGTGGTTACGAGTGTTCGCTCGCCATGCTCACAACGCAGCAATATCTCTTCGAGCAGATCGTCGATTTGATTCTCGCTTGGTCTGACCTCAATTATCGGGTCGAGCAATCCTGTAGGACGTATTATCTGCTCCACCACAACACCCTCAGCCTGCTGCATTTCAAAGTCGGCAGGAGTTGCCGACACATACACCACCTGATTTACCATGTTCATAAACTCGTCGAACTGCAATGGGCGGTTGTCGAAGGCGGCAGGCAGACGGAAGCCATACTCCACCAAGTTGCGCTTTCTGGCACGGTCGCCCCCATACATGGCACCAATCTGTGGCACACTCACATGGCTCTCGTCAACAAACATCAAATAGTCTTTCGGGAAGAAATCGAGCAGACAATATGGTCGTTGACCTGGCTCGCGGCCATCGAAATAGCGCGAATAATTCTCTATTCCCGAGCAATGCCCGAGCTCCTTTATCATCTCCATGTCATACTCCACACGCTCCTTAATACGCTGTGCCCGAATATGGTCGCCAATCTCCTCGAAAAAGTCTATTTGCTTCAGCAGATCGTCCTGTATCATGCTTATTGCAGCATGTGTCTGCTCCTTTGATGTCACGAAGAGATTGGCAGGATATATCTGATACTCCTCAAACGAATTCAAGCGGCGGAAGGTGTCGCTATCAACCTCTTCAATAGAGTCTATCTCGTCATCCCACCACGTCACCCTAAGCACGTTGTCGCTATAAGCCATAAAGATGTCAACCGTGTCGCCCTTCACACGAAAACAGCCACGCATGGGCTCAATGTCGTTGCGCAAATAAAGCGCATCAACAAGCTTACGCAAGAATTCATTGCGCTCTATACGCTCACCACGCTTTATGGATATAATGCTACCCTTCATTGCCGTAGGTCCGCCCATACCATAGATACACGACACCGACGACACCACCACTACATCCTTTCTGCCCGACAGCAAAGCACTGACAGCCGAGAGTCGCAGCTTGTCTATATCTTCATTTATGGCAAGGTCTTTCTCTATATAAGTGTCCGACGATGGCAGATAAGCCTCTGGCTGATAATAGTCGTAGTAAGATACATAATACTCCACCGCATTGTCCGGGAAAAAGCCCTTCATCTCCTCATAAAGCTGTGCAGCAAGGGTTTTGTTGTGGCTCAATATCAGCGTTGGCTTACCAATGTTTGCAATGACATTAGCCATTGTAAATGTCTTGCCCGAGCCCGTAACACCCAGCAACACCTGGGCATGGTCGCCCCGCCTAATTCCATCGGTGAGCTGCTTAATGGCTTGCGGCTGATCGCCAGTGGGCTGATATTCAGAGGTTATCTTAAAATCCATAAAATACAATCAAAAGCAATATCTAATTCAAAAATTCTTGAAAGCAAATAAAATCGATGTAGCACACACAGCCATATTGACATACAATCAAGAAGCAATGATAAATAATCAAAACATGGCATGCATAATAGCGCAATTTCGTTTTACAAAAATAAGAAATTAACAGCAAACAGTCCTCTATTTATCATTAATTAATATCTATTTAAAACTTTCAATAAGTAATGTTTTGCAGATACAAAGATAATGTGTATTTTTGCATCTCAAAACCAACAGTTATGAAGAAATTAATTTCCGCTGTGATTCTGTCGGCATTGTTATTTACAAGTTGTGCCAACGAATTCAATAAGGTTTACAAGACCAACGACTACGCTTATAAATACGAATATGCCAAGGAGTGTTTTGTTAAAGGCAAATATACCAGAGCCTCAACACTGCTGCAGACTCTTGTAACCATGCAGAAGGGAACGGATAACGCTCAAGAAAGTCTTTACATGCTCGCCATGTCCGAATATAACAGCAAGGACTACGAAGGTGCAGCCACCACATTCAAGAAATATTTCGCTTCTTACCCCAAAGGCATGTATGCCGAGGAGGCCGAGTTCTATACTGGTATGAGCCTCTACAAGTGCACACCAGAGCCACGACTCGACCAATCGCAAACTGTCAATGCCATAGCAGCATTCCAGGAATACATCGACCTCTATCCCGATGGCAACAAGAAGCCGGAAGCACAGCAGCGCTTGTTTGAGCTGCAGGATAAGCTTGTGCAGAAAGAATTGCACTCTGCACAACTCTATTACGACCTCGGTCAATACTTTGGCAACTGCACCTATGGTGGCAACAACTACGAGGCATGCATCATCACTGCTCAAAATGCACTCAAAGACTATCCCTACTCAAAGCTTCGCGAGCAATTTGCACTGCTGGTGATGAAGAGCAAGTTCAACCTTGCCCAACAGAGTGTTGAAGAGAAAAAGCTTGAGCGCATGCAAGATGCAGAAGACGAGTGCTACGGATTTATCAACGAATATCCCGACTCAAAAGACAAGGCCACAGCCGAGAAGTTCATCAGCAGATGCAAGTCTTTCACCAAAGACTAATGTGTAGGACGTCACTTCTCGTACCACTGCTGGCAAGCCACCCCTAATTTCAAATAGCAAAGAAAATTAGTATACTAAATAAAGAATAGAAAATGGATTATAAAAAGTCAAAAGCTCCGGTCAACACCGTCACACGCAACATCATGGACCTGTGCGAGGAAACCGGAAACATCTATGAGAGTGTTGCAATAATCGCCAAGCGCGCCAACCAGATTTCTGTGGAGATTAAGCAAGACCTCAACAAGAAGTTGGCTGAATTTGCCTCTTACAACGACTCACTCGAGGAAGTGTTTGAGAATCGTGAACAGATAGAAATCTCTCGCTACTACGAGAAGCTCCCTAAACCAACCCTTCTCGCTACAGAAGAGTTCATCGAGGGCAATGTGTACTACCGCGACCCATCGCAGGACAACAAGGACCAGGAACAACAGGCCTAACATTATGATACAGCGCAAGCAATCAGTATTCCTATTGCTGGCATTCATAGCATCAGCAGTATGCCTGGCAATGCCACTTGGCAGCTTTGAGCCACAGGCCATGGGTGTCGACTTCAAGATGTACAATCTCTTGGTTACACTTGGCAGTGGTCCCGACTACTCTGTGTGCGGAC
The DNA here is from genome assembly GCA_934215545.1 of uncultured Prevotella sp. Lineage (GTDB taxonomy): Bacteria > Bacteroidota > Bacteroidia > Bacteroidales > Bacteroidaceae > Prevotella. The sequence continues at coordinate 19,566 of CAKQAD010000025.1, forward strand.
TTTTCGGTTTGCTGAGCATCAGCAGCATCATAAGTTTAGCCACTATCTTCATGTATAAAAACCGCAAGCTGCAGGCACGTTTCTGTGTTATCAACCTATTCGTGCTCATAGCATGGTATATAGTGTTTGGCGCCATGACACGCAACGTAATGTCTGCCGACACCACTTTCCACATATCATTTGCGGCCTGCTTGCCTGCTGTAAGCACCATACTCAACTTCATGGCGCGTGCAGGCATCATACACGACGAAAATCTGGTGAAAGCAGCCGACAGAATAAGATAGCATATCAATCCTTTACACAACACACATTATTGTGCAAAGGAACAAAACATTGGTATAAACATTCGAGTTGGAGTTGGAGGCATTACGCCTCCAGCTCCAACTTCATTTATATGCCCATATATGGGATATACATTATACATTATACATTATACATTATACATTATTATATATACGACATACAATGTATTATACCTAACAAGACGAGGGTCAAACAGCCTTACCACACAAAAAAACGGCTTTAAATGCAAAAAAAGCCGTGAATATTTTGTAGTATCAATAAAAAACGCTACCTTTGCACCCGCAAATAAGCAAGACGATTAAACAAATCGCAGCAAAAGCCGACCTGCCTATTAAGCATCCAATTATTGGAGAGATGGTAGAGTGGTCGATTACAACGGTCTTGAAAACCGTCGTACCGAGAGGTACCGGGGGTTCGAAT
>CAKQAD010000026.1 GCA_934215545.1 uncultured Prevotella sp.
ACAACATGCTCTACAAGAGCGGTTCGTACGAAATCAACGACCGTGCTGCCGAGACTCTCAGCAAGATTGCCAAGATCATCACTGACTACAAGGACTACGAGGTGCTCATCGAGGGTAACACCGACAATGTGCCGGTTAATGCCAGCGCTGCTTCTATGAAGAACATCCGCAACAACTGGGACCTCTCTTGTCTGCGTGCATCGAGCGTGGTTCAGGCTCTGCAAAACCAGTATGGCGTAGATCCTAAGCGTCTCACCGCCGGTGGCCGTGGCGAATACAACCCTCTCACTGCCAACACCACCGAGACTGGCAAGCAGCGCAACCGCCGCACACAGATCATCATTACTCCGAAACTCGACCAGTTCATGGACCTTATCGACAAGGCTCCAGAGAACGAGTAACATCCTACTCATAACTTAAAGAAAGGCACGTCCTGCAAGGGCCTTGCCGCCACACAACATCACCGATGTGGCAGCAAGGCTCGTGTGGGGCGTATTTGTATAGTTAACCCCACATCTTCATCTACGACATAATTCATAATTCAAAACCATAAACCCAAATCGGTTATTAGACCGAATTTAGAAGATTATATTATTAGGATGCTATGTATTCTTATCAATCTAACAACCGATTTGGGATAAAAAGCATTAACCCTAATAGTAATGAATCAGAAAGTTAGAGGAACCATCTGCGGCGTGGCTGCTGCTGTGTTCTATGGCACCAACCCTTTGGGCGCAATGAATCTGTATGCCGATGGCATCACCGCCAACACCACCCTATTCTATCGCTTTGCTCTGGCTGCTGCCATCCTTGCCGTGATAATGCTGGTGCAGCGCAAGTCGTTTGCCCTTACCTGGCGCGAGTTTGGAATGCTTTGCATCCTGGGCACACTGATGAGTTCATCGTCGTCGTCGCTCTACATCAGTTTCAACTACATGGATGTAGGCATAGCCTCAACGCTACTGTTTGTATATCCCGTAATGGTGGCAGTGCTTATGGCTGTATGCTTCAAGGAAAAGGTCACCGTGGCAACGATATTGTCTATCGCCCTATCGCTGGCAGGCATAGCACTGCTCAACCACTCTTCGGGCGGAGGTTCGCTGAGCACCCTCGGCGTGACGCTTGTGATGGTGTCGTCGCTCACCTATGCTGTGTATATCGTGGTGGTCAACAAGTCGACGCTGCGCCTGTCGTCTATAAAGCTCACTTTCTATGTGCTTTTCATTGGCATGTTCGTAATCTTGGCCCTTACAGCACTTATGGGCGAGCATGTGCAGATGCTCACCACCGCTCGTCAATGGACCTACGCCCTACAGCTGGCAGTGATGCCTACAGTGCTTTCGCTGGTGCTCATGGTAATAGCCGTGCACGACATCGGCTCCACTCCTACAGCCATCATGGGTGCGCTTGAGCCGCTCACCGCAGTGGCTATTGGCGTGCTTTGCTTCGGCGAGGTGTTCACCACACGCTTGGCAGTGGGCATTACAATGATATTGGTAGCCGTATTGCTAATCGTTATGGGCAAGGAACTATCGCAAACTATGGTAACTACACTCAACCGATTTGGCCGTCTCATTTCAAAAACATGGCGCTGGAAATAAGCAGCTTGCATCTGTGTGCCGACATGCGAAGAAATGTTGGCACACAGATGCGAACCACCGCCCCAAACTAAAAACACTCCGCACTACAATCTAATGCCCATTGAGCATGACATAAGGCTGTCTATTTTGTTAAAAACCTTTAAAATAAAGGCAAGAGCATTTTTATTATTAATAATAACAAAATAAAGCTATAACTTTGCAAATAGCCTAAATTACAGAATAATAGTTCTATAACGCATATATGCGTCGTAATCACACTACAACAATTTTATAATCCCTTATATGAACAAAAACCTATTTTCAACAATCGCGTTGATGAGTTTGTCGCTTGTCAGCACCAATGCCCAAGATATCAAGGGCGAAGTGCCACAAGCAGGCGAGTCGTATCTCATCTACAACATGGCACAGAAACAGGGCATCGAAGTAGATGGTGCTGCTGCAATGCTTGGCGAAGCCACCAAGCTCAGTCTTGAGAAAGGCTCTGCCGATGGTCTTTTCAACATCACCGCCAGTGGCAAGAAGCTTTCGTCCGACCTTTGGACAACGCCAACTTTCAACAACGATGGCACCTACACCGACTGGATTCTCTCTCCAGTAGAGGGTAAGGATAATGTCTATACCATTGCCTGCCGCAATCGTGAGGCAAGCAATGCTTTCTATCTCTACTATTCTGAGGTGAGCGAGTCGATAGCCCTCACCGCACAGAAGCCTGGCGACAACTTCGAGAATGCTCATTGGATGTTTGGCAAGGAGCAGGAGAACGGCATTGAATGCATCAAGACAGTCGACGGCACCAATGCCACTGACAATATTGCCACTGGCAAGAAGGGTGTCTACACCATCGACGGCAAGAAGGTAGACAGCACTAAGGCTGGTGCCGACAAGCTTGGCAAGGGCGTATACATCATCGACGGACGCAAGACAGCCAAATAGTGAACCACACCTAATTACCCTAAACAAAATCAAACATAAAGATAATGACAGCAAACATCAAATCACGCATTATAGCCATCGTGGCTTTTGTATGCATGTTTGTGGGTAGCGCCTTTGCACAAGAGACAGTGCTGCTCACCAACAAAGCGCTCAATGGCCGGAAGCTGCAGGAGTCGGAAACAGTCAACTTCAGCAAGCAGACTTTCAAGGCTACAATCGACCTCTCCACATGCAAGGACAACACCAAGTGGGAGAACATATTTTCCATAGGCAACGACATTCAGAATGGCGAAAACCTATGGGGTGGTAAGGATGTGTATGTGATACACCTCTTCTACACCAAGAACAGCAAAAAACTGCAGGTGAACGTGCTCTGCAACAGCGGTGGCGGTTTCCAGCAGAATTATGGCGAGAAAGAAGGCACCCTCGAAGTGGCTCTCAACAGCGAGGGCCTATACATCAACGGTGAGCTCATCGTTGGCAGCGATGTAACATCGCAGGTCACCGACAACTCTAAAATTCAGTTTGGTAGCGTGCAAGGCAAGGTGCGTACATGGGCCACCTATAAGAAGATCTGGCTCGAAGCATTCGACAATGGCGGCTCTGGCTCAGGCGGTACAGAAGAGACTCCCGACATGGGTTCGCGCAAATTCGATGTAAAATTCGTCAACGACCAGTCGAAAGTGTCAGACTATAAGGAAGACGGCCACGCCACATTCATACCATACGCTTCTGTCGACGATATGAAGAGCGATGCCAACTACGACAAGCCTTGGCTCACACCAGAGAAGGCTATGACCATGAACCTCAACGGCACATGGAAGTTTAAGTTTGTGCCTGGCACATCACGCGGACCGGCAGAGACCAACTTCTACCCTGCTGACTACGACGACTCCGATTGGGACGACATCCGCGTGCCACTGTCGTGGGAGATGGCTGGCTTCGGCACCCCCGTATATGTGAACGTGGGCTATGCCTTCGTCAACAATCCTCCTTACACCAACCAGGGCATCACAAGCTATGGCGTTGTCGACAACAATGCCACTGGTTTCTACCGTCGCTCGTTCACCCTGCCAGAGAATTGGGGCGACAAGCGCGTGTTCATCCACTTCGATGGCGTCTATAGCGCTGCTGCAGTGTTCGTCAACGGCAAATACGTGGGCTACTCACAGGGCTCCAACAACGATGCCGAATTCGACATCACCGACTTTGTGAAGACCGGCGACAACCAGCTGTCGGTTAGAGTGTATCGCTGGTGCGATGGTTCTTACTTCGAGGGTCAGGACATCTGGCACCTCAGCGGCATTCACCGCGACGTGTATCTCGTTGCCACTCCTAAGGTGTGGGCATCCGACCATTACATCAAGGCTTCGCTCAACAACGATGCCACAAGTGGTTCGCTCAATGTAGCTCTCACTGTAGACAACCGCGACAAGCAGCAGGCCACCAAGAACTTCAGCGTTGAGCTGCTCGATGCCGATGGCAAGAGCGTGGCTACAGGCTCTAAGGAGTATAGCGGCAACAGCACACAGAAGCTCAACATTACACTCGACAACCTCACTGCACTGCACCCATGGTCGGCAGAAGATCCTTATCTCTACACCGTTGTAGTGAAGCAGGCCAATGGTGGTAGCGACGAAATGGTGTTCAGCACCAAGTTCGGATTCCGCAACATCAAGATCGACGGCACACTCGTAAAGATCAACGGCAAGCGCGTGTTCTTCAAGGGTGTCAACTCTCACGATGCTCATCCAAAGTATGGTAGAGCCATCGACACCGAGACAATGCTGCGCGACGTGCAGCTTATGAAGCAGGCCAACGTAAACACCATACGTACCAGCCACTATCCACGCCAGGCTAAGATGTATGCCATGTTCGATGCCTACGGACTCTATTGTATGGACGAGGCCGATGTGGAGTGCCACTATAACGACCGCCTTGCAAGCACATCGTCATGGACAGAGACAATGCGCGACCGTGAGATGCGCATGGTGCTTCGCGACCGCAACCACCCAAGCGTGATATTCTGGTCGATGGGCAATGAGAGCGGCTCTGCCAACAACCTCTCGTCGATACTTCCTGAGGTGCGCAAGACCGACGACCGTCCTATCCACTTCGAATCGAGTGGCGGCTACACCACTTACTCTGATCTTGGCTCAAGCATGTATCCTACCGTATCGCTCGTCAACAGCCGCTCTAACGGTATGAATGGCAAGCCTTACTTCATGTGCGAGTATGAGCACAGCATGGGTCAAGCCACCGGCAACCTGAAGGAATATTGGGACATCATCGAGAGGTCAAACGGCATCATTGGCGGTTGCATCTGGGACTGGGTAGACCAGAGCTTCTACGATCCTAAGCGCCTCGTGGCTGGCGAAGATCTCAAGAACGAGAATGGTTTCAACTACTGGATGTCGGGCTACGACTACAACAACCCTGCCGGCGTAGGCATGGGCTTCCAGGGCAACTTCGTGAACAACGGTATTATCGCTCCCGACCGCTCATGGTCGGCAAAACTCACCCAGGTTAAGAAGGTTTATCAGAATGTAGAGTTCACCAAGTTCGAGAACGGCTCCCTTACAATAAACAACAAGAACAGCTTCGTTAATCTCGACAAGTTCGACGTGGTTTACACCGTGCTCCGCGACGGATGCATCGTTGAAGAGGGCAAGGTGGCTACTCCTAACATAGGGGCTGGCAATCTTGCTATCGTTAAAGTGCATTACACCACCGACACCACCGACGGTGCCGAGTATATGCTCAACACCTCACTGCGCCTCAAGGAGGCTACACTATGGGCAGAGGCTGGCTACACTGTAGCAGAAAACCAGTTTGCACTCACATCGCGCAGCGCTCTTGCCGACCATGAGGTAGAGGGTGGCAGGATTGTCATCAACGGTGGCAACGTAACAGGTACCACTGCCGACGGCAAGACCTTCGAGGTGAAGTTCAACAACGGCAAGATGACCGAGTGGACCTACAATGGCGAGACCATCATCACACAGGGTCCCGACTTCAACTCTTACCGCAAGGTTGACAACGACCGCAACTTCTCACCTGGTTTCACCAACTCTGCTAATGTCGACGTGGATGGCTCGCTCGCCATGAGCGGCAACAACGCCACAATGTCGATTAGCGGTATGGCACAAAACTGCGAATACGAAATCGATTATGTGTTCTATCCAGATGCTACCATCGATATGAATGTTAGATTCATACCAATGGGCAACCTGGCTCGTATGGGCTTGGGCATGACCTTCAAGGGTGGCATGGAGAATGTAGAATACTACGCTCGCGGTCCATGGTCGAACTATTCCGACAGAAAGACGGGCTCGTTCCTCGGACGCTACAGCACCACTATCGATGATATGGTCGACGAGAACATACACCCACAGACCTTCGGCGACCACCAGGACATGCGCTCACTCACACTCACCAACCCAACCAACGGCTTGCAGCTCAACGTGCAGTCAGAGGGCACAGTGGCATTCTCGCTCGGACACTACGACGAAACCACATGGTGCACCAGCGGCGACTCTATGTGGAACTCTAAGCTACACTGGTGGGATCTGACACGCTACGACGACATCTTCGCACACTTCGACTATGCACAGCGTGGTTTGGGCAACAACTCTTGCGGTGGCGACTCTTGCCTCAGCGAGTATGTAGTGCCAACAAATGGTCAGTACAGCTACAAGCTTCGTCTCACTCCAAAGATGAAGTAAGCACCGAAAACATCGTATAATTTATAATAGAGAAAGGCTAAGGCATTGTTGTCTTAGCCTTTTTTTATATCTTTGCACTAATACATAACACTCGTCTAACACACCAAATCATTATATGAATCACAACACCAACATCATTGCAGGCGCAGCTCTTATGCTCGCACTCTCTGCATCGCAGGTCATGGCAGCCACCAACGAGCCTGCCAATGCCTATAACAACGCCTCAACCATTGCCACCGTCCAGCCTGCGGCACTATGCACAAGCCAAGCGGCAGCTGCCGACAACACACGCCTTACCACACAAAGACCGGCAGAGGCCGACCGTCTGTTTGTGTCGGAGGCTATAGAGAAGAAGATTAAGGAGATTAAGAAGCTGCTCAAAGACAATGTCTACCTTGCGTGGATGTTCGAAAACTGCTTTCCGAACACCCTCGACACCACCGTGCACTACGACGATCAGGGCGACGGCAAGGAAGACACCTTTGTATATACAGGCGACATTCACGCCATGTGGCTGCGCGACTCTGGCGCGCAGGTGTGGCCCTATGTGCAGTTTGCCAACAAAGACAAGAAACTTAAGAAGATGCTTCGTGGCGTCATATTGCGACAACTGAAGTGCATCAACATCGACCCCTATGCCAATGCCTTCAATCCGCAGGCTCTCGAAAACAACCCTTGGGCCAACGACACAGATATGAAGCCCGAACTGCACGAGCGCAAATACGAAATCGACTCGCTGTGCTACCCCATACGCCTTGCCTATCACTACTGGCAGACCACCGGCGACGCCTCGATATTTGGCGCAGAGTGGCTCAGCGCCATACAGAAGGTGCTCAACACCTTCCGCGAGCAGCAGCGCAAGACTGGGCTCGGTTCCTATCGCTTCCTGCGTGTCACCGACCGCCAGCTCGACACCTTGTGCAATGCTGGCTATGGCAACCCTGTGAAGCCTGTCGGACTGATAGCATCGGCATTCCGACCCAGCGACGATGCCACCACCTTCATGTTCCTGGTGCCGAGCAACTTCATGGCAGTGAGCTCACTGCGTAAGGCAGCCGAGATACTCACCAAGGTGAACGGCAACGAAAAGCTTGCCCAGGAATGTGGCGCACTGGCAAATGAGGTGAGCGATGCCTTGCAGAAGTATGCCGTGGTGGAGCATCCTAAATATGGCAAGATATATGCCTACGAGGTCGACGGATTTGGCAACCGCTTCCTCATGGACGATGCCAACGTGCCTTCGCTGCTTGCCATGCCTTATCTTGGCGATGTGAACATCAACGACCCTATATATCAGAACACACGCCGCTTTGTATGGAGCACTGACAACCCCTACTTCTTCAAGGGCAAGGCAGGCGAAGGCATCGGCGGACCACACATAGGCTACGACATGGCATGGCCAATGTCGATAATGATGAAGGCATTTACCAGCACCGACAACGAGGAGATACGCCAGTGTCTTGTAATGCTTCAGCGCACCGATGCCGGCACGGGCTTCATCCACGAGTCGTTCAATGTCGACAATGCCGACAAGTTCACCCGTCCTTGGTTTGCATGGCAAAACACTCTATTTGGCGAACTCATCATAAAGCTCGCCGACGAGGGCAAGACAGAATTGCTACGCAACGCCCTGCGATAAATACACTCCAAAGGCAATATTTTGCGCCTTTAGCAGTTATTAATAAAAACAAAACCAATGTCAATGACACAACCATATATCAAAATCATAGCAGCGGCAATACCCTTGCTGCTTGCCTCGTGCGCCACACGCCACTACACTGTGAGCAGCGTGGAGCGCTCACGCATACTCATCGACTCCAGCTACGACAGCCATATCGATGCCGAAGCCACTACCTTCATGCTGCCTTACAGCAAAAAAGTGAACGATATGATGTCGCCCGTAATGGGCACGGCTGGCTGCGACATGGCACGATGCCGCCCAGAGAGTCCGCTCTCCAACCTCCTTGCCGACATATTGGTGTGGAGCAGCGACAAGTTCGACGAACATCCCGACTTTGCCGTGTATAACATGGGTGGCATACGCGCCGCCCTTAGCAAAGGCGAAGTGACACGTGGCGACATTCTCGACGTGGCACCATTCGAAAACAAGATTTGCTTCCTTACGCTCTCGGGCAAGGATGTGCTCACCCTGTTCCAGCAGATGGCAGCAGTGGGCGGCGAGGCGGTGAGCCGCAGCGTGTGCTTGCACATCACTGCCGATGGCAAACTGGTGTCGGCAACAGTGGGCGGCAGGCCCGTCAACGCTGATGCCTCCTATCGCATTGCCACCCTCGACTATCTGGCGCAGGGCAACGACCGCATGGAGGCGTTCAAGCTGAAGACCGATGTAAAGGCGCCCACCGACGAACAGAACAATGTGCGCTTCCTCATTGAGGAGTATTTCAAAGCCGAAGCGGCAGCCGGACGCAGCGTGGCAGCAAAGGTAGAGGGCCGCATCGTTGTAGACAAATAATTCCCGACAAACACATTCTGCACAATGAAAAAGATAATATCCACTATATTCCTATGCCTTTCGGTGCTTTGCATCTCGGCACAGCACACACGCACCCTCGAAATTCTGCACACCAACGACACACACAGCTGCATCATGCCGCTCAACCCCAACCTCGCCGACACCTTGGTGGCAGGACGCGGTGGCTTTCTGCGACGCCTGGCAATGATACAGCAAGAGCGCCATGCCAACCCCGATGTGCTGCTCTTCGACTCTGGCGACTTCTCGCAGGGCTCGCCCTACTACACCTTGTTCAAAGGCGAGGTGGAGATAGAACTGATGAACCGCATGGGCTACGATGCCGTAACTATCGGCAACCATGAGTTCGACTTCGGTCTCGACAACATGGCTCGCATATTCCGCCAAGCCACCTTCCCCATTGTGTGTGCCAACTACGACTTCACTGGCACCGTGGTAGAGGGACTGGTGAAGCCTTATGTGGTGCTCGTGCGCAATGGCGTGCGCATCGGTGTGTTTGGCATCTGCCCACAAATGGACGGACTCGTTGACGCCAGCAAATGCATCGGTGTGAAATATATCGACCCCGTAACTGCCGCCCAGCAGACCATTGCCACACTCAAGGGCAAGGAGAAGTGCGATGTGGTGATATGCCTGTCGCATCTTGGATGGAACATGAAGCCTCTCGTAGGCGACGAGCAGCTCATAGCAGGCACCAAAGGCATCGACCTGGTGCTTGGCGGACACTCTCACTCCTACTTCACCACACTGAAATATGCCAACAATGCCGAGGGCAAAGCAGTGCCCGACGACCAGAATGGCAAGCATGCAGTGTTTGTAGGTAAGATAACAATGAAATTGCAAAAATAGCAACCCTCCAATATGAAGCAGCTATATACATTTTTAATATCCATGCTCGTGGCAGTGGGCGCTCATGGTCAGGACCGCACCGTGCAAAACCGCCCCTACACCGACCTGCGCCCATTCCACTTCGGAGTGGTGGTGGGCAGCCATGTGCAGGATATGGAGCTCAACAACGTGGGGCCACAAATCATCACCGATGCCGATGGCAATGCTTCGTCGGCACTCGTCAGCGTCGACCAGAACCGATGGGACTTCGGCATCAACGTCGGCGTGCTCGGTGAGGTGCGACTCAACACCTACTTCCAGTTCCGACTGGCACCGATGATGTATTTCGGCACACGCCACATGGAGTTTCACGACTTGCTCAATGTCGACGACGAGGGACGCCCTGCCGTGGCACGACAAGACCTCAAGACGGCATACATATCAGTGTCGGGCGACATGATTTTTGCCGCACCACGCTTCAACAACCACCGCCCCTATCTCATGGCTGGTGTGGCACCAATGGTCAACCTCACAGGCAAGAGCAGCGACTACATACGCCTGAAGCGATTTTCCATGGCTTTGGAGTGTGGCGTGGGCTGCGACTTCTATCTGCCGTTCTTCAAGCTCCGCCCCGAGCTGAAGTTTGTCTATGGCTTAGGCAACCAGCTCGACAAGAAGCATGCATCGCAACTCACCGACAAGAGCATGCTCAAATATGCACAGTCGGTGAACGAGGCACACACCAAAATGATAGTGCTCAGCTTCTACTTCGAGTAGCATTTCTGCAGCGGCACAGCTGCTATATACATATTTCAACGTGATGTTGATAAAAATAGCGCCTGAAAATTTGTAATTATCAAAAAGTATTGTAACTTTATTGCACAAAATAATTGTTCTCTTAAATGACACCAATCGCTATTAAAAGCGACCTTTTATAGATAACGGAGGTTGTCCATATTTATCGTACTATATATTATTAACATCATATTATTAACATCAGCACGAAGCAAAGCGCTTAGTGTAATAATAACTTTTAAAAAATAATGATCATGAAAAAGATTATGATGACTTTGGCTACCCTGTTTGTAGCCGTATGTGCAAGTGCTCAGGTGTACATCGGTGGTGGTGTTGGCTTTGCTAATGCCAGCGACGATGATGATTCACGTTTCAGTTGGAAGATATCTCCAGAGATTGGCTATCAGTTCAACGAGAAGTGGGATGCTGGTTTGGCATTTGGAATAGAAGGCATTGAGGATGGCGACAAGACTTTTGAGATTGCTCCATATTTACGCTACACCGTTTGCAGCGCAAAGATTGTCGACTTCTTTATCGAGGGCACCGTTGCCTACACCCACTACGACAGAGTTAAGGGCTATAAAGATTATGACAGTTTTGCAGTGGGTTTAAAGCCTGGTGTTAAGGTGAACCTTACTAACCACTTGGCATTCGTAACAAAAATCGGTTTCTTCGGCTACGAGCGTCATGACGATGTAAATATTTGGGGTGTAAACGTTGACGGCAGAAACATCTTGTTTGGCATTAACTACAAGTTCTAAATAGTAGGACATAAATAGCATAAGGGGTGCAGTTCAATAAAGAACCGCACCCCTTCTTTTTATGCTTGGTTGAGGATGGTTTTAACCCAAATCGGTCATTAGATTTGGGTTAAAGGATTTTCGACATTCTCCCTTTGTTATTGGTTTTGTTGTTTTTATTTCTTATTTAGGTTAATGAAAAACAGTTTGATAATGAGCCCAAATTTATTTTACGACTGCAAAGTTAAATTACTTATTACAACTCGTATTGTTCCATTTTATTCCTTATTACAAAAAATTAGCGCAATTATTACATAGCCCGAAAAACTCTATTACATGTACCGAAAAACATCATTACACAGCCCATAAAACATCATTACAAAGGCTAAAAGGTATTTTCTGTGTATCATACTTTTCTTCATCATATGCTTTCCGAGCTGATTACTGGATTATAGATATATAATAATCCCAAATCGGTCATTAGACCGAATTTAGAAGATTGTTAGGATGCTATGTATCGTGACATGGTTGTCGGTCTTCTGACAAAGTTCTAACTATAATTAAGACGCCAACCTTTATTTGGGTTAAAAATATGCCCTTTGTATTTACATATTACAAAATTTGGTTAAAATAATATTATTTTGTATTTTTGCATTGATTTTCCAATATTTGCTTATTTTTTTGAAAAAAACCAACAAAAAAACGACATGAAACTATTTAAGCGAGCTATTGCATTAGCTTTTCTTGCCTTATTTGCATTGTATTGTAGTGCACAATCAATAGAAGAAATAAAGAAAAACAGTTCAAACTACGTTTTTGGCGAGGGTCATGGTGTGACAATGAACGAAGCCGAAGAAGAGGCATTGCGACAGATGAGCAAGCAGATATATGTATCTGTGGTAATCTCTACCTACGACAAGGAAGACAACGACAAAGTGGTGCAGAATGCGGTGCTGCAGACGGTGAGCGCAGTGAAGCTCACCAATGTGTCTATGCGCGTGTTGAGCGAAGAGCCCAACGCAAAGATATTCTGCTATATGACACGCAAGGATGTCGACAAAATGTTCGAGAAGCGCTCCAACCACATCACCGACATGGTAGAAGCGGGCAAGACTGCCGAGAGCCGCATGATGATCGACGAGGCTCTGCGCAACTACTATTGGGCATTGGTGCTGGCAAAGACAAATCCTAAAGATGTGAAGATTGAGTTCAACGGCAAGGAGGGCTATGCCACATCGTTGCTGCCAATAAAGATAAAATCGATGCTGTCGATGATTAACGCCACCGTAACCGACATTGAAGAGGGTAGAAACCTGTTACTACAATTCACCTACAACGGCAAAAAAATATCGTCGCTGAGCTTTAAATACAATGACGGACAGAGCATCGTGGGGCCCATTGTGGCACACGATGGCTTAGGCGAGGCGTCGATGGCAACAATGCCTGCCAATGGCAAGCTGCAGCTAACCTACGAAATACGATTCCGCAACGAGGTAGACCCTACCGACTCCGACATTGCCGGTGCCTTCAACGCCGGACTGCTGCCCTTCATCGACTCATCGGTGGCTATCGCCATTAAGGGCAAAAAGAAGAAGGCTGCACCACAGACACAGTCAATCAACGAGACGGAGATGATTGCTGCACAACCTACCATCGAGAAGAAAGCTATAGAGATGCAGGCTGCCAACAACATCGACGACCTGCAGAAGGCGGTGCTCGCCGTGGAGGCGGCAATTGCAACAAACAATCCGAAGGCGGCATTCAACCTTTTCACACCTGAGGGCTACAAGCTATTCAGCAACTTAATGGAGAAGAATGGCAAGGTGACGCTTGTGGGCAAAACGCAAAGCCACAACTTCATCATCGCCGATGGCTATGTGATTGGAAAATCAACAAACATAAAGCGACAATTCCACAATGGCAAGACATTCATGGAGAAGCTCGTCTACCGATTCAATCCCGAGACGAGAAAGATAGAATCGGTGGCGTTTGCACTTACACAACGTGCCGAAAACGATATTATGAACGCTGCCGCTTCGTGGCCAGAGGTGTCGCGTTGGGCCATACTCAACTTCATGGAAGACTATCAGACGGCTTTTGCCTTGAAACGCATCGACTATATCAGTAGTATCTTCTCTGACGATGCGCTCATCATCACTGGCACCATGCTCAAGAAAGCCACAAGCGCCGAAATAATGTTCGACCACAACAAGGCTATCGACCTGGGCGGACCGAAAAACATCACTTACACCCGACACACCAAGGAAGAGTATATCGACCGTCTACGAAATATATTTGGCTGCCGCGAATATGTGCATCTGCAGTTCGAAGACAACGTGACAAAGATGATAAACCTGCCTGCCATCAACGGCATCAACAAGGGCGCAGCATTCGGCATAGAGATAAAGCAGCGCTATGAGTCGACGGGCTATTCGGATGATGGCTACCTCACAATGGTGTTCGACACACGCGGCAAACTGCCTATAATACATGTGCGCCTGTGGCAACCCGACAAAAACAATATGATGTCGTTGCAGGAGTTCATATCACGATTCAACAAATAAAAACTAAAATAAAATCATGATTAAACGATTATTCTTATTACTCTTCGCTGTGGTGATGCACGCTGCGGTGTATGCACAAGGCGAGGCAGAGATGAAGTTCAGCAACGACTTCCATGAGTCGACTGGACAGCTGGGAAATCTCACATCCATGTTCGTCACCGACAAGACATGGACTGATATGAATGGCGAGCTGGGATCTATCGTGCGCATCAAGGTTACTGGCATGTCGGTGTCGGAGATGGCAAAACTCGAAATAATCGGCTCTGCCAATGCAAGTGTGCACGATACCCAATTCCTGGAGAAAGAACAAGAGTGGATAGTGCCCCTCTCTAAAGGCACTGGCATGTGGCTGGAGATGAAGCACCCGACTTACGGCGGAAGCACACGTCTGAATCTTCCTAAGCTCAAGGAGAAGACAATGTATGAGGTTACGCTCGTGAACAACCGCACCACATCAATCGTAGTGCGCTCACTGCCTGCAGGCGTTGATGTGTATCTCGATGGCAATCACCATGGCAAGACTCCTTGCGAGATTACGGGCCAGCGCTATGGCAAACACAACCTAAAGCTGTTGTTGGGCGAGAAGTCTAAACAAATGGAGATAGACGTAGAGGAAGGACACACCGTGTTCGAGGACTTCGACTTCCGCCAGCGTCATAAGCTCAACATCACCAGTTCTGAGAGCAACACTACACTGTATGTCGACGACAAATGCATCGGCCAGGCTCCAGTCATGGGCTTTGAGGTGCTGGTGGGTCCGCACACTTTCAAAGCGGTACACGCAAGCACACATAAGGGTTACTACAGCGAGCAGACCGACGAGCAGACCATCGATATTTCTACACAGACGGAGGTGAAGCTCTACCCCATTAAGAAGGGTAACGTGCAGGTGCTCACAAGATATGCTGGCAGAACCGTAAACGCCGAACTGGTGGTAGACAACAAGGAAAGATACGATAATGAACCAAGCTACAAGGTGAACCTTCCTTACGGCATGCACACATTCAGAGTGTCGTATTATGGCAAGTCGAAACAGAAGACTATAAACGTGAACAAGCCTGAGTCGACACATACATTCAAACTCAGCGCCAAAAACGATATTGTATGGCCTTGGCAGCGCGAATACGACATTGCACCGGTGGGCTTCTCGCTGGCTTATGTCAACAAGCAGCTTGTCACTACTGGCGAAGGACTAAAAGTAAAAGAGAATGGTGTATGGCCTATTGCCGATGGCAAGGACAAGCTGCTTCATGGTGTGCAGGTTGGTATGCACTTCCAGCCATGCTTCAAGTTCGGATTGGGTCTGTACACTGGTATCTACTACGAGTTCTACATGTCGACCAATAAAGACTACGAATACGACGAGTTTATGGAGCACAATGCATATGTGCCTGTTCATCTCTACTATCGTATTCCTTTCGGCAGAAAGGTGGCATTGTCGGCACATGGTGGTTTGGGCTTTAGCTACGCATTCTATGGTGCCTACTCATCAAAAGACAGCGACATCGAAGACTACACCGACTTCTATGGCGAAGATGGCTTCCCAAAGAAGTTTAATATGGGATTGGAAGTTGGTGCAGGCTTGCGCTTAGGTCCTATACAGCTCAACTTCCAATATTCGAAGGGTTTGACCGATCATGAAAAATATAAAAATCAGGGCGACTACAAGACAAAACAAAACAAATATACCTTTGGCTTGTCGTATATGTTCAGCGCAGAATAAACGGCGCCTCTGATACAGAAGCAACAAATCGCTCCTATAAACACACTACTACCGGCACTTGATTATGGATGTTTCCATAAACAAGTGTCGGTAGTGTTTTTATAAAAGAACTGCTATTGGTGTTTTTCAAAGCAGGCTGACACATCGACTGACACATTACTGGTATTTCTACATGTTGTGAGCAACCAAATGCCAGCTTTTACAAGCTGATGCTCAATGCATTAATGCTGGACTGACACTTCTGACACTTCTTTTCATGCAAAAATCCTATATAGGAGAGAGAGTGTGTGTGCATGACGTAACTGCTGTGTCATTGCTTTTATACATAAAAAAATCATCTGAGACATGGGATGATAAAAATCACGTCATGTCTCAGATGAAGCGGGAAAATATCGTTAATTAAAAAACCTTAGCATGGAGCTTTATTCCAATGGCTCGGTGTCGAGCTTTGTCACGGCACCGGTAGCGGTATCGAGCTTTATCTTCGATGTGAATTTCTTGCCAAACAAAGCACCGCTGAGCATCTCCACTTTGCCAAACTGTGCGGCGTAGGTTTCGAAGTAGGCCTTGTTAGTGCCGTCGGCAGTGAGTGTGAGGCGTATCTTGCCAGGCAGGCTCACACCAAGTTGAAATTCGTCTTTCTCCTTCTTTGCCTCCTCAGCCACGGCAGGTGCTGCCATTATGGAGTTCTCGTTGTCGATGTTCATATAGTAAGGCTCGCCAGAGAGGTCGTCGGCAGTGGCAAATCCGAATTTCTTCGAGAAGCGGAACACCACGGTGCGCTTGGCAGACGGCTCTGGCACGAAGGTGACAACATGCTCTGTGGTGTCGACCTTTGTGGTGCCAAGGAACAGCTGCATGAGTGCTGCCTCCTGCGTGTTGAGCTGTGCATACATCAGTCGGAGCTGCTCACCATCCTTCGGCATGAAGTCGGCTTCGCCACGCGACAACTGGTTGCGCGAGTCGCGAATGTCGTAAATCTCCTGCGCCACAAGCTGTGCCATCTTTGGCAGGTTGCCCGCCGAGAGAACATCTTGGCTCATATAGTCGTAGGGATTGAGCGGTGTGGGCTGCGGTGCCGGGGTGAATGTTGTAGGTGCAGCGGCTTTGTCGCCTTTGGTATTGATGGCAAGCAGACAGCCGTTGACATCGGTGTCGACAGAGAGCACGGTGTGCTTCTTGTCGACGAACACTGCAAACTGCTTCGACTCGTCGGCACGTCCCTCGGTGCTGAACTTATAGCCCACAATGCGATAGTCGGCAGACGGCTGCGTTGGAGCATCCTTCTGAAAGTAGATTTTGGCATAGTTGGCGAGCTGTCCTGGAGTGGTTGTCGTCTTCTCCACGAGCACCTGCATGCGCACTGCCGTCTTTGGCAGGAAATATGTAAGTCCTTCGGTGGGCTTGTTGGCAGCAGTGACGGCTATCGTCATTGCCGCAGCAGCTATTGTAGTGATTAGTCTGTTCATTATATATCGTGTAATTTAGTAAAACCGTTTGTTTATGTAGGTGTGCAAAATTAATTTGAAATGCATAACTTTTTATAAGATTCATATATGCGATTAATTTTGAACATCTACTTATGCTTATTTGCCATATAGCTGTGCAAAAGCCAATGGCAATGCCTCTATCAGGTCGCTTGCTATCATGCACTCCTTGCCAAGTTCGCCTGCAGCAATGTCGCCTGCCAGTCCGTGCAGATACATGGCAATGAGGCAAGCGTTCTTGCGCGAGTAGCCACGCGCCAGCAGGGCGGTGATGATGCCAGTGAGCACATCACCAGAGCCGGCTGTCGCCATTCCAGAATTGCCTGAGGTGTTGAACACCACGCTGCCATCGGGAAGGCATAGTGCGGAGTGATGCCCTTTGAGTATGATGTATGCGCGGAGGTCTTCTGCCATATCGCGCGCCAGGCGCAGGCGTTCAAAGTCGGAGTGTGGCGGGCGGCCCGCCAATCGGTCGAGCTCACGTGGGTGGGGCGTCATTATCACGTTGTCGGGCAACTTATGTATGCATGAGGAGTGTGCTCCGAGCATGTTCAGCGCATCGGCATCGAGCACTATGGGGCATTGGGTCTGCTGCAGCTGCGACATTAGTGCCAGTGCCGAGTCTTCGCTTTGTCCGAGTCCCGGACCTATGCCCACGGCATCGTAGTCGTCGGTGGCCACTGCCTCGGAGTAGTGGTCGTCGCGGTCGAGCAGGCACACTGCCTCGGGCACCGATATCTGCATTATGTCGCAGTTGGTGCGTGGTGTCAGCGTGGTGAGCTTGCCCACTCCACTGCGCAGACATGCCTTCGAGGCGAGCACTGCTGCTCCTGCCATGCCATAGGAGCCGGCAATGAGCAGTGCATGACCCATCGTCCCTTTGTGGGCGAAGTCGTCGCGTTGCAGCATCTGCGACTTCACATACGATGGCTTGATGGTGCAGAATGGAGTGTCTACCTTGGCTATATATTCTTTCGACAGGCGTATGTCGAGCACCTTCACCATGCCAAGATACTGCTGGCAGTCGGCCATATACATAGCCAGTTTCTTCATCTGCAGCGTTAGTGTGAGGTCGGCTTTCACTATTGCCGATGGGTCGTTGTGGGTGTTGTCCTCGCACATGAGACCGGAGGGAATGTCGATGCTCACCACCTGCGCTGCTGATTGGTTGATGTATTTCACCAGCGAGGCAAAGCCCCCGTCGAGAGGTCGGTCGAGCCCAGAGCCGAAGAGTCCGTCGACGATAAGTGTGTGGGAGTTGAGCTGTGGCGGGTCGAAATTGGTGCGCACTTCTGTGATGTTGCGCACCACGCCCTCGTTCACTATGCGGTCGCGGTTTTTCTGACACTCCTCGCTGAGTATTCCCTTTACATTAAATAAGAATGCATCCACCACATAGCCTTTCTCTGCCAGCATGCGCGCCACTGCCAGCGCGTCGCCACCATTGTTGCCTGGACCTGCAAACACCACTATATATGTGGCTGTGTTCCATTGCTCGCAGATGGCATTCGTTATGGCGCGTGCAGCACGCTCCATGAGTTCTATTGAAGCCACCGGCTCGTGTTCGATGGTGTATTTGTCGAGTTCGTGAATTTGGGCTCCGGTTAGAATTTTCATATCTTGCGGTGTTTATACAATTGTCAATAATGTTTTTAGGGCGTTATTTGCTAATAGGGCATAAAGATAGTGCAAATAAAAGAAACAGCCAACCAAAAGCCGAAAAATATTTATTTTTTACAATTCTTGGATGGTAAAAGTGGCGTCCGAGGTCAACGCACAGGCATAAAGACATTGGCATGCAAGCAGAAGGGCAAGCCCGTTGATGTGAAGTACTTTGTGCCGATAACTTTTAGTCAGAAGTAGTTGAGAACACTATCATTATCAAACAAACAAAGAAAAAGAGCGAAGTCGTTGCTAATTAATAACATTCGACCTCGCTCTTTACTAATCAAAAACTTCTTAAACCTATATTACCCAACTACTTTACAAATATCATTTACTTGAGCGTCAGCACGTGGCTTGTGCCATCCTGTGCTGTAAATACGTTCAATCCAACCTTCATCAGATAGTCGCCACTATACTGCTTGCCGTCGCACTCAAGCTCCGAAGCCTTGCCTGGCATAAGGTTGGTCTCCTTTACAGTATACATCTTGCTTGCATCCAAGCCCTGAAGCTTCACGTTAAGCAGTGGTTCTTTGTAACGTGGATGCAAATCGTAGGCAAAGAGTACGGCACGCTGCTTGTCCTTGCTTACATAGTTGATGGCACAATGACTACCATCGTATGGAGAAATCAAACGATACTGGTCGCCCTCAAGAATCATAGGCTTCATATCGTTGTAGTTCTTTACTGCCTGCTGTACAAACTTATAATCGTCAGCCGAGAGCGACTTAAGGTCGATATCGAAACCTAGCTTGCATGAGCTGCAAACATCGGTGCGGAACTTAACAGATGTATTTTTGTTCCAGTTGGTTACATGCGAACCCATAGTCTTAGCCGGGAAGAACTTAGACAGGCTCCACTGTATGTAGATGCGCTCATATGGGTCGGTATCGTCAGAACACCAGAACTCTGTGAAGTACTTCAGCATCTC